>JAIETE010000224.1 GCA_019745505.1 Candidatus Obscuribacterales bacterium | reverse complement strand
CGAAGTTCAATTCGGCGAATACGGGCTGCAAGCTCTTGAACCGGCTTGGATCACATCGAGACAAATCGAAGCGGCCAGAAAAGCAATGACCAGATCCGTTAAGCGGGGCGGTCAAATGTGGATCAGAGTATTTCCAGATAAATCAGTTTCCAAAAAGCCAGCTGAAACCCGTATGGGTTCCGGAAAAGGCGCACCGGAATTCTGGGTTGCTGTGACCAAGCCGGGTCGCATCATGTTCGAGATGTCTGGTGTCGCTGAAAAAGATGCGTACCATGCGCTTGAACTGGCTGCTCAAAAATTGCCAATCAAATGCCGCGTAGTTTCGAGACATCCTTAATTGTGATGTTCAGAGAAACCTAAAAGGGAAATGGCCATGAGAACCAAAGAAATTAGAGAACTTTCCGCTGAAGATATCAAAACGCATATCGTTGAAACCCGCAAAGAGATTGTCGAATTGCGCTTTCAACTGGCGATCAGAAAGTTGGAAAGCCCAGCGAAATTGAGAACGGCGCGCAAGAAACTTGCTCGTTTGCTCACAATCGAATCAGAAAAAGAAACCGGAAAAACTGCTTAGGCAGCGGTTTTATAAGTAGAATCGGCGCGAGGCGCCGGCAGATCAGAAGTATAGATAGGGACGGAGCGCAATTAAAATGCCGAGAAAGGAACTGGTAGGAAAAGTAGTCTCCAACAAGATGGACAAAACCGTTGTCGTCGCTGTTGAGAACCGCTTTCCGCATCCAAAATACGAAAAGCAAATTGCCAGAACCCACAAGTTCAAAGCTCACGATGCTGAGAACAAGTGCGGCATCGGCGACAAGGTGCGCATTCAAGAATGCCGCCCGCTGTCCAGAGAAAAGCGCTGGCTGGTAGTGGAAATTACTGAGAAAGCAATTTCCGCGCTGCCTAAGGGAAGTGAGGTCTAAGTCAAATGATTCAGCAAGAAACACGTTTGAATTGCGCCGATAACACCGGTGCCCGCGAGCTTCTCTGCATTCGCGTTTTGGGCGGCGGCAACCGCCGTTACGCTTCGGTCGGTGACGTTATCGTCGCTACCGTCAAAGATGCTCTCCCCAATATGCCAGTCAAAAAATCGGAAGTAGTAAGAGCTGTTGTGGTCAGAGTCCGCAACCACGTTAAGCGTGAAGATGGCTCCACCATCCGTTTTGACGACAATGCAGCCGTCATCATCAACAAAGACGGCAACCCCAAAGGTACGCGCGTTTTCGGACCGATTGCTCGCGAACTTCGGGACAAGGCATTCACCAAGATAATCTCTCTGGCACCCGAGGTAATGTGAGATGGCAGGCCAATCGAGAAGTTCAGTACGTTATTCCAACAGTCCCGTTTCCAAGAAAGTGAAGATGGGCGGCACCACCGTCTTGTCTCGCGCTCTTGTGAAAACGACAGCGACCAACCTGACGCCGAAGATTCATGTGAAGCGCGGCGACATGGTAATGCTCATGTCGGGACCGAAGAAGAAAGACCCCAAGCGCGACCCTAAAGTCACCAAGCGTTTGGACGAGCGCAATGCTTATAAAGGAACGACCGGCAAAGTAACTGCCGTTTTCCCTGAGCAAGGCAAAATCCTGGTTGAAGGCGTCAACATGCTTTCTACCGTAATCAAGCCGAAAATGGGCGCCGGCAAGTCGACCCTGGTCAGACAGGAAGCCCCCATCTTCGCCTCCAAAGTAATGCTGTATTCGGCGCAGTCGAAAAAACCGGTGCGTGCCGAATTCAGAAAACGCGAAGGTCTAGAGTAAGGGCGCATCGCAGGCGCCCGAAGTTAATGGGGTGGACGCCCTGGAAACCAACCAGCGAAACGTCCACGAATAGAGACAAATCCAGAGGTTAGCGAGCAATGGCTACGATTGACATAAAGGAACACTACAAGAAAAACGTAGTGCCCAAGCTCACAAAGCAATTCAACTACAAGAACGAACTGCAGGTTCCGCGCCTGGAGAAAATCGTTGTGAACATGGGTCTTGGCGAAGCAACTGCCAACTCCAAAGCGATCGAGAACGGCGTCAAAGATTTGGCCACCGTCACCGGTCAGAAGCCCATCATCAATCGTGCCCGCAAGTCGATTGCTACTTTCAAAGTCAGAAAGGGCATGGCAGTCGGCACATCGGTGACTCTGCGCGGTAAGAGAATGCATGACTTTCTCGCCAAGCTGATTCACATTTCGCTTCCCCGTATCCGCGACTTCCGCGGGCTGTCCAACAAGTCGTTTGACGGCAGAGGCAATTACTCTTTGGGCATCAAAGAGCAATTGATCTTCCCGGAAATCAACTATGAAAACATTGATGCCATCCGCGGGATGGACGTAGCAATTGTTACGACCGCACGCACCGACCAGGAAGGTCTGGCGTTGCTTACCGAACTAGGAATGCCATTCAGGAGGTAGTAGTGGCTAAGACTTCACTTATCGATAAAGAGCACAAACGCAGGGTGCTTGTCGCAAAAGGCAAATATCCTTCGGTGCGCCTCCACAACCGCTGCAAAATTTGCGGCCGTCCCAGAGGCTACTATCGCGACTTCGGCTTGTGCCGTTGCTGTCTTCGCAAGATGGCCCATGAAGGGCTCATTCCTGGTCTCACTAAGTCGAGCTGGTAGGAGAGTATAAATGCCGGTTACAGATCCGATTTCAGATATGTTCACGCGCATCAGAAATGCTTCGCGCGTGCATTCCCAAGCGGTAGAAATGCCTGCTTCCAAGCAGAAAGTGGCGCTTGCCGAGCTTCTGCGCAATGAAGGGTTCATCTCTTCATTCGAGACCAAAGGTCTCGGCTCTCCCGAGCAAAAAATGCGTATCGTACTCAAGTACGGTCCGAAGGGAGAACAGGTTATTCAGGGCATCTCGCGTGTCTCTAAGCCTGGTTTGAGAGTGTATCGCGCCGCCAAGAAATTGCCGCGCGTTTACGGCGGACTCGGTCTGGCGATCGTCAGCACCAGCTCCGGTCTCATGACCGACAGACAAGCGCGCAAGAGCAATGCCGGCGGAGAAGTTGTCGCCTACGTTTGGTAGTGCGCCGACCGAGCTGGAAAACACGAACTAGAAGAAAAGATTCAGGGGAAGAAAGATGTCTCGTATTGGCAAAGCACCAATCACCGTACCCAAAGGTGTGACCGTAGACCTGAAGGGCAACGATGTCAAAGTCAAAGGACCGAAAGGTGAGCTCTCGCGCACCCTGCGCCCCGAGATTGAGATCAAAATGGAAGAGGACAAACTGGTCCTCACCAAGAAAAATGACGACAGACTCTCCCGCTCTCTGCATGGTCTGAGCCGGACGCTTGTCGCCAACATGGTCAAAGGCGTTTCGGATGGCTTTGAGAAGACTCTCGAGATGACCGGTGTCGGCTACCGTGCTCAAATGGAAGGCACCAAACTGGTTATGGCTCTGGGCTATTCGCACCCAATTGAAATCGAGCCGCCCAAAGGACTGGCAATTGCAGTCGGCAAGGGTAACATCATCACAGTTACCGGTATCGACAAGCAAGCAGTCGGCGACCTCGCTTCCGCGATTCGCGAAACAAGACCGCCTGAAGTCTATAAAGGCAAGGGTGTTCGCTACAAGGGCGAAGTCATCAGACGCAAAGCCGGTAAGGCCGCTGGTAAGAAGAAATAATTTCAGACTTAGAACGATAGAAGCACTACCGCCGGTGACAAAGAAATCGGCATGAGAAATTCGGAGAGATAGGGCAATGATTCAGAAACCAGACAGAAAAGAATTGAGGGCAAGGCGCCACATGCGCATTCGCCGTCGGCTTACTGGCACGACCGAACGTCCGAGACTGTGCGTCTACAGGTCCAACAAGCACATCTACGCGCAAATTGTTGATGATGCCTCCCAAAAAACTCTCGTCTCCGCTTCCACCCTGGATCCGGAAATGAAAGGCAAGAAGAGCTGGGACACTGAGTCTGCGCGTTCGGTCGGCAAATTGGTGGCTGACAAAGCTAAAGCTAAAGGCATCAGTGCTGTCGTCTTCGACAGAGGCGGATACATTTATCACGGACGTGTTGCTGCTGTAGCAGATGCCGCTCGTGAGGCAGGCCTGGACTTCTAATCACCCACGAATCACTGAATAAAGGACAAGAGGAAGAACTCTCAAATGGATAGAGAAGACAAAAATCTCAACGCTTCACCGGAAGATGCCGGCCAAGAAAGTGGCGGTAATCAGCGCCGCGGTCGTCGTGGTGGTGGTCCTGGACGCGAAGGCGGTCCGCGCAAGCCTCCTGAAGAGCGCCGTGAACAGTCCGAGTGGGAAGAGAAGATCATTCAAGTTCGCCGCGTAACTAAAGTAGTTAAGGGCGGTAAGAAATTGAGCTTCCGCGCCGTAGTTGCCGTAGGCAACGGCAAAGGTCAAGTCGGCATCGGTGTCGGCAAGGCTTCGGAAGTTATCAGCGCCATTCAAAAAGGCGTTGTCGATGCGAAGAAGAGCCTCGTGAAAGTGCCTCTGGTCGGAACTACCGTTCCTCACCAAATCATGGGACGTCAAGGTTCCAGCCGCATCATGCTCAAGCCCGCTGCTAAAGGTACCGGTGTCATCGCCGGTGGTGCTGCTCGCGCCATCCTCGAACTGGCAGGCGTCGGCGACATTCTTTCCAAGTCTCTCGGATCGCGCGCTCCACTAAACGTTGCTCGCGCCACCGTTGACGGTTTGAAGAATCTGAGAACCTTCGAAGAAGCAGCTCGTCTGCGCGGCATCACTATCAAGCAGATGCTCGCTTAGTTCTTTCAAGTCGAAATCATTTGAACAATTCAGGTAAGGAAAAATGCTAAAGATCACTCTCACCCGCGGAATGGTGGGCAAGAAAGAAACCCAGAAAAAGGTTGTGCAAGCCCTCGGACTCGGCAAATACGGCTCTTCGGTCGTTCATGCCGACAGCCCGACGATTCGCGGCATGGTGACCAAAGTCAGCCACCTTGTCACGGTAGAGACCGTGGAAGGCGGCGAGACCAAAGCTAAAGCTGCCAAGGCCAAAAAGCCCGCAGCAAAGCCGGCTGCTAAAGCACCAGCAAAAAAAGCTGCGGCTAAAAAAGAAGACTAATAATCAACACAATGCCGAGTCGTATGTCCAAGACAGCGGCGCAAGGCTGAGGAGAACCAATGGCAAAGGCTAAAGAAGTAGTAGCAGAAATCAAGGATTTGGGTGATATCCAACCAACTCCTGGTTCCAGACGCAACCGCAAACGCGTTGGTCGCGGTCGTGGATCGGGTCATGGTAAAACATCCACCCGCGGTCACAACGGACAAGGTCAGCGTTCCGGCGAAGCCAAGCGTTTCGGCTTTGAAGGCGGACAAACACCTCTTTTCCGCAGACTGCCCAAAATCCACAATTTCGATGAAGTAATCACCAGACACTGGGTCGAAGTCAATGTCGGTGCCCTTAATTCCGCCAAGGCCGGCTCCGAGGTTTCTCCGCAAACTCTCGTAGAACTCGGTTTGATGCGCAAAGTTTCGGACAGCGTTCGCATTCTTGGCAACGGCGAATTGAAAGTATCGCTGAAGGTCAAAGCACACCACTTCTCCAAAGGCGCTCAGGCAAAGATCGAAGCAGCCGGCGGGTCGATTGAAGTGATTCAACCCGAACCGAGAAAGCCGGGCAAAAAAGCTCCCAAGCCGCCCAAAGTAAAGCCGGCGCCAAAGCCGCCTGAGCCGAAGGCCGAAGGCGAAGAAGAGCCGAAGAAAGCCAAGAAAGAGAAGAAAGCTGATGCACCGCAAGGCGGAGCAAAAGAATCCAAGCCGAAGGCTGACGCCAAAGCCAAACCAGGCGCAAAGCAGCCTCCAAAGAAGAAGTAGGTCAATTGCCTGCACGAATAAAGAAATGAGATGAACCGGCCGGGGCGGAAATTTTGCTAAAGGCCGGTTATTCTTTGGGATTGTTGAGTTAGTATCCGCTTAGGTAGTCGTTTCCAAAACGGCGACACGGTAAGCAGAAGACCAAAAGAGAGGACAGAAACTAAATGGATTCACAATCCAGGCGCGGCACCAAAATCGGCGGTCCCGAAGATCTGCTCAAAATGCTTTCGGCTGCAGGCCTGAAAGAGCGCATCTTTTTTACCCTCATGGTCATCGCCATTTACCGTATCGGCGTTCACATTCCGATACCGGGCGTAGATCCTTCCGCTTTCACCAAGCACCCGGAATTGGCGCAAAACTTGCTCGGCATGATCGACTTGTTTACCGGCGGCGCGCTCAACAAACTCTCTATCTTCTCGATGGGTATCGGTCCATACATCACTGCATCGATCATCATGCAGTTGATGTCGGTCGTAGTTCCTAAACTGGAAGAATTGCAAAAGCATTCCGGCGAGCAGGGTCGCCGCCAATTGCAGCAATACACACGCATAGCTTGCGTTGTATTGGCAGTATTTCAATCATTTATGCTGGCTAATCTTTTGACCAAAATTCAAAATCCGCCGGTCGTTCTTACAGCGAGTCCGCTCTTTTTGGTTTCTACCACCATCATTCTTTCCGCTTGTGCGGTTTTTGTTATGTGGATGGGCGAAATCATTACCGAGCGTGGTGTCGGCAATGGTGCCTCTCTTTTGATCTTCCTGGGCATCGCGTCGCGTTTGCCGGTCATGATCAAAAACACATATGAAGCCGTTCAGACGGGGCAATCGCCGGTCTGGGGCGTGATTGTTTTGTGCGCAGTTTTTCTTGGTTTAATCGCTCTCATTGTTTGCTTGCAGCAGGGCGTGCGCAAAGTGCAAGTTCTTGGGGCGCGTCGAAACGTAGGCCGCCAGGTCTTCAACGCACCGGAAGATTCGATTTATCTGCCGGTCAACCCCTCAGGTGTGATGGCTATCATCTTCGCTTCATCGCTCTTGATGTTCCCCTCGACAGTGATGTCTTTTGCCGCCCAGAGCGGAAAGAACCCGTTCCAGATCGTCTATGAATTGTTGACGCCGATACCCGGCTTCGTCGATTTCACGAAACAGACCTGGGTGCAAAGCACCTGGAGTTTCATTTCGGTGGAAACCTCAAATGCTTTCTCCTACTACCATTGGGAGCATTCGGTACTCTACTTCATGCTCATTCTCTTCTTCGCATTTTTCTATGCGTCGATTGTCATTCCGGTGAGAGACATTGCTGAGAATTTGAGACGCAGTGGTCGCGCCATTCATGGAGTGCGCCCGGGAAGACCGACATCGGAATTCCTCGAGAAAACTTTGAGCCGTCTCATTTTTATCGGTGCCTCCGCCGTTGGTATCATCGCCATCTTGCCGATTCACGTCGAGCAGGCGACATACGTGCAAACTTTGCAAGGCTTGGGCTCCACCTCTCTGATCATCCTTGTCGGTGTAGCCATCGACACTCAAAGGCAGATCAAAACCCATGCCCTCTCTGCGCGATACCAAGCGCAGGGACTGTTCCCATCCGGCAATAAGGAAATTTAGTCATGCGTATTCTTTTTCTCGGCGCTCCAGGAGCGGGTAAAGGTACCCAATGCAAGCGCCTTGCGGCAAAACTCAATTTGCCGCACCTGTCTTCCGGCGATCTTTTGAGAGAAGCGGTCAAGGCCGGCACTCCGGCCGGGGTTTCGGCCAAAGAGTTTATGGACAAAGGCGTTCTGGTGCCGGACGAAGTTTTGATCAAAATGTTCGGCGAAAAACTGGGTTCGCCGGCATGCAAGGGCGGCTACATCCTCGACGGCTTCCCGCGCAACCTGGCTCAGGCGAAGAGCCTTGACGAATTGCTCGGCTCTTTGAACAGCAATCTCAGCACGGTAATCAATCTTGAAGTCGATGATAGCCTTCTAACCGAACGTATTTGCGGACGCTGGACTTGCAGCAACAAAGCCTGCGCCGCTGTCTATCACGTCAAGTTTGCACCGCCCAAGGCTGAAGGCAAATGCGATGTTTGCGGTTCCGATTTGAGTCAGCGTGCTGACGACAAAGAAGAGCTGGTCAAGGCAAGATTGAATACTTACCGTGAGCAGACCGAACCTCTGATCGACTACTACACGCAAAAGAAAGTCCTGGTCACAATCCAGGGCGAAGGCGATCAGGACGTCATTTTCAACAACATACTGCAATCGCTCAAAGTGACTGCCTAAGAGAGAACATCGGAGTTCCGACGCAATGATAGTGACCACAGATGTAGAAATCGAGAACTTCAAGAAAGCCGGCAAGTTGGCCGGTCAGGTTCTCGAGGCGACTTCCCAGCTGGTAAAGCCAGGCATCTCCACAGGCGAACTCGACGAGTTTGCCGAAAAGATGATTCGCGATGCCGGAGCGATTCCGACCTTCAAGGGCTACCGCAAATTTCCCGCCACCATCTGTGTGTCGATCAATGAAGAGGTCGTCCATGGAATTCCCAATCGCAATCGAGTGCTGAAGGAGGGCGATGTCATCAGCATCGACCTGGGAGCAACCTTCAGAGTCGGCGATAACGGCAAGAAAATGGACTATATCGGCGACACCGCTCTGACAGTGGCGGTGGGTGAAATCAATTCGCGCTTGCAAAAACTTCTTGACGACACAAAGAAGTCCCTCTATGCAGGCATCCAAGTTTGCCGGGCCGGTGCGACCCTTGATGACATCGGCGGCGCCATTGAAGATATTGCGAAGGAGAATCTTTACGGAATCGTTCGCGATTACGGCGGCCACGGCATCGGTCCGAACTATCATGAAGACCCGCTCATCTTCAACTATCGTACGGGTAGCAAGGTGCGTTTGAAACCTGGTATGGTTATAGCGATTGAACCTATGTTCAATCAGGGCGGCGACCGCGTCCGACTCAAGCAAGATGGTTGGACAGTTGTTACGCAAGATTACAAGCCATCTGCGCATTTTGAACATTCGATCCTGGTGACAGAAGGCGAGCCGATTGTGCTCACTCAACGTCCCAGCGAGGTAATTTGATGACGAAACAAGGTGTAATTGAATTTGAAGGCATAATCCGGGAATCCCTTCCCAATGCCATGTTTCGGGTCGAATTGGATAACGGTCATAAGGTCTTGGCCCACATCTCCGGCAAGATTCGCAAAAATTTTATTAAGATACTTCCAGGCGATCGAGTGCGCGTAGAGCTCACTCCGTATGACTTAACCCGCGGAAGAATCACGTACAGAATCAAAGATTGATATATAATCTGTCGTTTGTATCCGTAGCTACAGCGGTTTGACTCAACCTGCTTTCGGGTTATGCAGCCGTCTGCTCGGAAACTGGAATCTGTGCGCGAGCAATCGCCCGCTGCAGAGACTAGTTAGGACTCTGGTCCGGTAATCACATAGAAGAACCAATAAGTGAGACTCTCATGAAAGTTAGAGCTTCTGTCAAGAAAATCTGCGACAAGTGCAAGGTCATTCGCCGTAAAGGCCGAGTGGCAGTCATTTGCGAAAATCCCAAACACAAACAACGCCAGGGTTAAGCCCAGGTACTGACGAGATTTTGATTCTGGAGGACAAATGGCCCGCATCGCCGGTATAGATCTGCCGAAAGGCAAGAGAACCCACATCGCGCTTACTTACATCTATGGGATTGGTCAGACGACCGCCCAGAAGGTTTGTCAGAAAGTCGGCATCACTGAAGATCGCCGAGTCAATGACTTGACCGAAGATGAAGTAACCCGCCTGCGTGAAGAAATTGAAAAGGGCGGTCTCCAGGTCGAAGGCGATTTGAGACGTATGGAAGGTCTCAACGTCAAGCGCTTGATTGAAATCAATTGCTACCGTGGACAGCGCCACAGAAGAGGCTTGCCCACCCGTGGTCAGCGCACCAAGACCAATGCTCGCACCCGTCGCGGTCGCAAGCGCGTAACGGTTGCCGGTAAGAAGCAAGCCGTCAAGTAAGTAATTGCTGACAAGTCTTGTGGCAATGCCGAAAAGAACCTTGTCGCCTATCCACTCGAACTAACTAGCTATCGAAACTAAGAGAGAGAAACCATGGCAAAGTCGCCCAAAGCAAGGACAAAGAAAAAAGAGAGACGCTACGTGTTGCAGGGTGTTGTCCACATCCAGAGCACTTTCAACAACACGATCATCTGCTCTACCGACCCGCAAGGCCAGGTAATCGCCTGGGCATCAGCCGGCACTGTCGGTTTCAAAGGCGCCAAGAAAGGCACTCCGTTCGCCGCTCAGCAAGCTGCTGAATCGGTAGCGAAGCGTTCCATGGACCAGGGCATGAGACAGGTCGAAGTGCTGGTCAAGGGACCGGGCGCCGGTCGCGAAACGGCAATCCGCGCTCTGCAAGCATCCGGATTGGAAATCACCCTGATCAAAGACGTAACGCCGATCCCGCACAACGGCTGCAGACCACCCAAGCGTCGTCGCGTCTAATTCGACAATTCAATAGTTTTGGGTGCCCAATACCCGGTGTTTATTAAGCGTGTAAACATCAGCGTGTGAGGGACAAAACGCCCAGCAAAGAGCAACGCTACTCAAAAGGCAAGGCAATGGAGAAATTGATGGAACCGCTGAAGATCAAGTGTCTCGAAAATAAAACGGGCGCAGACGGATCGATCTACGGCAAGTTTGTAATCGAGCCTCTGGAAAGAGGATACGGAACTACCCTCGGCAACTCGCTTCGTCGCGTTTTGCTCTCGTCTTTGGACGGCTCTGCAGTCAGCGCCGTAAGAATTGAAGGCATTACTCACGAATTCACCACCATTCCCGGTGTTGTGGAAGATGTAATCGATGTAATGCTCAACCTCAAAGGTCTCGTAGTTAAGACCTTCAGCAATGATCCGCAATATCTCCATCTCGACGTAGAGCGCACCGGTGCGGTCACCGGTCGCGATATCATCTGCCCGGCTGATGCCACCATCATCAACCCTGACTGGCAGCTCTGCACACTGGCTGAAGGCGGCAGAATCCGTGCTGAAATCACGGTCGAGCGCGGTCGCGGTTATGTGCCGGCCGATTCGCACAGCCACTACAAACAAGCTATCGACGTGCTGCCCATCGACGCAGTATTCATGCCGGTAAGAAAAGTAAGCTATCTGGTTGAGCCAACCCGCGTCGGCGAGTCGACTGATTTCGACAAGCTGACCATGGAAATCTGGTCCAACGGTTCTATCGATGCGACCGAAGCAATTTCTCAAGCTTCGCGTCAAATCATCGAACACCTGGTGCCGATTGCAGAACTTTCGGGCAAGCCGATGGTTCCGGCAGCGACCCAACCCACTCAGCAAGACGGAAAGCACAGCTCCATCTCCATCGAAGAGCTCGAGTTGTCCGTTCGCGCCTACAACTGCCTCAAGCGGGCTAATATCAACTCGCTCGGCGAGCTTCTGAAGCTGACCTATGACGATCTGATGAACATCAAGAACTTCGGTAAGAAGTCTGCTGATGAAGTCATCGAGCGTCTGCGTCAATTCGGACTCACTCTTGCCGACACTCCCAAAGACAAATAGTTTTTGACTTCCAAAGACTAAAGAGAATCAGGAAAAACATAAAAAGGACTTGGAATTATGCGTCACCGCAAACCTGGAAATCGTTTAGGCCGCCCAGCCGATCAAAGAAAGGCTGTATTGCGTTCTCTGGCGACCGAACTGCTCCGCCACGACGAGATCATCACCACTCTTGCCAAAGCTAAAGCAGTGCGTCCGGAAGTGGAACGCTTGATCACCAAAGGCAAGAAGGGCTTCGTCGCCGATCACAAAGCTTTATCCGAAAAGGCTAAGAACGGCGATGCACAAGCTGCCAAAGAGCTCGCGCATGCAGTTCACCTGCGTCGCCAAGTTGCTTCGTTCATCTATGATGGCGAAGTCGTGAAGCGCGTCTTCGATGAAGTCGCACCTCGCTACGCGAAGCGTCCGGGTGGTTACACTCGCATTCTCAAAGCAGGCAGCCGCCGCGGAGATGCTACTCCGATGGCAATCATCCAGTTGGTTTAACCACTGGTTGATAAGCTAATCGAGCAGTTCTCTAATTGCCTCGCGTCGCGCTCTTAATCGAGTATTCGGGAAGACTCTTCCACGGCTCACAATTCCAGGTTGGTGTACGCACCGTCCAGGAAGAGCTAGAGAAGGGTCTTACTGTTTTGTGCCGGCGTCCCATGAAAGTGATATTCTCCGGCAGAACGGATGCGGGCGTGCATGCCAAAGGGCAGGTCGCTCATTTCGACATCGACGAATTCGATGGTGATTTCTATAAATTTCTCTGGGCCCTCAACGGCATTCTGCCGGACGATTTGTCCGCCTACGAAGGGGCGATTGTAGGCAATAAATTTCACGCTCGTTACAGTGCAACGGAACGTATCTATGTTTACAGAATTCTAAACAGGCAGCAGCGCTCCCCGATTCTCGCCGCAAATCATTACCTGGTTCGGCAGCCGCTCGATGTGGAGGCGATGATAAGCGCCGCCCAGTGCCTTTTAGGGACACACGACTTTACTTCCTTTCGTGCTTCCAACGGCGACGAGACTTCACCCCTGTGCTCCGTTCAGCGTGTGCAATTGTTGAGATTAGGTGAAGGGCAGCTTGAATTCTGGATTGGCGCCAATCACTTCGTGTACAATATGGTGCGCATAATCGTCGGGACCCTTGTGGAAATCGGGCTCGGCAAGCGGGCGCCAGAGAGCCTCAGCGAGGCTCTGTCTGGACGAGATCGTAATCTGTCCGGAGCGACCGCACCGGCGCAAGGGTTGACCCTTCAAGTGGTCCGATACCCCGAGAGCCTCAGGCTCTTTGAAAAAAGTACTGAAAGGTTCCAATCGGAACCGCGGCTGCAAAAATAAGCAGCTATCGAGAAGCCCAGAAGAGAGAATTGGAGAAGCCGCTCGTGAAGACATATCTCGCCAAAGACGGCGACATTTCGGATAAATGGTTCGTAGTGGATGCCGAAGGCAAAACCTTGGGCCGTCTCGCCACCAGAGTCGCCGACATCTTGAGAGGCAAGAATAAGCCTCAGTTCACTCCCAACGTTGACACGGGTGATTTCGTAATCATCATCAATGCCGAAAAAATCAAAGTAACCGGCAAGAAAGAAACCCAAAAGGTATATTCGAGACATTCCGGTTTCCCTCACGGCTTCAAGCAAGAAACCTTGAAATCGTTGAGAGAACGTCGCCCGACGGCAATCGTCGAGCGCGCAGTTAAGGGAATGCTCCCCCACACCAGACTAGGCGCCAGACAATTCACCAAGCTGAAAGTCTACGCCGGCACCGAGCATCCGCATGCTGCACAGCAACCGGAAGCTTTGACCTGGTAACGTAAAGGCGACCAAAAGTCAGAAACCAGTAAAGAAACCCAGATAGGCACCATCGACTAAGCGGTTAGGAAAAAAGCAGATGACAAGCGTTATTCAGTACTACGGCACCGGCAGAAGAAAGTCAGCTTCGGCAAGAGTCCGTCTTATTCCCGGTACAGGTCAGGTTGCAATCAATGGTCGTACATTGGACGACTATGTTGGCGGCCGCCCCGGTCTGAAGAAAGAGTTTCAATCCCCGATCGTAGCTGCTGATGCGGCCGGACGTTTCGACATGATCGTCACGGTCAGAGGCGGCGGCATCATCGGTCAAGTTGGCGCCATCCGCCACGGCATCGCTCGTGCGCTGGCTGAAGCCGCACCGCAAAACCGTCCGGCTTTGAGAGTCGAAGGTCTGCTTACTCGCGACCCGCGTGTCAAAGAGCGTAAGAAATACGGACGCAAGAAAGCTCGCAAACGTTTCCAATTCTCGAAGCGTTAATTCGCAGCGCGAAATTCGCATTGGCGATCTGCCGATCGCAAAGAGCAAAGTATCAAAAGGCGGTGCCGCGGCATCGCCTTTTTTGCGTCCGTGCCCATGACGGAAGGGCACCATTGCTGGTGCCCCACCGCTGCCGTGCCGAGCAGAAACCCGTAAGAGAGGTGCTCATACCCCAGCCTACATTCAGTGTCTTTAGCTAATTGCAGCGAACTCGAACGGCTCTGATCGCTCAGAAAGTCTTACTCTCTGAGGTCCTGCAGAACAAATCGCTGATTGAAAAACGGTTTTGCGTCTAAAGCAGTCGTTATGCTTGCTTGCTTGAAGCTGACTTGTCTTTCAAATTTTTCCATGATTTTGCCAGCGCGATAATAACTACCGGCATGATCAAAACAGGAACCAGAACCCAGGGATTTTGAAATAAGGAAAGGTCCATTTTATTCTCCTCGATAAGCTGTCGACTGTTTTTTTGGTAATTTGTCCATTACTGGAAATCAGCAAGCCCGAGGCCAAATTCGCTTTTTGCGAACCGACACGCTAAATCTCAGGGGACAATTTCAGTTTAGTCCAATTGCTGGTAGTCAACAGTAGTGGTTGCTTATACAAATATACAGTTAATCACATAATTTTTCACTGCCAGAAGCCCAGAATCCCAGTATTTCACAGGATTTCCAGGAATGCGCCCAGGGCACGTTTTGCCGGGAATAACGCCAGGTCCAGATAGGTTTTCAAATCTAAAAACTCTTACTGGCGAAGGCTTTCTGGGATTTATACGTTTTGAGGCTCTATCGAGCGGCCGTTTTGGTTCTTTCCGGCTCGACTGCGGAATTGGGCTCTTCCTGGCGATTTCTAGCCACGTCATCCAGGACTTCATCCTGGCCGGTCGCTTCCGCGCGTCCGATCACGCCTTTGGCGCGATAGTTGTTTTGAAAGCGGATCAGGGCAATAAAGGCGCTGATGATGATGGTGAAGGCGACAGCGAGGAATACATAGCCCGGGCCCTTGTCCTCGGTATAGAAGACCATATACATTCCGCCTGCCGAAATGACGCAGGATATGAATAGAGAAAGCGGTATATAAAGCGCTTTGACTGACTGTACGAGCGCCGCTCGCTCTGCTTTGATCAACTCTTGACTCACGCTAAACCGCCTCTGAAGCCAACGACCATAATATTATCACCCATCTCCTGGATATATGCAGAATCGCGAAAACCCTCACGGTAAGCCGGCTGGCGCCGTAACGATCGAATGATTGGATGGTGCTAAACTTGAACTGACCGCCGATACAATGTGTTGCGCAAGTCAAGTGGGGATGGCTATTTGGCACGGCTGAGTTTAACTTCCAATCAAGTTGACGAATTAGAAATTCGAGCAACCGTGCTCAATGACACTTTCGCGAGCGAAGATTTAGCTTCCTCGCCAGCCGCGCAATTCATTTTGCATTGCCCTCATTGCCAGTCGGAAACGTTACTGGGCGATAAATTCTGCCAGGACTGTGGTGGCTTGCAGCCGGCCTTCGAGGAAAAAACAAGTTTTGCCTCTCTAGTTTCGATGCTGCAGAGCAACAGTAAATTACTCTATTTCTCTGTGGGCGTTCTCAGCGCTTCGCTTTTGGTTCTGACTTGCTTTTACTTCTTTGCTAAAGTGCCCGGCGATTTGCAAAATTCGTTGTCCGCCAATAAATTGAATGAAGCCGTTGCTATCGCTGAAAAGCTGATGGTCTCCAGGCTCGGTTCATTGCAAGGCCATGACGCAGAACTGTACAGTGATGCTTTTTTCCGTCGCGCCCAGGTATTTGCCGTCAACAAAAATTACAAACTAGCCTTGTTAGACCTGTCCAGAGTTTTGCCTTCCTATTCAAAACGAGCTGAGGTTGCCGAGCTCAGAAAGAGCTGCGGTATTCTTGCCTGGCAGGGAAATTCAGTGGAGATCGATAATCCGAAGCTGCAGGAGAGCAAGCGCTCTAAACTTGCAGCCCGAGTCAAGGTCGCATCGACAACAGCGCAAGCGATTGTACCGAGCGCACATTCTGCGATAAATGAGGCAAAATCATTAGTACAAAGCGAGAGCGGCCCTGCCGCTTCCGGCGGTGCGCTGCCCATCGAATCGTCTTGTGAATTAGATTCGGAAGAAGCTGAAATGGCTACATACAATCGGCATCTGGCTGATTATTTCTCGCGACGAGAGTCAAAATCTTCGAAGGCTTCGGCAATCAAAGAGCCACCTTCTTTTAGCGAATGGGTTCAATCAGGAAAGTCGGAGTTTTGATAAAAACGGCATGACATACGGTAATACAGTTCAACATGAATCTCATGGTAATGAAGACGAGTTGCCGCTCGTAATTCCCGAGGACATTCGATACAACTGCCAGGGGTGCGGTCGATGCTGTTCCGGCTGGGCAGTAGGTTTGACCGATGAAGATTATGCGCGCGTCAAAGACGTAGATTTTGGTGCACTTAAAGATGAGCTTAAAGGGCAGGAGCTTTTCATCGACCGGCGCAAAGAATTCGAAGCCGGATACTCGATGTATCCCTATTTCACTAAATCGCGCCCCGACGGTACGTGCCCGTTTCTCTTCGACAATCTTTGCTTTATCCACGCATCTTTGGGCGAATCGCAGAAGCCTGAGATGTGCAAGCTGTTTCCCTACACATTTGTGCCTACTCCATCGGGCATTTTTGTCAGCGTCGTCTCCAACAGCATGGCATCGGTTCGCAATCTGGGTGAACTGCTTACTAATCAGCGCAAGATGCTAGCCGAGATCTGGCAGCAAACCGTTGATCACGAGCGTGCGCAAGGACGCAGCACGCAGCAAGTGTCGGATGTTGCGTCGAAAATTACCGCTGAGAATTTGAAGGCCGTCAAATACGATGTCAATCTGGTGCCGGGAGTTGCTCTGACCTGGGAAGAGTACATGCATATCGATGCTCGCTTGATCGAATTGATCAAGTCCGAAGAGCACAAGAATATTTTCGATACTTTGATTGCGGTAGGAGAGCTTCTTTTGGAAGCCCTCAAAATCAAGAATAAGGGCGAGAGTCTTGCCCAATTGTCGGGTCTGGCGATACCTCCGGAAACAATCGAGCGATATAAGCAAGAACCGCCGACAACCTTCGAGAATATGCTCTTCAATTTGCAGTGTTTTCGAAGTTTTGAATGGCCTCTGCTGCGCAAACAGTATGCCGCCAATTGGGCTGCAGCCAACAAGAGTCCGCTCATGGAGCCGAAGGTATTGAAGGCCGGCTTCCGCTCGGTTCTGGCTGCCAAAATCGAGTTCCCGGGAACTGGAATCGTTAGTATTCCCGAAGTGCGCAAGTATAAGGTCGGGGAATTGTCCCCTGAGATCAATCAATTTCTTCGCCGCTACCTTTATATGAAAGTCTTCAGCAAGGGTTTCTGCGGACCTTCAATGAGCGGACTGTCTGTTGTCGCCGGATACAACAATATAGTCGCCAACTTTCTCACAGCGATTCTTTACGTGAAAGCCCATGCTATGACGAAGAAAGAACACGAAGTGAAGATTGCTGATTTCTATGAAGCTTACTTTCTTCTCGATAAGGAAGTCGTGCAGGTCAGCCAGTTGCCCAAGGATAAAGCTCAGTTTTTTGACTCGGGTTTTGCTTCTCCGAGGCTTTTCAGTCGATTGCTCGGACGCATGGCGAAGGAAATCGGCTAGGACCGCAAAGGTCATTTTGAATTTGGTGTTTAGTTGTTTGGGATTGTTGTAGAAACAGATTTGACGAATCGATAAAAAAATGAGCAAAGCGAAGAACAAGAAGCAAAAGCAGGCAGGAGAAAAGCAGGCAGAGCTTGCCTCGCCTTCAACAGATTCATCCGGACAGCAGCCCAAGAGCGAACTCAAAAACGAGAATATGTTTCGCATGTGGAACGCGCGACCCACGCAAGTTCCAAGCGTGCCGAAGCCGAAAGAGAGCAGTCCTTCCGGCGCCGCTGCGGTGGCTGTCGAGACTCAGGAATTGTCCATCGATTGGAAAACCGTTTCGATTGCCGCTACGGTAGTCGCTGTTCTGGCGATATTCGCGCATATAACCGGTTTGTTCGGCGATTTCGTGCTCAATGATCAGCTGATCTTGACGCCGCTCAAGATGGGGGCGAACAATGATGAGTTCTGGTCTCGCTTGATCGGCAGCGGTGTTCTGACGCCGCTTTCATGCCTTTGGACCAATGTCGGCTTGGCGATGGATTTGAAATCAACCAGCTTGATTTGGTTTCACATGGTCAATTTGAGCCTGCATGCGCTGACTTCCGTTTATCTATTTTTTCTCTTGTTTCAACTGGGGCGTTATTGGCAGTTTGAAGAACGCCTCGACGTAAGACCTGAACATTTCGCTTTTGCCGCGGCTGGTCTTTTCGCCTGCCATCCTCTAGCGTCCGAAATTGTCTCTTACATACCCGGCCGTGAGATGGCTCTGGTGGGGGCTAATTACGTCCTCTCGATGCTCTTATTCTTCGCCGCATTCGTGGCTCGTAAGCCTTTGATGATGATTCTTCTGTATGCGGCAATGCTGGCTTGCGTCGTCATGGCTGTTTTTTCCGGACCGGCGGCCATTACGATTCCTATCGCTCTTGCCTGCCTGGCTATTCTTGCAAAGCCACCGGAAATGAGCTTCGACGAGTTCGTAAAATTGCGCTGGTCCGACTTGACCATCATTGCAATTGTCGGCGCAGCAATCGTCTATGCCATTACGCTCGGTATTCCCACAACGCTGAATAACGGTATCGGGCTGGCGACTCTGCCGTTCGACCAGTATCTCGCCTCTCAGTTCAAGGCATTTGTCACCTATTTCTTGCGCTGCTTCTTTGTCCCCGGCGGACTCTCGGTCGAGCCACCTCTGGTAGTGGCGACCGGTTTTACCGACCCGTTGGCTCTGCTTGGCGTCGCAGCCTTCGGCGGGATTGCTTTTCTCGCCTACAAGTATCGCTCTATACCACCTGTTGTCTTGGGTCTTACTCTCACTTTGATCGGACCATTCCCAGATTTCGTCCTTCCCCAAGGTGAGATTATCTCGGATGCCCGTTACTACATTTCGCTGGTCGGGCTGGCGATTGTTTTTGGTTGGGTGGTTTCGAAGACGGCGTTGCTCTCCTTCAAGCAGGTTGTCGCATCGATAACTATTCTCTTTGTGGGGCTGGCAGGACTTTCCAACTGGCGTGCTCTGGCCTGGTCCACTGACGCCGGTCTGTGGAAGGAGATTCTTAGAACCAATCCACAAAGTGCCAGGGCTCACGCAAAACTAGGATTTATCGCTCTATTGGACAAGAAGACGCCAGAGGCCAAGAAAGAGGCCGATGAAGCATTGAAGCTAGAGCCGCAACTCCCTCTCGTACATCTTCTGCTTGGGCGCATTCGCCAGACAGAAGGCGACAATACCGAAGCGTTCAAAGAGTTCGAAGCCGCCCTCAAGCTTGCTGAAGACAGTAAGGCGTCTCCAATAATCGTGGCCCAGTGTCAATCGCAGGTCGCCGACGCTTTGGTGCGCCAGGGTGATTATGGACGGGTGAAACAGCTGGTCGAAAGTGCCAAAAAAGTGCTCGGCGATACAGCGCAGCTTCACTATTTGATGGGAATGCACCTGCTCAACAATAAGGAATACGTGCTTGCAATCTATGAATTGCAGCAAGGATTCATTCAGGACCAGCGCAATACGCAATATGTCGAACCGCTGGTGTCGGCTTACCTGGGAAGCCGTATGCCGTCCTTGATTCCGCAAGCTTATAAGCTCATTGAAAGAAGCGAGAAAACCCTTCCCACCGCCACCGGGCAATTGCTTTTTGCCAGAGCCGCGCTCGAGTTGAACCGGATCGACGAAGCCAAGGAAGCGGTCGATACGGCAAGCAAGCTCGGAGCCGATGAAGCTCAAGTCAACTATTTGCAGTATTTCATCGCCAGGGCGCACAATAATGCTGCTCAAGCTGCAGCTTTCAAGGCCAAGGCCCTGGCCCTTGATCCGAAGATTGAAACAAATCTGCCCGTAGTTCCTCCTTCTGAGATCAAGAAATATCTTGATCAAGAAATGAGAAAGTCGGCACCCACACCTGCGCCTGTGCAGACTTCGCCGCCATCACCGGCAAACACTGCACCACCGGCGCAGACTGAGGCACCGACTGCAGCACCTGCGGCAAAGCCGGAAGCTAAGACTGAAAGCAAACCCTAGGGTAATTACTGACAATTGCCGGGGTAATTTAGCCTGTCGTTGCGCGCCTGCTTTTGAAAAACTGGTATGGTCCGGGCTTTTCTCCCTTACGCATATCAGGAGTCGAAAATGAATCCAAAAAAGCTCCCGCTTCTGGGAGCGCCGACTGTGCTTGCCTTCTTTTTGTCTGCTGCAGGTGCGATAGCAAAAGATCTCGACGCTCAAACACTGGCAAAAATGAGCGAAGCTTCCGCCGTGCGCGTAGCATGCGGCGTTGCTGATGTCGCTTTTATCACTCCGGCTGCTGAGAACGGCAATATCTTCGTGGGCGGCGTGCTTGCCATCTTAATCGCCCTTGGTGCAGGAATCCTGCTGACGAAAAAGGGCGTCAGAATTCCTCCTGCCGTCTCATGGATTTTCCCTTTGCTGGTCGTTTTGCCAACTTTGCTCAAGCCATTGGAGATGGCTAATTTGATGGCTTTGCCATTTGCGTATGCTGGTTTCGGACAAATGAGCGCATATGCTCCGCTCTTCATATTTGCTGGTTGTGCAATCGTTCTATTCTGCAAAACTGTCAAGCTCGTGCAGAATATGTTCACTTTCAACTATGAGTACAAGAGCTATCCGAGAGTGAAGCCGCGCTCCGGCAGAAAAGAAGAGACATTGACTCGGTTTGCTCAGCCTATCTATTGCGAAATCGACAGACCGATAGATGTCGAAAGCGCGCGCGCTTCTTTTGAAAGAACATACAATGAAGATGCAGATACAGCATGTCTCATTCTCTGAGCGATGCACGGCGCAGTCACTATGGACGAGAGTCGAACGCCTTACTGACTGCGCTGCTTGCAGTTCGAAAGCAGTCCAATTCCACCCCGGATGAAGGGACCAGCTTCGGCTGGATACTTCATCCGGCGCTTGACCTGCTTTTTGTCTGCGGAGGAATCACCTGGGCTCTCTTTGCGCTGCACTATTTTATTGCAAAGCCGATGATGAGCGAGCCGCTTCTGCAAGTTCTGGCATTCGCAGTGCTTATCGGTGCGCACCTGCTCAGTGAAACCCACACCGTCGCCACTCTGGTGCGCGCATATGGAAATGCGCAGGAAAGGCGGCGCCTGTCCTTATACACTGAATGGGGCGGCTTGGCCTGCTTGACTCTGCTCTTCGCCGGTCTATTTATCAAAGGCTTCACACCGGTAATGGCCAAAGTGTATTTGCTCTGGGTCGTGCAGCACTTCACGGCTCAGAGTTATGGATTGGCGCTGCTCTACTGTCTGAAGCGTGGATATAAGTTGAATCGGGCTGACAAATTCATCTTGCAGAGTGTTTTCACCAGTACCGCTATTTATGCAGTTGTGCGCCAAATGGTTTTCAAAGACTGGTCTCCAAACGGTTTTCTTGCGCAAATCATTCCCTTTTGGGGACCCTTGCCGCCCTGGTGCATGACTCTCAGCACTTTCCTTCTGGTATTGTCAGTGGTGCTTTGCTCGGCAATGCTGGTGTGCAAGTATATTGCCGAGCGAAAAAC
>JAIETE010000217.1 GCA_019745505.1 Candidatus Obscuribacterales bacterium | reverse complement strand
GACCGGCGCCATAGTAGAACCTCTGCTTTCATTCGCGCTGAACGCGCAAGTTCTGGTGCGAGACCACAAAATAACTCGCGAGCAGGCTCTCCAGGGTCTTCGCGCCGCGCGTGATCGCCAGATTTCGCTGGAACAGTCGCTGGCCGAGACCGGTTTGCAATTACCTCTGCACAACACGATCAGATTGGGAGAATTGCTCGTCAAGGCTGGAGTCATGCCTGACACCAACTTGATGGACTATGTCGAAATGGGTCTTGTGCAAGAACAACCGCTCGGGCAGATCCTCATTGCCCAGGGTGCAATTAACGAGCACATCCTCAACAATGCCCTGGAATTACAAAAGATGGTCGCGGCAGGCTCACTGGTCGGAGACCAAGCGGCGCTGGTCCTCAACATGGTAGCCAGCGGCGCAACCACTATCGAAGAAGTCCTCAAAGCTCAAGAACCGCAAAAAGAGACGACTGTTGAAACAGTGCCTCTCTATCAGTTCTTGCAACTGGCCGGAAGAATCACCCCTCAACAGATCGAAGAAGCAGTAAGGAATGGCACTCGCGATGCCCAGATCATGGGACTTATGCTGCACAAGGTGGGGGCAATCGGCGAATTCGAAATGGGTGTTTCGCTCGCTTTGAACGACTTTATGGACAAAGGAGTCGTGAGCGTCGAACAAGCCATCGTCGCGCTCAATTACTGCATCACCAATCAAATTTCTCTGGAAGATGCATTTGCCCAAATGGGATGGTTCCTGAATCAACCTTACGACAGCTACACGACTCAAAGTGCCACCGGCACGGGTTCGGGCAGTCCGCTTGCGGCCGCCATCGTAGACATGGCCGCTGCGCCGGACGGATATTCTCATGCGACAGTCGATCCCAACGCCACTGCTCAACTTCCACCCGTGACGCCGGCGGAATTGCATGTCACGCCCGATCAGCTAGCGGAGCAACAACAACAGATTCAGCAAATGCAACAGCAAGCCATGGCTCAAGCGCCTCAGCAACAAGCCTACGAACAGTTGCAACAAGCTTACGAACAGCAAGTTGCGGAAGTGCAACAAGCAGCCCAACCGGCGCCCGAAGCGGCAGCCGGACCACCGGAAGGTTTTATGCCTCCGCCCCCGCCACCGGTCGTTTCACCGGAAGAACAGGCGGCTGCGGCAGCAGCGCAACAAACGCAAACAGACCCGGCAGCTGCCGAGTCCGCGCCGGAAGCGCCCCAGGGTGATGACGGGCAAAAGCCGCGCAAACGGCTTGCCGACCTCGTTCCATAAATAATTCAGCTCCGCAAAAACTCAAGGGCAAGCCTCACCACATATGGTGTCATTCCTGAATTAGAACGTCGCTGCGTTCAAACACGCATTAATACTGGGATTCACGCGTGACAGAAGAAACGCGAAATATGCTTTTAGTTGCCAAAAGGTGCTGTTTAATGAACAATCGCCCTTCTTGAAAAAGGATTTATGGTATGAATGACAGCCACGAGAGACAGACGTCCAGAGATCTTTAGGGTCTTACTGTGTTCCATAGGAGAGTGTGATGCAAGGAACAAAATTGCAATACAAAACATACGAGAAGAAAGACTTCTCCCATCTCAAGAATTTGACCGGTATCTCGGACAAGACATTGGAAATTCACTTTGCCTTGTACGCAGGTTACGTCACCAACACCAACACCCTCAATGAAAAAGTCATTGAATTGACCGAAGCCGGCAAGAGCGGCACTCCGGAATACGCTGAATTGAAGCGCCGCTACGGTTTTGAGTACAACGGAAAAGTTCTGCATGAGTACTACTTCGGCAACCTCAAGTCTGGCGGATCCGACGAGCCGAAAGAGAGCAGCGCGTTGGGCAAAGCCATTGTTGATACCTATTCATCCTTTGAAGTTTGGAAGAACGACTTCATGAAAGTCGGTGCAATGCGCGGAGTGGGCTGGGCAATCTTGTTCCAAGATCCGGACACCAAAGTGCTTTCCAACCACTGGGTGACTCTGCATGAAGAAGGCAACATCGCCGGATTCAAACCGATCCTGGTAATGGATGCTTGGGAACACGCTTTCTTGCTCGACTACAAGCCGGCAGAAAGACCCAAATACATCGAAGCATTCTTCAGCAACATCGACTGGGCAGCAGTTGAAGGCAGATTGATCAAGTAACTGCTTGCGAATTCCGGCTCAGCGAGCCGAGATTGATTGAGAAGACGCGGCTGGACCGCGTCTTCTCTTTTTCATTTCAGTCACGCGGGAAGGCGCCGCAAACGCCCACCCAGCTACGACTGATGAGAAACTTTCTATTGAGATACTCTTCATACAAAGACGTTCCTCCTGACAAAGCCGGTAAAATAAGGTCCGGCAACTCATTTACGCAAGAATTGCTGCAGATTGAATTCGAGGTCGAAGATGGTCGAAACAACCGAGTTGGAATTGAAAGAGCGCAAGCTGGCCGAACTGGAAAGCGAATTGGAAGCAAGGGTGGCGGAAGCTGCGGATTGCGATGATTTAGGCGACTCGGAATCCATTGCAGACGACATCAGCGAAGAAGAGCTGGCGCGCCCCGCTCTCACTGTCAAAGAAGCTTCTTCTCTTCTGGGGCGCTCGGTAAGAGCACTTGAGCGCAGCATCCTGGGACGCTGGGGCAACAAACTTCCGGACGGTTGGATAGCCAAGAAAATCCGCATCGACGGCAACGATGAATGGCGAGTAATTCCGCCCGACAGCTTTAAGGTCAGACATCGCACTAGAGACGAAGAGCCGGCAGGAGAGATAGAAGGTGACGACTTGATACCAAATTTGCTGGAAGAAGCATTGAATCTGGCTCTTCCCACTGCCAAACCGAAAGAAGCTTTTGTACTCAAGCCGCAAGAAGACGGGCTGGAGAATCAAACCATCATCATCGACCGCTCCGAGGAAGTAGAACAGCTGCTGAAAGAATTGGTGAAAGTGCATAAAGCGCTGGCCGATGAGACTCGCCAGCACGTAGAAGACTTGCGCATGCTCAACGAGATGACGAATTCGATGCGCCTGCTGGAGACCAACCAGCACAACAACCAGATGCTGAAGGATGAGCTGATCAGCGCTCAGCGCGAGCTGGTCGCATTCAAGCATCAGTACGAAGCCTACCTGGCATTGCCCTGGTGGAAGCGCTTATTCCGCAGCTTTCCGTAAATCCGATGCCGGGCGGCTAGAAGCTGCGGCCTGTACTATTCGATTAGATGGCTTTTCTTACGCGCCAACTCCAAGGGCGGTAAGATAACATGATGGTGTCCGGGCGGACACTAGCAAGGAATCAAGGAGGATTCATGGCCAGGAGATTCAAAATCACCTACTGCAGAGCTTGAGGCTACCAAGCTAGAGCTGTCAGGTTGGCAGCCGAGTTGGAGAGTCAATTTTCCCAAGAGTCGGAGCTTGTCAAATCAAGCGGCGGGGTATTCGAAGTAGAAGACAACGGCGTGCTCATTTTCTCAAAGAGCAAACTTGGCAGATTTCCTGAAGAAGATGAGGTAGCAAAGATTATCCATCTAGTCGCAAATGGTTCACAACTTTCCGAGGCACAGAGCACCGCAGCCGCATCCTCAAAAACAATTTCTTTTGCGGACTGGCTCAAAGGCTTCCTGTCCGGTAAAGCGCCGAACAACTCCTGATGTCAAAATAGCCTTTGCGCAGGTACAAAACTAAGCAAGCGAGGACGTCATCGTCGTGGATCTGATTTTCGAAGGTCGATTGTCAGATCAAATTGCGATGAAGGACGTCTTGGTGCGCATAAAAACCGTTCCGGTACCCGGTCTCAAAATCTTGCGCATCAATAGACAGCGCGACGGTTTGAACGGCAAGATAGCGATTGACGGCGGCCGATATGTAACTGCTGCATCGGTTGTCGACAGCGTTGAGACCGGGTATACAGCGCTGCGATTGCTGCTTTCCGTAGACGAAGGAAATTTCGCGCTGCTCAATGCCAAGCACGGCGACTCCATCGAATTGCAGCCGAATCTGCATATAGAAATCGATCAACTGATTCAAACAATGCCTCATCTGCCGGACAATCCTTCCAGGCTGTTTGACGAAAGAGCGCTTCTAGACAAGGTTTTCGGACAGGATTTTACACTTAGCGAATTGCCTGCCTTGCCCGAAGAAAAGCAAGACGAGCAAATTCCTCCACCGATGGTGGTTTCAGGTACGCATAAGATTCCGGATAAAGCGGCCTGGGCTCTCATGCAACCCCTGATCGACAATGAATCCTTTCCGCCTGGAATGGTAAAGAGAGAGGATGTAGAAAATGTTGTTCAAAGCCGCAATCCCCGCAAAACACTGACCGGCTCACCGGCTCTGAGACAATCGGAATATCTTTCCAAAGATAAAGTGAACAGCTTGAATTTGCCCGTGCCGGTGCTGGCAACAGCGATTATCTTGCTGTTGGTATTGGCAATCGGAGTCGCACTTTATCTCTTCAAATGATATTCTCCAAACATGGTTGAGACGGCGCAGGCGTTGAAAGTAGCTATTGATGGTCCGGCGGGTGCCGGCAAATCTACAGTCGCCAAGCTGGCCGCCAGAAAACTCGGCTATCTGTATCTGGACACAGGAGCGATGTACCGGGCGGCAACCGTCCTTGCCCTGCGAAAAGGTTTGAGCATGGAAGAGCCTGACGAAATCGCCAGTGCTGTAGCACATGCGAAAATCGACCTGGTGCCCGCTACAAATGCTGACGGCAGCCCGCTCTTGAAAGTCTTTCTGGACGACGAGGAGATAACCTACGAGATTCGCTCTCGTGAAGTCAGCCTGATGGTAAGCCCTCTTTCCACAATCGGTCCGGTCAGAGATTCGCTCGTGGCACAACAAAGACGTCTATCTGAAAATGGAGGCGTAGTCCTGGACGGCAGAGACATCGGCACGGTTGTTCTGCCTAATGCCGAAGTAAAAATCTTCCTCACCGCATCTGCAGCTGAAAGAGCCAAGCGCAGAATGAAGGAGTTCGAAGCCCGCGGCGAAAGCGTTGCTTTTGACACGGTGCTGCAGGAGATTGTCGAGCGAGACAAGCGTGACTCGACAAGAGAAATTGCGCCTTTGAAAAAAGCACCGGACGCAATCGAGGTGGTGACAGACGGCATGTCCATCCCTGAAGTTGTAGACAAGATTCTCGCTCTTTGCGCAAATGCCAAACCGCAAGAAAGATCCCGGCGCGAACTTATATAGATCGCATCTTAAGTAATTTGAACTGCAAGGGGCCGTTTAATAATCGCGCCCAACTTTTGACTAAACCTGGGCGTTATCTTCTCAGCATCCCTCGCTTCCCCGCTGTAGGAGACCTTGCGCGTGACCATGTTCGAGCCATCAGCCAGTTTGAATAATCATTCGCAAGGGATCGCAGACATGACCTTCATGCCGGACAAAACTGTCCGCAGAATTCCGGCTCAGGTCGAGTCGCGATCACGTGAACCGATCACGAGCGCCGAGCTCTTTACACTGCAAAGGCGCTTCGATCGATTCATCAGCCAATTGAATCCCCCGCGAACCAGGAAAACATAGCGACCAGGCACAAGTTTTGGAGAAGGACCACAGCGCAGGCGACCACTTAACGGGGGTCGCCTTTGCTGCATGCAAGCGTAGCGTTGCTATACTAATTCAGGTTTCAAAGGTCGCTTTTGAAGGCTGAGTCTCTATCAAACTTACCAAACAGATATTAATTCTCGTTGCCGCGCCGGTAGTTCTGGAAGTTGGCTTGGTGGGCTGGCTGCTGCATACTTTCTCAGCTTCCGAAGATGCTCGTTTGCAGCTTATCGAATCGCGAACCATGGTCGGACACATCAATGGACTGCTTTCCATGCACCTGGAAAGAACACAAATGATGTTCCTGCAGTTTGCCGGATTGATACCGAAAGACGACAGCAAAATACGTGAATTGAACTTTCGCACGGCAGCAGAAGTAAAAGTAATCGAAGAGCTTTCCTCTCACTCCAAATCAAAGCAATCGCAATGGCTCCAGCTGACGCGAACCATCTACGGCGTGCAGGAAGATTTCGATCAATTGCGCAGCCGCTATTACGAAGGCGACAAAATCGGCGCCATGCAATTGATCGCGCGCAGCCGGGCGCGAATCAACAAGTTCTACACGCTTGTAAATGATGTCGTGCGCCAGGAGAATGCCAACGAGACCCAGTTGCAACGCCAACTTACAGAAAACAACGATCTTTCGGTCAAAATCCTCTGCATGCTGCTCCTTTTGATTGTCGGCATAGCGATTACCGCCGCCGCATACGTAAACGTCAATTTCAAGCGCCGCCTCGACGTTCTGATGGATAACACACGCCGAATGTCGGCAGGCCTTGCGCCATTGGCACCAATCAAAGGCGGTGACGAATTAGCGGAAATCGACCACGTTTATCACCAGATGCACGACGCTATCGAAGTGCTGCGCAAGCACGAGCGCGCCATGCTGGAAAACGCGGCCGAAGCAATCTGCTCACTGGATGCCGGTCTTAGCTTCACCAGCGTCAACCCGGCCACAGAAAAAATCTGGGGTTATACAAGCGACGAATTTCTCGCTCGACGCGTGATCGAATTGATCGCTGAAGATTGCAAAGAAAAATTCGCCGAAGAGCTTTCCCAGGTGGTCGGCTCCGAGTCGGAGTTTCGAACGGAGACAAAAATTCGAAGAAAGGACGGTGAATTGGCTGATGCCTCGTGGAGCGTGTCCTGGTCGAAAGAAGAAGGATCGCTGTATTGCGTTGTTCAAGACATCAGCGCGCGCAAAGAATTGGAGAGAATCAAACAAGACTTCTTTGCCATGGTCAACCACGATCTGCGAACCCCTCTCACCTCCGTACAAATGGTTTTGGACTGGCTAGAAATTGAAATGGGCGATGAGATGCCGGCCAACCTATTGAAGTCCGTAAAACGCGCAAAAGGTTCAGCCCAAGAAATGCTAACTCTGGCCAACAGTCTTCTGGAGATGGAAAAACTGGACGCCGGCACCATGTCGCTCAATCGAAACAAGACCGACCTGGCGGAATTGCTGCGCACCAGCATGGCACAAGTTGAAGCACTGGCGATTCCCAAGGAAATCGAATTGAAAGCCAATCTGGAAGAAGTAACCGCTGACATCGACAAGTCGCGGATGCTTCAAGTGATTACCAATATCTTGACTAATGCAGTCAAGTTTTCCCGTCCTAAATCGGAAATTACTGTTTCACTTGAAAGGCTTGGCGCCACTTGCAAAGTGTCGGTCAAAGACGAGGGGGTGGGCATCGCTCCCGAGGATTTGAAATATGTTTTCGACCGCTTCCGGCAGGTAGGCAGCACGGACGGCAAGAAACAGGGCTTCGGACTCGGCCTGTCCATCTGCAAAGCCATCGTAGAAGCTCATGACGGGACGATTGGAGTCGACTCCGAGGAAGGCAAGGGCAGCACTTTCTGGTTCATCATCAATGCCGAACCGGCTTGAGTGAGCTATCATTTGATTGCTAGTAAATGCACTTGCCATGGCCAAAATCCTTCTCGTCGAAGACGACGCCGCCCTCGCTGAAATCATTCAGGGATGGCTTACTCGAGAAAAACATCAGTGTGAGGTCGTAAGTGACGGCACAGACGCCCGCACGCGAGTAAAAACCTACGATTACGACATCATTGTTCTCGACTGGGAATTGCCCGGCTGCAAGGGAATCGACATTCTCAAAGAGTACCGAGACGCCGGCGGCGCCGCTCCTATACTGATGCTCACCGGACGCTCCGACATTACCGACAAGGTAACCGGTTTTGATACCGGCGCTGATGACTACTTGACGAAACCTTTCCACGCTCGAGAGCTGACAGCACGCATTTCCGCCCTCTTGCGACGCCCACACGGACAGGCAGACGAGAACGTCAGGCACGACCGCTTCGAACTGGACAGAAAGGCTGGCGTGCTGCGCATCGGCAATAAGAAGGTCTCCCTGCTGCCGAAAGAATTGGCTCTGCTCGAATTTTTGATGAAGCATCCGCGCGAACTGTTCTCTCCCGACACACTGCTCAACAGAGTCTGGCCGACCGATTCGGAGTCTACCGATATGGCGATTCGGTCATGCGTCAAACGATTGCGCCAGAAGCTGGCAGCCGAGAATGAAACCGATGTCGTGCGCAATGTTCACGGGCACGGCTACGGATTCTTTCCGGACTAGAAACCAGTTTGGCGTGGGGGTGCGTTGCGTGGGGGCACGTTGCGTGGGGACACGTTGCGTGGGGACACGTTGCGTGGGGGCGCGTTGCACGCGCCCACCTACATCCTCATTACTCCAAACAGAGAGCCCCCGGCGCTTCTAATTTACCTGGCAACTGCGCCGGGTAGATAAATTGAAAGGAGCCCGGTACTATGATGCATCTTGCATCATGAACTTAATAACCAAGCGGTTGCCATGGCAAAAATTCTACTGGTTGAAGACGATATCGACCTGACCAGCACGATGAGTGATTTCCTCGAGCATGAGGGATACACTGTCGAGCATGCTGGAGATGGCGCAGAGGCGAGCTTCAGGCTTTCCTCTTTCAAATACGACTTGATCATGCTTGATTGGAATCTGCCCAAAATGTCCGGGCTGGACGTGCTCAAGAACTATCGCTCGAGCGGCGGAAGAACGCCTGTCCTCATGCTGACAGGACGGGGCGGGCTCTCAGACAAGGAGTCCGGTCTCGACATGGGTGCTGATGATTACCTGAGCAAGCCGTTTCACTTGACCGAGCTGTCGGCAAGATTACGCGCACTCTTGCGCCGAAGTTATGACTTTCCCGAAGGGGACATTACCATCCAGGTGAGAAACCTCGAACTTTCTTCAGCAAGCAGAAAGCTGACAGTGGATGGAATGAACGTACATCTTTCGCCCAAGGATTTCTCCTTGCTCGAATTCTTGATGCAGCATCCGGACGGCACATTCAGTTATGAGGCCTTAGCCAAACGAGCCTGGGACGACGATGGCGAGACTACCGAAGAAGCCGTCCGATCGGCCATCAAACGAATCAGAAAGAAAATCGGCGATGTTGAAGGCACCGTGATAGAGAATCTTTCCAAAGAAGGTTATCGCCTCAATTCCAAACGTGCTTAGTCGCCAGACTTCAAAACAGAGCTCCTATTAGAGCTGCAAGGTTTTTCCGAAACGAAGCAGACGAGTATCGAATTCCGTCTTGGTCTTGCCGTCGGGACGATACCCGCAGCGTTCATAAAACCGAATCGCTCTGGCGTTAACCTCGAATACCCAGAGCTTTGATTCGGTGTAGCCCATTCGTGCAAGCTCCTCTTCGCACCATTTGATTAGAAGAGCTCCGTGACCTTTCTGCCAGACTGATGGATGCAAATAAATGCGCCCCACTTCACCGAATCTTCCGTCAGCATCATCGTCTCTGGAAGCGGACGCAGAGACCAGCCCGACGATTTGCTCGCCTTTGACGAGCACGCTCGTCACGCATTTTGGATCATCGAATCTCTCGCTCCACAAACGCTCAAAATCATCGAGAGATCTGGAATTGGCATATGCAGGCGCCAGTCGGCTGAACGTCCCGCGCAAAGAATCATGATGAAGAGCAGCCAGAGCAAAAGAGTCCGGCTTTCCAGCAAGCCGCATCTGGCACGATTTCTCATCGCGGTAGAGCAAATAGGATGGATGATAGAGTCCGGTCGGTTCGTAGAATTGAGCTGCCGTGCCGATAAAACCAAGCTTGCGCAGGGTGTTTCGCGAGGACTTATTGTGCGGATGATGGCCGGCAAAGATAGTATGAATTTTCAAATTCGAGAATGCGTAATCTACAACTGCACCGGCAGCTTCAGTGGCATAACCTTTTCCCCATTGCTCAGGAACAAGGTGAAAGCCTAATTCCGCAGACTCGTCATTCTCTCCATATGGACGCAGCCCGCAACAGCCGACAAAATCGCCGTTATGAGTAAACACAGGCCAATACTGTAAAGCGTTAGCTCGAGCCTGCCCCATCTCTTTTTCCAGCCGGTCCTCTACGTCTTTCATAGACATCGGCATCTTGCTGAAGAGCTTTGTCACCTCAGGATTGCCCCAGAGCTTCCACGCCAATTCCAGATCTTCTTTCTGCCACCAGCGAAAGAACAAGCGATTCGATTTCAAGAAAAAATCAGTCATAGTCATGCGTAAAAGGTCATTGAACCGATTGAGGACGGCTCGATGAAATCAACATCGAGTCGAGTTCATCAAGCGTTTTCAAACGCTTCGCAAGAATTTGCTCGGGCAATTCTTGCTTCTTGCGCATTCTGGTTCGATGCCTGATGTCATCGAAAAGCCAATAGGTAGTCAGTCCCAGCGATAATCCGGTTCCGGCGGTAGAGGCAATGGCGCCCGCCATTGTCAGATTGTTTTGCGCTCGATCTCTGTCTTTCAACCGATTACTGATACTGACCATTCCCAAAAGATCCTGAGTCAAATAGGTCCCGGAAATCAAAGGTCCGGTCAATTCGCCTTGCAGTGCAACTTTGTTATTGTGCCTGATGTCTTCGAGGCTTTCATCGATGCTCCGGTCATAGCGCGCCGACCAGAGAGCGTATGCAGTAGTGCGATTCTGCACACTTGGCGTGCTCTCCAAAACAGCTATATCCTTTGACGCAATCTCCCTTTTAAGCTCATCCATGGCGGACTTAGCATCGGACTCCGCATCCTTCAATGTCTCTTGAAACTTTTTCTGCAAACGCTTGCGCCAATATTTGGCAAACAGGTAATAAGACCGGCTGCTGGCAGGTGCGCTGGCGATACCGAAGCCGTCTCCGACTAGCCCTGTAACAATCGAAGGTCTAGTGAAGCGATCGGCTTTGAAAGACTTGAGACTAAGCAAATATGACGCCAGGTAGAGCCCGTCGGCCGCCAGGTCGAGTGCATAGTAAACGTTGTAGCTCGATTGCAGCGACTTGATGTCGGAATACACATCGGCAAACTCGGAAAGACACCAATCGCGAAAGCTTTTGAGAACACGCCCTTCTACACGATACACGCTGCCGAGATCGGACTCGGGAAATTTAGCAACGAGTGCGTCTCTCTGGGCACACAAAGAGTCGATTTCCTCGACGCGTTTGATTACTTCCTTTACCGCCGCGCCCGGACTCTTCTTCAGAATGATGTTCTTGAGCGCCGTATAGCCGTTGGAACCGAATTCCAATCCCACGCTGCCGGCATCTAAGAGAATTGCGACAATGCCTACTCTGATCGCCCGTCGATTTTCTCCATCGGTAATCTGGTCCGGATGGTGTACGTTTGCCCCGGAGATTTTTACCAGCCAAATGCTCGATGCCAGCCCCGCCGCAGCCGAGGCGATCTGCCCGGCGGCGAATCGTATCCGTTGCGATTTCGGCACTTTCGTTCCGTAGACACGGTATTGCAGGTAGTATCGCTCCAGATCTATCTCTCTGTGCAAGATTTGATTTGTTATTGCATCAATCTGGCGCTCTTCATCGACGGGTAAGGCAGCAAAAGCACTGGAGCAGAAAAATACCTGCAGGCTGAGAAATGCCGCTGCGCATTTGCGAGCGAAACCAAGCCTACGTTTTTCAAGATCGCGCGACATCTGCAATAACTCTGGCACCGTCGACAAGTTTATCCCATCTTTCGCGTGCCAGCAGGTCAGCCACCAGTGCCGTCCATCCCGTTTGATGGTCAGCGCCAAGCCCCCTGCCCGTCTCCGGGTTGAAATACTCGTAAAACAGAACCAGATTCTTCCAGTTCGGGTCGTCGGCATACTTAGCTTGCTGGCCGTTGCAGGGACGAACCCCATTTTCGTCCGGCAGAAATATCGAGGAAAGTCGGCGAGCCAGCTCCTGCGAAACCTGTTCCAGGTTCATCATATTGCCCGAGCCGGTAGGGCATTCGACCATCAGAGAATCACCGTAGAAATGGTAATAGCGCAAAAGCGCCTCGACAATCAAATAATTGAGAGGAAACCAGATCGGACCTCTCCAATTGGAATTGCCGCCAAACATTCCCGTGTCGCTCTCCTCAGGCATATACTCGACGCGATGCTCTCGGCCGCCGGCGAAGAAAGAGTATGGATTTTTTTCGTGATACCTGGAAAGCGAACGAATCCCATAAGGAGAGAGAAACTCATTTTCATCGAGAAGATAGGCAAGCAGTCTTTCCAACCTTTCTCTCGATGGAATTGCCAGTATGCGCACGTCGTGATTTTCAGCCGCATAAGTAATGGACTTGGACAAATCAGCTCGATAGGTGAGAAACCACTTCATACGCTTGTAGAAATTCGGCATGCAGGAGAGCTGACTTTCATCGAATGTGTGCACCGCTATGAGCGGCAACAATCCGACCAGCGATCGGATTTTCAAACTGATGTTCTTATCATCGACATGAATCTGGTCATAGTAGAAGCCGTCCTTCTCATGCCAGAGCCCATTGCCGCCCAGGCAATTCATGGCATCGGTGATCGAGACGAAATGCTCGAAAAATCGAGAGGCCATGTCTTCGTAGACTGGATTCTCCTGAGCCAACTCCATTGCCATGCGAAACATATTCAAGCAGAAAAAGGCCATCCAGGCAGTACCGTCTGCCTGTTCCAAGATTCCTCCGGTGGGCAGCTTTTGCGATCTGTCGAAGGCGCCTATATTGTCGAGCCCCAGGAATCCACCCGAAAAAAGATTATTGCCCTCCAGATCCTTGCGATTCACCCACCAGGTGAAATTGAGCGTCAGCTTTTGAAAAATGCTCTCCAGGAAGACGCGGTCAGGCTCGCCTGTATAGCGCTCGGATTTATAAATGTGCCAGGCAGCCCAGGCGTGCACAGGCGGATTGACGTCAGAGAAATTGAATTCGTAAGCAGGAATCTGACCATTGGGATGCATATACCATTCGCGCAGGAGAAGAATCATCTGATCCTTTGCGAAATAAGCGTCCATATCCGAGAAAGGAATCATATGAAAAGCCAGATCCCAGGCGGCGAACCACGGATACTCCCATTTGTCCGGCATAGAAATGATGTCGCGATTATAGACATGCTTCCAATCTTTATTGCGGCCGTGCTTACGCTCTTCCGGCGGCGCAGGCTGATTCTTGTCGCCATCCAACCAGTCCGGAATCACATAATGATAAAACTGCTTTGTCCAGAGAAGCCCGGCATACGCCTGACGCGCAACCAGCTTCTCCTGCGCGGTCAAACTAGGATGGATGACCCCGTCTTTAAAGTACAGATCGTCTGCTTCAGCTAAACGCACAAGAAACAGCTTGTCGAATTCTTTGTCGAATAACTCGTCAGGCCGTTCTTCCTGCGAGAAAAGACGCAGATTCACCGTACACGAATCATTGGCTCCGACCTGCAAGACATAGTGCGGCGCGAATTTTGTGCCGACAAGATCCGGATTGACGGCATCTTCTTTATTGCCGATTACGTATTCGTGAAAGGCATCTTTGACGTATGGCGTCGAGCTCGGCAAACCGAAAAGTCTCTCGTTATTCGTTTCATTCTCTGTAAAGAGCGGCTTGGGTTCGTGCTTTGCGCCATCCGGCGTTTGATAAGCAAAATAGAACTTGCCGAGAGTCTCGTGCTCGGCAGATATCAGTCCGGGCTTTTCAAATTTCATTCCGGGGCGACTTGTCACTCGATCGTAAGGAGAACCGAAGCTCCAAGTATTGCGAAACCAGAGCGTCGGCAAGAAATGTATTTCTCTCGCCACTGCCGAGCGGTTGTGAATCGCAACCTTAATGAGAATGTCGTTGGGCGTGTTTTTGGCATACTCGACGAAGACATCGAAATACTCGTCATTGTCGAAGGCACCCGTGTCGTACAACTCGAATTCAGGCATCGACCGGCTGCGTTGCTGATTCTCATGGCGCAAAAAAGCATAGGGAAATTCGTTGGCTGGATACTTGTACAGCGCCTTCATGTAAGAGTGAGTAATCGTGCAATCGATGTAGTAGTAGTTCTCCTTAACGTCCTCGCCATGATTGCCCTCGGGTCCTGTCAACCCGAACAAGCGCTCTTTCAAAATCGGATCTTTTCCGTTCCACAGGCACAATGAAAAACAAAGACGGCATTCCCGGTCCGTAATTCCTAGCAGACCATCCTCGCCCCATCGGTACGCCCGGCTGCGCGACTGATCGTGAGTGAAATAATCCCAGCATGAACCGCCCGGAGAATAGTCCTCACGCACGGTGCCCCATTGCCGGTTGGATAAATAAGGTCCCCAGCGCTTCCAATTGCGCTGCCTTAGTCGATCTTCCTCAAGCCGGCGAGTCTCCTGGCTGTCGTACACCTGTAGCATGCTCTATCGAGTTTCCTTTGTTGAGCTAGTCGCACATCGCTTTGACGACAAGCTTCTGAAAATGAATGCAGAGATGCTCGCTGTTAGTCAGGAAGCGACCCACACTAGGAATGCCGCCAATCAGACCCATTTGCACCGAATTCGTCAACAAGTCGTCTTCCAATCCGACTTGCGTATTGAAATGAATCAACTCTTCGGCCCACTTCTTATCCACGCCGGGCGCGAAGTATTGCTCGGAAAAACCCTTTGCTGTATTCGGTCCGTTCGGCAGCCAAAAGTCGACGGAAAGATTGGGAAAACCAGGATTGATATTAATCGTGAAATTCGGCCAGAGCAAATGGTACTGAGCTTGCTTGATTGAGCCAGTGGCGTCGTATGTCTTAACTTTCTGACTGCCTTCCAGTGCCGACTGACGCACATAGCCGATCTGGCTGGAAAACCATTCGTATGGTGTCAGCTTATAACTGTCCTGATCGACATCTATAGCCGCGCTGAATCCAGGATGGGCAACCGGACAGTGGTAGCACTCCAGATAATTTTCGAGCATCGTCTTCCAGTTGGCGCGAGCATCCCATTCATCACGACTCCACAATTCCAGCGAATCCAAATCGAGGCCTGACTCGGCAATGATATCGAGCAAGGGTCCGAAATAGGAGTCTAGCGATTTGCTGTTCTGATCAGCATTGGCAAATACCCAGGGTCCCAACGTCTCTACCTTGATGGGAAGAAGCGGGTAGTCGGCCACTGAGAAATCAGGCTCGCGGTCGGAACGCGGAGCGGCTTTCAACTCACCGCACAAGTCATAAGTCCAGGCATGATAACGGCATTGCATAATCTTCGCGTTGCCGCAATCTTTCATCACTTCGTGACGCCGGTGGCGGCATACATTGATGAATCCTTGCAGTCCGCTGTCGTTGCGCACCACAACAACCGGAATTCCGCCAACATAACCGGTGATGAAGTCACCGATATTTTTGAGCCTCTGGGTCGGGCCCACATACTGCCAACTGCGGCGGAAAATCTTGACGATTTCCTGATTGGTCATCTCGGGGTCCGTGTACCAGCTAGCTGGAAGCGACTCCCCTCGGTCCAACCCCGCCAGCAGCTCACTGGCTTTGTTGACGACTTGCGGCATAGAAATCTCCCATTGCGAAGCGCAATAAAGCTAGGATGATACCCGATGGGCTCTGACTTTTGGGTTAAACCGGCTGCCTGCCAGAGCGGCCGGTTGCCAAATGGAAGGTTTTGAGAATGCCCTGTGCTAAGCGTCCTTAACTGAAGCGGTTAACTTCCATCCAAAACTGGAAAGTATTGTGCAGGCGCTAGATCGCGCATCTTCGCATGATAAGATCTGCCAACCCAAGTGGCGCCCCGTCTGAACTGTTGAAAACTTCAGAGGATATTTTGATGCATTATCGTTTAAACCGCCTTTTCCACCCCGAATCCAAGCGCACATTAATCGTCGCTATTGACCACGCTCTGTTTAACAATGCAGCCTTCCTGGACGGCATTGAAAACATGGACAAGGTTGTGAAAACACTAGCCGAAGCGAATCCCGACGCCATGCTCCTTTCACCCGGGGAAGCGCCGCATTTGCAAAAGCTGCCGGGACGTTTGAAACCGGCGCTTATGTTGCGTGCGGACACAGCTAATTTCTACAACGATGTGCTGCCGTCGTCACGCCTCTTTTGCCAAGCTTATGAAGATGCAGTCGAGCTGGCTGTTCGTCTCGATGCGGCATGCATCTTGCTCAACTTGTTGCAAGTTGACGAATTCCCTGAAATGTTGGAACAGTGCGTTCATAATATCCTGCGCTTGAAAAACATCTGCGAGCGCTACGGAATGCCAATGGGTATCGAGCCGCTTTCTTTCCGCAAAAACAACAAAGGCGACATGGAAGGCGATCTTACTCCTGCTCGAGTAGTCACATTGGCTCGAATGGCAGCCGAACTGGGAGCCGATCTGATCAAAACAGATCCGACCGATCCGGAAGAAGTATTCGACAAAGTAATCGAAGCGGCCTCCGGAGTTCCTGTTTGCGTGCGAGGCGGCGGACGAGCTTCCAATCAGGCAATTTTGGAACACACTGAGAAATTGGTCGCCGAAGGAGTGGCCGGATTGATCTATGGACGCAACATCATTCAGCACGAAGATCCGATCGGCATGACAAAAGCTCTCAGTGCCGTGCTTCACCACGGCGAGAGTGCAAAGAGCGCAGTCAAGCACATTCGCGAAGGCGTAGCAGCCAAGCACTAGACGCTGAGCGCTGTCGAGCGGCAATCTATTCTGAAGCAGGAGAAGGACAATGCAGCAAAGTGAGATCAATATGCTTCTCAAAGAAGCGGCAGAGTGTTTGAAAAAGCACAACTGGAAGCTCCCGCCCGAGCCGGAATGGTGTGCGACTGATTTCGGACTGGGTGAATACGAGAAAGCCGGTCTGGTCGAAGTGCTTCTGTGCAACGAGCCGGAATACTGCGAAAAGATCATGTATGCGCGCGAGAATATGGTCACTCCATGCCATACACACTATGAGAAAAAAGAAGACATCATCGTGCGCCACGGAACCGTTAAGTTCACGCTCTGGAATAAGAATCCGGAAGAAAACAAAGCGGAAGGAACAGTGGAAATCAAAATCAATCGCAAGATGGAAACGAAAAAGTCGGGAGAGCCTTTCGAATTGAAAGAGGGCGAGCGTGTAACTCTTACTGCAGGAGTGTGGCACGAGTTTGCTCCCGTTCACGGTCCCGCTCTCATAGGCGAAGTGAGCACATACTGCAACGAGGAAACCGACAACGTATTCGCAAACAAGAAAATCGACATATTCCAAGCTCCTGAAGCGGACGAAAAAGTGTTGATGCCTTGCTGCTAACTAAAAGGAATAAAAATGCGCACTCCTCATGCTTTGATCTTTGATATGGACGGCTTGCTGCTCGACACCGAGCTGCATTACAAGCGGTCATGGACCCAAGCGGCAAAAGAGATGGGTTTTGACCTCACTGATGAGCTCTACTTGCAGCTTATTGGTATCACTGTTGCCGACGCTGAAGAAGTTCTTGCCAAAGAATTCGGAGAAGAATTCGATAAAGCAAAATTCCATGACCGCGCTGCATTCTTGTATGAAGAGTTGCACAAGAAAGAGGGACTGCCGCTAAAACCTGGCGTGCGCGAACTTCTTGTCTGGGCGAAAGACAACAATATTCCCTGTGCAGTGGGAACATCGACCGTTCAAAAAGAAGCGATCGCACGTCTCAAACATCATGAGATATTCGAATACTTTTTAGTTGTGATCGGCGGAGATATGGTCAAAAGAGGAAAACCGAATCCGGATATATTCCTCATGGCGCAAGGCGAACTCAATCTTCCCGCCGACAATTGCCTGATTCTGGAAGACGCACACAGTGGACTGCTTGCGGCTCGAGCAGGCGGCATGCGCTCGTGCCTGGTGCCCGACTTGCTGCCGGCTTCCGATGAATCGCGAAGAATCGCAGAAGGGGTTTTCGAATCTCTGCATCATGTCCGCGAGTGGCTGGCGCAAGGTTGCCCTGTGGCAGAGAAAGCCGTGAAGTAGAAACTGCAAAGACGGCTCAAGCACGGCTTAGCCAAACGAAAACGGTGAGCATGGATCGCGCGCGGTTACTTACATATCTCTGTTACGGCGCGATGATGAGCCTGGCAATCGGCATCAATCTCCTGCCTATATTTCTCGTATCGATTCAGCACTCATTTCCAGGTGCCGGCGGCAGCGGACTGACACAAGAAGAACTGGGAAGAATCGGCTCTCTGGCGTTCATTGGATTGACATTCGCCATTCTCGTCACGGGGCCCCTCGCCGATCGCATGGGAGCAAAAACATTCGCGATTGCCGGAAATCTTCTTCTGGCAATTGGTCTCGCGATCACTTCTTGGTCGCCAAACTACACGATTCTCTTGCTGGCGAATTTCATTATGGGAGTCGGGGCAGGCGTTCTGGACATGGTTTTAAGTCCCGTCGTCTCAGCAATCAATCCCGATAATCGCTCTGCTTCAATGAACTGGCTGCATTCGTTTTACTGCGTAGGGGCGACCGTTACAGTTCTTGCCGGAACGGCAGCACTGCAATGCAATATCTCCTGGCGCGCCGCGTGCTTGATTCTCATTCCATTGCCGATTGCACTTATCTTCGCTCTCGGGGCGCAAAAGTTTCCCTCGCTTACGACAGAGGGTGAAGCGCGAACACCTTTCATAAAACTCGTATCCGACCTCTGGTTCTTCGGTGCTCTAGTTGCCATATTCCTGGGTGGCGCGACAGAACTGGGCATGGCGCAATGGCTGCCCGCCTACGCCGAGCTTGCTCTCAAGTATCCGCAATGGGTAGGCGGTACGGCACTCTTTCTTTTCTCAATCTGCATGGCAATTGGGCGCATGGGCATAGGCGCCCTCAGTGAAAAGGTCGATCCGGTGACTATCATGGCCTGGGGCTGCGGATTATCTGTTGTCCTGTTTCTCATGGGCTCCTTCTTCCCGATAAAATTAGTCGCGCTGTCGGCTTGCGTTCTGGCTGGACTGACGGGAAGCTGCCTCTGGCCGACGATGCTGGCTATCACGGCAGACAAGTACCCAAACGGCGGCGCCACCATGTTTGGTGCCCTGGCAGCATTCGGCAACGCCGGAGGAATTTTCATGCCCTGGGCCGTCGGCGTCATCGCCGATCACGCTTCTCTCAGTTGGGGGCTGGCAATCAGTGCATTAGCGCCATTCCTTATGCTGCCAATTGTTCTTTTTTTAGGTGCCAAACGCGCCGCGACTGCTACGACTGCCTGAGCTTACGTGCCTGCACTGCGCGGGTCGGCAACACTTCCGGCAAAGAGAATCGCGCCTGACTCTCTTTCCGAGATAACGAACATAAACGGTCTGTCGACAATCATTTTGAATGGAGGAGGAGCGGCAGGTTGAAGAAACCCACTCGTCATTGCCACAGCGGTTGCAGCGGCTGCTTCAGTGCCATTCTCATCCACTTCGATAAAAGTCTTGTGCACCACTTCGTCGATCTTGAAAAATGGCAAACCAGGCTGATTCGGCACCAGCATATTCCAGAAATTGGCTTTATCCGAAAATGCTTCATGAATGCCAAGCTGCTCGAGTTGCGAGACCAAGTAAAGCCCACAATGAAATTTGAAACGCGGCATGGAAAATTCGCCCATATGCTCTGAAAGTTGCGAAAGCGTTCTCCAATACTGCTCCTGACTGAAGCCGGCAACGAAATGCTTCAAAGAAGTTCCCATGGCAGGCAGAATGACATACATAGCAAATCGCAAATCAGTATACGGAAGTTCGGCAATCTCACACGATTGATCCCGGTAATACCAGAGCTTTGTCTCTTTGCGCATCATCTGTACTTGAATCGGCTCCTGCGGCGAGAGATAGAAGTTATCCTTGCGCGTGTAGAGCGGGCTAAACTCCGACGCCCACGTCGCTTTGAAGTAGGCGCAATTGATCAAGACAAGGATTTGGGCCGGATCCAGACCGTTTAGAATATATGGGATCTTCCCACCGGTTTTTGCCGAGACCCATCCATTAATCACCTTCAATGTCTCGCCGTCTGCAAAATTCATGCTCCTCGCATCAGCCGCATAATAGCGCTGCAAATAATCGACAAAGCCGGGATGCAGAGAAACACGCTCGTCGCACCAAATCGAATTAGCAACAGCAAACCGCACACCGGCGCCCTCTCCCTCGAATCCGGTGACTCGCGACTGATCTAGCAAAAATCGCATCGATTCATAGTAATCACGCGCCAGATCTTCACGACCGGCACAATGGATGTCCAGGGACTGCAATATCTCCTCGAGAGTTTTGCCGGCGGCACCGCAAAGCACGAGTTGAAGCGCAATAGCGATACTGAGAGGGGACACGCACACATTGCCGTTGCTTCCACACAATGAGTTGAGAAGGCGAAACGCCACCCTGCTCGTCGATTTGGTCGTCTCGCTCGGTCTGGTGAGAAAGCGAATCATGACACCACCTTGTCTCGCTGAGCCAGGCGTTTTGCCACGGACGCGCCGGAATGCAAACCACCCTCCATATACCCCTGAAAGGCAAAACTTGTGTGCTCTCCGGAAAAATGCAAGCGACCCAGTCCGCCGTACAGAATTGGTCCCAGTGTAATTATCTGGCCCGGTGCCGGTGCGGAATACCCAGCTTGAGACCAGGGATCTGACGGCCAGTCCACAAATATTCCCTTGATGAAATTCTGACCATAACGCGGATAAATGCGCTCGAGCTCAAGCGCATAGTGCGCCATTCTCTGGTCGTGCGTCCATCCCCTGCCTTTGTCCGCGGCATTGCCTCCGGCGAACACCGTCAAACACGCATGTCCTTCGCCTGACTGCTTGTCGGTTGCGTCCCAGGTTTCTGCCACCGGTCCATCACTGAGCGAGTTCGGCGAGAGATTATCCTGCTCCCAAAAGCGGCTTCGCACTTCGGAAAGAAATTTCACCTGATTGGACATCTGCGGCGACAGTTGCGGAGGAAACGGCGGCGTAAAAGTAATTCTCTTCCAGGTGCCTGGTGGCACGCTTAGTATCACATCGTCGGCTTCCAAAACCTGCCCGCTCTCAAGTTCGACTTTGACTTTATTATCGAGAACATCAACTGCTACCACAGGAGTTTCCAGGCGAATTTTCTGACGACCAATCGCATCAGCTAGTTTTTCCGCCAACTGCTGATTGCCGCCCTTGCATCGATAGACTTCTGTGTCTGTCCAATACTTCTCGAGCCCACCGCCTTTGATTATGCAGAGGCGACCAAGCAAGCTTTCCCAGCCGGGATCGTTAGCATCGGATCGCTCGGACAGACGAATGGCCAATTTGCAGACTTCCGAACATTTGAGATCGTCAATCCAAGAATCCACCGTTTTATTGTCGAGAGTAAGCGCGTTGGGACTGCGCCATGGTTGAATCGGATCTATTTTCGCAGCCAGCGAATTATAGAGATTGAGCTGCTCATCGACTTCATGCCAGAGAGCTTCTGCTTCCTTGGGGCTCAACAATTTGCCGTTCAAAAAACAAGGCTTGGCACTGTCCGGGTAATCCGTTCGCTCAAGCATTTCCAGGTTGAAACGTTTTGCATAGGCTTGCCAGGTGGGATGATTTGCGCCAATCAG
>JAIETE010000323.1 GCA_019745505.1 Candidatus Obscuribacterales bacterium | reverse complement strand
GGCTGATGAGAAACGACTGAAGAGCGAAGAAACATACGTATACGACAACATGCTCTTTCGCGACAATCGAGGCACTAGCGGCGGTGCAAAGAAAGAACAGCGAAAGAAGGACCGAAAACCGCTCTAATACCCAGGTTACTTTTCAGCAGCGAGAAATAGTCTCATCGCAACCGCGTCCGGATGGGTTAGCGAGTTTAGATACTTCTGCGCTTGCGGAATCACTCTTTGCTCAACAAAATTTATTCTCTCGACGAGCAGCGGCTCAATCGTCGAGCGCTGAGCCTCAGGCACCTGGGAAATAATTTCTTTCAGCGAACGCGTCAAAACAGAAGTGCGTAAAGGGGCATTGAAAGCCATCGCTTCGAACTGTTTGGGCGTACCGCCAAGCAGAACCTCTCCATAGTGGACGGCCCAATTCTCTGCGCTCTTTACGTCTGCATAATCACGGAACATGTAGGCTCCATCATCGCGAACACCTTCCATTTTTGCCGCCGTCTCAAAGGCTTCACGAGTGGCTGGATTGAATTTTTCAGCTATATGAGTCCATTCGTGCTGCAAGAATAGTTCTGCATCTCTTCCGGACTTCGTTCCGAAGAGCGATATGTTTCCGTTCTGGTAAAGCTCGCCTTCTACATCTTCGGACCGCTTGTATTTCTCTCGATAATACTGCTCGTACGGACTCTTGCTCTCCAAGCGTATGTCCTTGAAAAATCTCCTGTCCGGAGCTTTGTCCATGGCAGCAACAACTTCCTCGGGAAGTGCATTTGTGCGATTGGCATTGAGGTCGAGTTTCAATCTGGCACTAAAAACACTCACTTTCGCGCCCAATCCGCTGACGGAGCTGATATCTTGAGCGGCAAAATCACGCAAGTTCCGCACCCGATCCAGCCGCGCAGCAAAATTTTCCGGAACAACAAGCCGACCTTCATGGCCGGAGACATTGTAGATGCGCGAAGGAGTTGGAACACTTGATACTCCACGCGACATAAAATCCGCCCAGTTCACGAATTTCCGCGCTCCCGGGACAGGTGTTTCGATGTTGTAATTAGTTTTCTCAGGCGTGCCCAAACGCTCTCGATAAGCTTTAGTTGCTTCGTGGAACTGCAATTCGGGAGCTTTAGCAAGAGCAGCTCTAAAGCCGCCCGGCCCCGAAGCAAGCCCGTCGACCAGACCATGAGCAAGTCCGTGTTTGACGACTTTGGCGAAATCAAAGCCCTCTCCAGCTTCACCTTGTCGCATTATTTCGTGGTACGTACCGGAACTAACGCCAAAGGTCGATCCGGTGAGCATTGTTCCAGCCAAACGGCTTTGTCTTAAATGGGCAAGACCAACGCCGTCCATACCTTTGAGCAAGAAGTGCGAGGTTCCGAATACTGCAATGTCACCAGCCGCGGCACGGAGGTTAACGCTTTGATGAATAGTGCGAGACAAGCCAAGCATGGCGTCGTAACTGCCAGTTTCTTGATTCAAATAAGATTGGCGAGTCAGTCCGGTATCGATCAATCGCGAAGTTGTGCCCAGGGTGACACCCTTGGCGGCGATATTGAAGTCTTTGGCACCGATCCAGTTAAATGTCAGAGCCAACCCAGCGCCCTTCGTAGCACCCAAGGTTAGGTCGACAACATTCTCACCAACCGAATCCTTAGTGCTCGCCTGGTCCAGGGCATAACTGATGGCGCTGGCGCCAATTCCCAGGCGCTTGCCCAAGAAGAGGGAGGCGGTCTTAATACCTCCTTTCAATAAATCGTGCCCGGTTAAATCGCCAGGTTTGTAATTGTCCGGCTGTTTCCAGACGCAATCGACTATCTCATCCAGGTAGGTCTCCCGGCGAGCCGGAGCTTGCCGCTGAACAGCGGACCCTGATTGATCAGAACCAGCTATCGGATCTGCCATTAATACCTCCAATACTATTTATGCCCAAATTCGCAGCGGCTGCACGAAATTAGGTCCACGCGGCAAGAGCAAAATCCTTGCAGCGCTTGACAATGCAGGGCTGAGCGAACCCGCTCTGACCTCGCTCTGTTTCTAGTAGCAGTTTCGCAACAGTTTAGTAGCCAATCGAAAACAACTGCCGACTAAATTGGGTGCATAAGCAGCCCCGCTGCACTTCCCTCGCAATTCACTGAAGACATCAGCCTGATGCTGAAACCAAGTCTCAAGGTCATTACTAAGGAGAAATCTTATGTCTGCCTATGATGTTGTAGCCAACGTAGAAAAAGCCGAGCAAGCCGGCGGTATCAATGCAGCTTACGACCAATTCAAAGTCGAAGTAGACACCATCAATAGAAATTTCGCACCGGAAGATCGTGAAAAGCAGCTGGCTTCGATGACCTCTCAATTAAAAGATGCAGGATTGCTGCCCGAGTTATCGTTGAAATGGGCACAGGATCACAGATTTGACATCAAGCAAGAAGGGCAATTCAGCCGTGCCGACTTGACCAATTTCAAGAAAGGAAATGATGCGCTTTCTCAAGCTATGGCGGATGCCTTGCTGGGGCAATACGACGAACTGCGCAAGAAACATGGTGACTTCGGTCTCTTCCCTCATGGACTGGACCTCACAAAAGACTGGTTTGGCTATGAAGCAATATCCAAAAACGACTTGAACAACGCAGTCGATGAATTGCAGAAGCAACATGACGACGGTGTCAAAGATCACGAATACGGGATGTCTGCAGGAAGATTGGCTCGCCAGCTCGAATCCGAAGAGGGCGGAGATGCCCTCTTCAAGAAAGTAGCCGGCTGCGACGGAGAATCCGATTCCATTTCCTACGCCGATCTGCACTCCGCCCTAATGGCAGACAAATACGCCGGCGGTGCAATGTTTACCGATGAGGAGCGCAATATCGTCCAGACACTGCGTAAAGACTGGAACGAGCCCTACGTCAGAAAGCTCGTCGATGAAAACGGACACATCAGCGCCGAAACATTGAGAGCCAGCAAGGATATGCTGGCTGCAGCAGAAGCCGCTGCCGGAGCTGAAACCGACAACAAAGATGCAACCGGCTTCATGGGAGATATCATAAGCGGCGTCGTTAACACCGCTAAGGATCTGGCTGATTCAATACAACCAAAACAACAAGTCGAAGTTCAGCCTGGCGATGGTTTCGACCGCATCGCTCGCCGAGTTCTGATGCAGAACGGCATGCAGCCTAGCGAATCTCAAGTAATCGCATATGCAAAAGAAATTGCCGAACTCAATAACATGAAAAGAGAATCCACTGTCTTAATGACCAGCGATAAGCTCTGGCTGCCGAAGATAGCCAGCTAAGATCGAACAAAAGATTTCTGCGCACGGGAAGAAAGGGGGGTTCGCGTTTCACGCAAGTGAGAGGCGAACTCCTCGAATATTAGCAATAGAAAGTGCCCCTTTCAAACAGCAGATCCACATCTGCTAAAAACGCTCAATAAGCACTTGCAGCGAAGTCTGAGTGCGTCCACAGGCACCGCAGGCAGTGACTCCACGCCGAAATCACGAAGGAAAGTGGCATGGACGTCCATAGATTCTGCGCCATCCTGTTGGCAACAGCGCTAATTAACTATTAGCTCTAAATGAAACTGGATGCAATAATCGGAGCATGCAAAACCGGTCCACCCTCAGGCTGAATATTCTGGCACTGGTAATTGTCCCAGTTGTATTCCAAATCGTCCTGCTGGTAACGCTTTCCAACTTATTGACTCAGGCGGACATGCAGCTGGAAAGGGCTGTCCGCGCACAAAAAATCACTGAAGGTATCAACTCGATATCGAAACAGATGTACGACGCGTTTTTCATGTTTAGCGCCGAAAAGCATGACGAGCTGATCACCAAAGAAGCGATGGAACCAATCATCGTCAAGTTCCGCAAAACCTACGACGATTTGGATAAGTTGACGGCAGGCGACGAACGCTCACATTCGATGATCGTCAATTCTATGATCGCAGCGAATCGCAGCGTTCAGCTCATGGAAATTCTCAGGGGAAGCCTAGACCGCGACGGGCGAACCATTGCAGCCCGAGCATTTCGCCGACCATACTGGTTCGAACTGAGAAAGCAGACGAAGGCTATCTTGACGCCGGAATTCCTCAATTTGAGAAGAGAGGAAGCGCAGGTTGCCGAATCCGCGCCGCTCATTCAGAAAGCAATTCGAGAAAAAATTCAAATCGTAGCCTGGAGCACAGGTATACTGCTTGCCGGATTTGTCAGCTTTCAAGCCTTCTATTTGACAAGAAAAATTGCAGACAAGATTGCTCGCCTCAAGGACAACACCATGCGCCTGGCAAGCAATGTTCCGCTGCACCCGGTTCTAACGGATAACGATGACCTTTCTCAACTCGATCAGGTCTTTCACCGAATGGCTCAAGAGTTGCAGGCGGCCGCCCGAAAGGAACGCGCACTTTTGGACAATGCCCGCGATTTCATATGCTCAATCGATGCGGCAGGAAAGTTTGTGGAGGTGAATCAGGCATCGGAATTGCTGCTTGGCTATAAGCCGGATGAACTTCTTGGTTCTCATCTAATCGACTTTCTGGCCGCCAATGATATCTCGGCTGTGCTGGCAAATTTCGACAAGATGCAGCAAAACGAGGACCAAGCCACGACTTTCGACACCCAGCTTGCGAGAAAAAATGGAAGCGTAATCGATGTGACATGTTCGGCTCAATTTGCGCCCGAAGAGAAACTGACATTCTGCGTCTTTCATGACACAACGGAAAGAAAGGCGGCAGAACGCCTTCGGCAGGAAGTTGTAGCAATGGTGACCCATGATCTGAGAACCCCTCTGGGCACAGTCAACAATGTTTTCGACTTTTTGCACCGCGGGCAGCTCGGCGAACTCAACGATAAAGGTCAACGCTTTGTCGAATCAGGCTTGCGCAACACTTCGCGAATGATGAGTCTGATCAACGATCTTCTGGATATTGAGAAGATCAAGTCCGGCAATTTCGAGATCGATTGCGATGAAGTCGACGTGGGTGATTTACTCAAGGGCTGCGCAGATTTGTATGCGACCACGGCGGCAGCTCAAAATATCAAACTGGTTGTAAACGATACAGACGCAGTTATCTGGGGCGACCACGATAAGCTTTTACGCCTGCTGTCCAACCTGGTTGGCAACGCCATCAAGTTCACGCCGCAGGGCGGACAAATTACTCTTTCGGCGGAGCAAAAGGATGGCTCTGTGAACCTTTCTGTCAAAGATACCGGACCGGGCATCCCCAAAGACAAACTAACGAACGTGTTCGAGCGTTATCTGCAAATCGAAGGTGAACACAAATCGAGCGGCTCGGGCTTAGGCCTGGCCATCTGCAAAATGTTTGCGGAAGCTCATGGGGGTCGAATTTGGGTGGAAAGCGAGGAAGGAAAGGGGGCGGAATTCATCGTCTGCCTTCCTGCCAGAAAAGGGTCGAAAGCGGTCTAACATCGACACTGAAAGTTGAGCTAAAATTGTGCGGGGTTGAAGAGATAACACTGGGCTAGAATCCGCATGGCAAAAATTCTGGTGGTCGAGGATGACGTTGACTTCGCACTCACCGTAGAGCACGCGTTGAGTACAGCGAATCACACGGTTGAGATGGCGCATGACGGCGAATCAGCCCTCGAGTATCTGCGTCAGGGGCAGTACGACGTTATCATTCTCGATTGGCAGCTGCCCGATATCGAGGGCATTGAAATCCTCTCCAAATTCCGCGCCCGGGGCGGCGCGACACCGGTGCTCATGCTTACCGGCAAGAGTCAGATACGAGACAAGGAAGTGGGACTGGATGGCGGCGCCGACGACTACCTCACCAAGCCTTTTGATTCCAGAGAACTGGTGGCAAGAATTCGTGCTCTATTGCGCAGGCAAATCGTAGCGCCGACGAACAGCCTGGCGATGCACGATATTGTCCTGGACCCGACCAAGCACCGACTCACGAAGGGCGGTCAAGAGGTGCACTTGCAACCAAGAGACTTCGCGCTGCTGGAATTTCTGATGCGTCATCCGGACGAGATTTTTTCAACCGAGGCTCTCCTCACACGTGTTTGGCATCAGGACTCAGAGGCATCCTCAGCCGGTTTACGGGCAGCGATTGTGCGTATTCGCAAAGCAATAGACGATCACGCCGAAGATGCAAAGTCGCTCATAGAGAACGTTGCGCGTGTGGGCTACCGCATGCGCAACCGCTAGACATCCAGCAAAACGAAATCGTGAAAGCGGCGTTTGCTAAGGATCCACCTTAAACAAGTGCCATTTCGAGCTCTTGCCGAGCAAGATCCATGTCGATGGCGGTTCTTTCATTTGCTTCATGATGTCGCTAGTTACCAGCAGATAATGAGGCTTTCTGCCTGATTCGACATATAGTTTGAAGTCTAATAAGGTGCGAATCTCTCTTATCGGGCGGCGCAGATAGAAACTCACTGCTGGCGAATCGCGCATGTACAGGGCTACTTGAGCTTTGTCCCTCACGACTACGCGCAGTAAGTGGAAGAGCGGAAGATCACTCTGAATGTAGTGATACTGCAATGCAGTAGGAACAAAAGTGCCGCAAGCAAAGGCGCATGCGCATAAGATCGAAGTTATGGAGGCGTCGGTTTTTCTTCTAAACGCGGCAACTGTAGCAATGACAAAGAAACACCACACAAAGAAGCCAAATCCAAGGACTGCATAGAGGGTTGAGATATCGACACCGAGCTTGAAGCAAACAACCGGTGCAAAGATTGCCAGCAGCGGTGCGACCAGGAAAGTGAAGGACAGAAGCGCCCAAGACAGGGGTTTTGAATTGTTGTATCGAACAACTCTGTCCAGCAGACTACCGGCAAGAATCGCCAGCGGTGGAGCAACCGGCAAGATGTAGGTTGCAAGTTTAGTCTTGAGCAAGGAGAAAATGGTCAAAACAAATATGAGCCAGATGAGTGAGAACAACTCGAGGTTAGCTCTGCGTGTCGGAAGCCAGCGTTGCTTGAGCAATGAAACGTAGCGGCGCACGGAAAATAGCGTGACTACAGACCAGGGAAAAAAGCCACCCAGGTAAATCGGTATGTAGAACCAAAAGGGATTCTGATGATTGACAGTACCCATTGCTCGACCAAAGTTTTGGTTTATGAAAAACTCCTGCAAGAACGCCCCTTTTGTGACTATCCCCTCTGCTATGTACCAGGGAGCAGCGATGGACAGCATGACGGCGGTGCCCAACAGGGGATGCAGAAGCCAGAGCTTGCGCCACCACCAATGGTGCCCTCCTTCTGTTCCCTTGGGACGGGTCAAGGCGAGGTAAATGGAAAGAATTATTGCCACCATCGCTACAGGGACCGGCCCCTTGAGCAGCAACGCCAATCCAAGCGCGCTGTATCCAACAGCCAGAGAAATCCAGTGAGCGCCGAAACATCGAGCAAACAGACTGAGCGCACCGATCGACATGAAAAGAGTGAGAGGAACATCTGTAATCGCTACCCGTCCGACAGTAACGAAGATAGGCGTGGAAAGAAGCGCCAGAGATGAAAAAAGAGCAGCGCGGGCGCCCAGAAAAGAGCGCGTAAGAAGAAACAGACTGACAGCACAAGCTATTCCGCAGAGAGCGACGGGCAAACGAGCGTAAAACTCGTGCACCTCAAAGAGCTTGTAGGAAGCCATTATCATCCAGTAGATGAGAATCGGCTTTTCGTAAAAAGGCTTGTAATTGGCGGAAGGAGTCACCCAGTCGGAGCGCTCCAGCATCTCTCTTGCGGCCTCCGCGTAGAGCCCGTCGCTCGGGTCGATGATGCCGTAGTTGTAGAGTCCCGGCAGAAATATAACCAGGGCAGCAACCAGGATGAAAAGGATTTGCACCCACTTGCGCACCGAATTCCGGCCTCCCGTCAGAGAGACGGGCGCAGTACCGCCTGACCCTCTTTCTTGAGCATTCGAACTAGTCAATTTGGATAGGACTCCGGAGCGGCTGCTAATAATGTGACATTTTGCCAGGATTTACGCTCGGTTACGTGGCCCGCCGTTAAGAAAACACGCGCAATCACTGGACTGTCCAGGCTTCGCGAGACAATTAATCGTTCGCCGCAAGCGGGCAATCCCCTGACTACGCAACAAGGGGGCGACTTTCGATATGATTTATCAATGCTATAAGTGGGAATATCCACTCAAAGGTTTTCGCGCAAACACAGCCCAAAGAAAGAGAGCCATGTCAAGCAGCCCTCGCAGTGGCAAAAATCCGAATACGCCCTCCGGCGGCAAGTCCGAGCCGACCAGCCACGGGGCAGCGGAAACAAAGAAGCGGAGAGACATCAACCGCACGCTCGAACTCGAGCCGATAAAAATTGACATCCTGTCGGAGCAATTGGGCCGCCTGACCGACAATTTTCGTTTTCAAGATATTTTTCCGGCGCCTAGAAACATCGACAAATCTCTGGAAGATTTGAAAAACGACCTGATGAGCGTTCCGGTCCGAGGAGCGGATGGAAAAGTTACGAATGTCTTTGCCAAAATCGAGGCTGACGAACTGCTCACCCGGGAAGACAAAGACTTGATCTGGTGCGCGCTCTCCACAGTGCGTGATTCCTTTGAGCGATTGGATCGCTCGACCAATACACAATCTCCCGGTGCAAGCTATCAGTGGAATATGAACTGGAAGCACACCCGTTCGGAAGTGGGAGAAGTGCTGGAAGCAGCCAAACTCCTGCAATTGAATAACATAGAGACACGCGACGCTATTCTCGCTTCCATCTTTTCTGACAGCGTGAAGAATCGGAAAAACTTCATCATCCATAACGTGCACGGCGCTTATGGAGCAGCTCAAGCCTTGTCCTACTTCATGGATTTCACCAATCCGGAAGTAATCAAAAGCGTTGAGCGCATAACTCGTGCAGTAAAAGAGCACCAGATCGCCCCGCCGCAATTCATGGCGAATGTAGTCGCCATCCTGCTGAGCAAGAAAATGGGGTTGGGTCCATTTACGCCCGCCGGGCCGCTGCCGCAAAATGCCCCCAGCAGCGTTTTGCAAGTAATGGAAGTGGTGCGTTCAATCTGGAAAAAAATCAACGATCCATTCAACAAAGAGTATCTGACCAGCGACCTCAGCAGGATTGATTTCAGTCCGGCCGAGCGCCAATTGCTGGTTAACATCGGCGTTGATGACTGGTTTGTCCCGCATCCTGAATCTGAAGATTCCAAAGTTGCTCACGCCGTAATAGCCGGAGATCACTCAATCAATTACAATCACCCGGAAGGCTTCGCAAAAATTGCACTCTTGCGAGGTCCTGATACCGAAGCAATCTTCGAAGATCCAACTATTCACAACTCTCTGGACTCGGCAGTCAACAGCTTTGCAGATTCTTTCCGAGTAATCCGTCCGGAAGTGCAGAAATTAGCCGTCGAAGGGTTGCGCCGCACTAAGAATGCGATGGAAAGAGTGATTGGAATTATGACTTACCTGTTTTCCGGTATTGTCATCGGTCCGAAAGACACTTGTGTAACCGGTCGCGCCAAGATCGAACAAGCAATGTTGCGCGCCCAGGAAAAATATCCCCATTTGTTCGCTGCCTCATCTTCGAAATTGACTGATGAAGGCGCAGAGTACATGAACAAAACGATTGAGCGCATTGGAGAAATTCTTCAGGACTGGCTGGACACCTATCAGGAAATTCCGTTTTCACCTAAGGATGCCGGGCAGGTGGAGCCGGGTCCAGGCAAATTGCCTTTCTGGAATGCGCCTCTGAAGTATCCATCCCGCAACGAACACGGCACGCTCAACTTGCACGAATTGAACGAATTGGAATTGAAGCAGTTTCTTTTCGCAGGCAAAATTCGCGAGATAGTAGTGGAGCTTCTGCGCGCAGAGCAGTGGATCTTCTAAAAAACAAATTTCCAGGATTTCAAAATGTGCCAAGCCCTTGTCCTACAGGGGAATGGGAATTCTCCCATTTACATTGGAGCCTCATCTACGTAATATCGGCTCTCTATGGGTATCCGAATATCCATGGCTACTACCGACCCCATTCGATGAATTTATAGTCTGAACCACCGGAGCAAACCTGCTCCGGCAGTTAGGACTCCCCTTCTAAGATGACAAAGCAATTACCAAATTTCGAGCGCAACGAAAGTTGCATTGCAGATTCAAACTGCAATCGAGCGTATGTTTCACCATACGAAGAGCGTGATGCAGGTCGAATGCCGCAACAAGAGCAAATTGCCAATGCGGCAAGAAGCCAGAGCGAATTGGTCGTCCAACGCGTTATTCCTAACGTTGAGATTGAAAATAAGAGCGCACCGGGCAGGTCCGATTGGGCGAGCGCGCGGGTTGAGGCGCGCCAGGAAAGCATGCGCAACATTCTGGGCGGCAACCCTATTCACCAGATTCGCTATGGAGATACTTTGTGGGATGTTGCTTCGGCGAGTTTCCAGAAAAACAATGGTCAAAAACCAAGCAACAGCGAAGTCATGGCTGAGTGTAATCGCCTGGCCAAGAAAAACAACATTGCCGACATGAACAACATTCCTATCGGTACGAAGCTTGATACTTCGCCCGAGACAGCGCCGGACAGAGGCATTCAAAATACCGGTGTTTACGGAAGAGACCGCCAGAGAGATTCAACGCCCACGTGGGAACAGCTTCAAAAGCACAACCCAAACTATTATGATTTGAATGGTGGGGCTCGCCGCTATGAGAATCGGAACCAATCAAATACTCCAAACTACTACGAATTCAGCGGTGGATTGCCGCAGCCACGAGATTCACGAACTCGCAGTCCATTTACCGACTACCGTGAATTCAATCGACAGAACACGCAGGAAGGTCCGGTTATTTTGCCCGATTTGAGGGACCAGAGGCGTTTGCCGAACGGCGACATTCCCCTGACGCCACAAACGACCAGAGACCTCTTGCGAGGCGGGCGCAACGAAGGAACGTTCGGACCAAGAAGTATCAATCCTGGAATAGAAACTGCAGCTCAAGCCAAAAACACAGCAACATGGAGAAACGCGCACAACGAACTGGTTGCCAAAGCGCGACGCGGTGCGCCCAACGTGGCGTTTTACGGTGACTCCATTACGCAAGGACTGCAGTTGAATCCGGGATTCAAGACATCATTCGGCAGAAGCGAGAATTTTGGAATTGGTGGCGACACCAATCAAAATTTGCTCTACCGGTTGAGAAACGGCGAAGCAAACTTCGCTGGAAGTCAGCCGGAGACAGCAGTTTTGCTTATCGGAACCAATAACATCGGCTCCCAAACTCCAGACAAAATAGCGGCAGGAATTTTAGCCAACGCGCGAGAGTTGGCTAGTCGTATGCCTGGGACTGAGGTTGTCGTGATGGGCATATTACCGCGCGGATTTTCAGCAAACGATCCATTGCGGCAGCAAGTCAATTCAGTCAATGATATGGTGCGACGGCAACTAGACGGTATTGCCGGCGTCAAATTCGTCGACATAGGACCACAGATGCTTGAACCCAACGGTAACATGCGCGCCGGGATTTTCCAGCGAGATAATGTCCATTTGACCTACAATGCCGGTTACTCAGCCATGCTGAGGGCACTGCAGCCTCATGTGAAAACTCGCCGTTAGCGACAGTGAGATTGGTTATAGCCCTTCCGACCTGAATGATGAGGGCGCCCCCAGCGGCGGTTGTAATCGTCTGAGTTTTGTCGACGCAAACCCCAGAAGTCATCATGCCGGAAGCTGTCATAGTAGTGGCGATTATGTCCGTCGTAATAGTTGCCGCAGCCTCGTTCCGGCAATCTGCGGGGATAGTCTGTGAATGGATAAAGATCGTTGCAGCGCCCCCGGTTGTTTAGCTGTGCCATCAAAAATGGAGCAGCTATTGATGCCACCTCAGCCAATGCCCTACCAACATCAAGGCGCGGAGCGACATTTACATCGCGCTCTTCGCCCCTATCCGCGCTTTGTCTGCCGGTTTTAGATTCGTTTTCTCGCCGGCCGCTATCCACTCTCACTGACGGGGAATTTTGCTCTTGCTCGCGACAACCTCTTTTATCGCTCTGGCGGCGGCGTTCGCCATTTTGCATTTCTGCACGCTCCGATTCCGGTTTTTCTGCAACCAAAAACGTTCTACCTTGCATAGAGCGAGACCAGTTATCTCCGTAATAAGAGACGAGTTTGCCTTCAGCGTTTCGCTGCTGTTCAATCTCACCACTTGCATTGCGCACAGCACGCATCACAACCTGTTCACTTCCGCGAGAATCTTTGGCATAACAATGAATCAGGGTTTTCTCGCCACATTTCTGAGTCTCGACTCTGAACTCTCGTTGCGCTCCATCCTTATCTCTGAACTTAAAGCTTTCCTCACCGCTTGATGCAATTCTTTCCAGCGCAGTAAGGCGAGCCGCGGTGCTTTTTGCATTGCGCAGATCGTCCTGCGAAAAGGCGTAAGGACTTTGGCTCGAGGCATCAACTAACTGCAAGTCAGTCGGTTCTTTCTCAATGCAAGAATTGCGGCGCGGGTCCGGTGCGGAGCCGTCACCATTGAATCTGTAGTAGTCGAAGTTGCGGGCAATAGCTGAGTTGTCGCTGGACTTCGCGCTGTCTGAAGGCAGTTCAGAGGTGCCAGAGGTCCGTGTAAATGATGAATGATATGACATTTTCGCAACACCAAGTCTTGTCTTGACGTTATGACAATATCCAATTTTGTCTGAACAATTCCTGAACTGTTTGGCAAAAAACCGCAGGATATGGGGGAAATACCGTGGCAGCCAGGTGGCTGCGAAATGGCCGCGAGAGGACTGAGAGTTGGCCGCGAGAGGACTGAGAGTTGGCCGCGAGAGGACCGTGAGACGGGTGCAGCATGCCACGTCGCTGTCACAAACCGCCCGCATAATGCTCAAACCGTTTTCGCCCAAGCTTCCAAGACGCCGCAAGCCGGCGGAACTTCCGTACAGAAACTTACTAAGCAAATCAAAGTTTCGTCTGGCTAGAAGTCCGGACACTTCAATGCATTCAAAACTTGATCATCTTGATGGAGTGAGCTTCACATGCCTGAACATCATATGGAATCGGTTTATCCGGTTAATTCGACGCGTCATTCAGAGTCTGCCATTCACGATGAAGTCTATAGTCAGTCAACTCAGTGGACTTCGTTTGAGCGGTTGAATGCGCAAGCAGGCTCTAATGACAATAAGCAGAACTTCCTGGATATGAGCGCAAGCGATCCGTACGAAACCGATACCAGCAAAGCGAAGGCGCCAGCAATCGGAGATCTGAAACGACCGGACTTTCGCCAGGACCGGCAAGAACACGCTATCTTCGACGGCGTCAAGTCGGGCGGGATTGACTTCGAAGAATATACCAATCTGCAGCAAGAGCAGAATTTAATTGACCGAGCGCAGCAATATTTCGGTGCAAATGGCTTCTCGCTGCAGGAGCTCCGCACCCTAGACATTCTTCAGAATAGCGCACGGCAGCACATTATCGATGCTGGCGGATGCGATGAGTTGAAGTATGGAAACGAAGAGGAGCCCGAGCAGCACGCAGAGGACAAACACGGCGGTGAGAAAACTCACGGAGGTGAGAAAACTCACGGCGGTGCGAAAAAACATGGAGGCGAAGAGAAGGGAGAAGAAGAGAAGCCTGAAGAAGAGGGCGGAGGAGAAGAATCGACAACGACGGATTATCCTCAAGATCAGTTAAAGGATTTCATGAATTTCCTTGACCAGAATAGCGACGGACAAATTACATTGGAAGAGCTTTTGCGGGCGTTCGAGGCAATGGATGCTGATGGAGACGGGGTAGTTTCTCCGGAGGAATTCCAAAAGTTCATGGAAAAACTGGCTTCACAGAAGCCACAGAAAGAAGAATCGCCGGAAGGTGGAGAGCAGTCTGGCGGTGGAGAAGAGCATGGCGGGAAGGAAACGCCAAGTGAGGAAACCCACTCAGGCGAAGAGCATGGTGGGGAAGAAACTCCTGGAAAAACTCCTATGGAAGGAGAGCAACCAAACGACCCGACAGATTCGAAAAACGCCCCTTCAGAATCAGAGGCAGCAAAGCTCATCTACATTTTTCCGGAGTCGCAGGACACTTGGCAAAAGATCAATAGTGACGCGCCGGAGGGCAGCCTGATTGTGACTTTACCGTCGAAAGACGTGTCCTGGAATTCAGACGAGCCTTTTGGTGAGCTGGACCCTACATTGCAGCGGAACATTGCCGAAGCCAGCGAGAGGGGACTCAACCCATTAGGTTACGTTGGCACCAGGGGTGGCACGAGGCCGATTGAAGAAGTGAAAGCCGAAATCGACTCCTGGTACGTTCATTCAGACATCAAAGGAATTTATCTCGGCGATTCTGGGAACCACAACGGTGGCGGATACGCGACAGATGCACAGTCAGAAGCATATTTCAAAGAAATCGGCAATTACATAAAAGCTAAAGGAGGCATTGCCGCCATCAATGGCGGTGCAACTCCAAATCGCGATTACATGGACACCTTCGACATTCAGGGAACATACGAAGGGTATGCAGATGCTTACGACGATCAGCCGCGCTCCGTCAATTGGCAGGAAAATTATTCACCGGATAGATTTGCGGCGATGCTGGTTGGAGTCCAACAATCGGATATCGCAAGAGCAGAGGCCGCTGCGCGCGCAAATCACAACGGATACATATTCATTGCACCCGACTATGGAGTCTCCGGAACCAGCTCCAATTCTTATTGGAACGAAGTCATCGATCAACTCGATGGAGTGAGAGGCAATTAGGGACAACGAACCCTATTTGTTGACGAAAAATTCACCACTCATAGGATCGCAGCCCATATTCTCCCAGTTCGATTCTTCGCGCAAGTGAAAAGGGATTGGTGTAGTTAATCCAACAATCTTCACTCCTGGAACCTTAGCCGTAATGAGCGGTTCAATCTCTGCATCAACCGTCAAATCCAAGCGGTAAAGGCATGGTCCTTTGTTTCCGCCGGGCAGCCAATCACTGGGCAAAGCACCGGGGCGGTCCACTTTCAGTGAAACATCAGGGTTTCTTACCGAGGTCGCGACCAGTAGCAGCTGCGTAGTCTTGGCATTGAAGCCGCCGATCTTAGTCAGACCATTATGGAAGTCACTCTCTTGCAACGATTTGAACGCATCACTGAGACACTCGCTCTGAGCTAACTGATGAACCCTGTGGCTGACGATAGATTTCCCGAGCCCTAGTCTTACAGGAACTATCGAAAGATCGAGAAGTGGAATCACGATACAAGAGAACAGCAGAAAAATTGCTGCACCAAATTCAGTCAGTTGGCTGCTTCCGGTTTGGGAACGCTGCTTGATTCTTCTCAACTGATTAATGTCCATGGTCATCGTAACGTCCACCGCGCTCGCTATGGTTCGGTCCAGGCGCCATTAGCGCATGCCGTGTTGACTGTTCTGGTTTTTGAATCGAATTCGCCGACAACACTTTGTTTAACACTCATAGTCATTGTGACTTGCACTGCTGACGGTATCACAGCGCAGATTCCAGTTCTTTCCTGCCCGGAATCAAGTAAGACTAGCGAGTGTTTAAAACCTTTCCCTCGTGTCAAGCGCAGCGGAGCAGTGGCGCCTTTGACTGGAGCAGGCAACGAAGCCAACCGAAAATCCAAATCCGAGTCTTCACCGGGCAACTTCAGATTGACATTAGACACGAGCAATTCTGCCTGTTTTCCGGGCTTTACAAAGTTTTGCTGATGGTCGTAAGAGTTTAAGTTGTAGACGCCCGATGACGCCTCCACATTTGAAACAGGTTGGCCCATATCGCCAACGCGCAAGTCAAAGACCTCACCACCACCGGATGTAAACTTGGATAAGAATAAGCTGCCTACTTTGTTGGTCTCTGCAGACTTGACGATTTTTCTGAGTTTTTGCAGTGATACATCTACATACTGGGTTCTTTCTTGGCAGAGGAGCACCGCGCCGCTGCGAGACTGCTCCAAGACTTGGGCAGCCAAACCCTGAAGCCCACGAAACTCATCGTTGCCGGTTCGCTGGTAGAGTTCGCGAGAGGTAAAAACAAGCTCGCGACTGTGACCGATGAGGTTGTTAATCTTGCCTCCATGATCATTCTCATTCAGTTGCCTTGCACATTCCAAAGCCAGATCCTCCGCGCGACTTTGAAGATGTTGATGAGAAAAGAAGACTAGATAGATGGAAAACACAACGCCAACGACGACAAGCATCACCGCCAAAACGGCGATGCAGAGGAAGAGCATACTTCCTCTTGCATCGCGTTTTGCTAACTGCCTGCGGGAAAACTTCATCAGAGTGACTGTCCTGAATCTGGATTGACCATGAGACTTCGCTCGTCTACGGCCTCAAAGTCGCTGCCGACGAGATTTTTGAGTTGATCGAGTTCCGAGTTATCCCAGCGCGGATCCGGAGCCCCAGTCATAAACCAGTCAGAGCCGTTATCTGCGACGAACATTCCATACTGCTTCAAGCAATTGAGAACAACCTGCATGCGCGGTGAGTAGGTTGAGACGTTGAAACTTGCTCGCAAGCGGAAGCGTTGCCCCATTGGTGGATATCCTGCCGTCTGGGGACCTGCCTGGTGCCGGGCCGGCCAGATATACCCATTTGTCCGTCTCGTTGTAAACCGCAGTGCATGACGAACGACGCCGGTCGCTACTTCGTCATAATTCAGAAGCCCGGGAAACACGGGCAGCCCGGCTGCATCTGCAGAAGTCCAACCATTGGGGCGCAGAGCATTGGAATTAAGCGGAAAAATAGCGCCGGAACCCGCATGAATGCCCTTTTTCCCGGACGGATATGTCGCATAGAGTTCGTAAAGGACCAACTTCTTGGTATCAACCATGAGCACATGCCGATCGCCGCCGTTGACGGTAGACCATGTTCCGCCTTCGATCAGCAGCTTAGTTGTCACCGGGTAAGGACCCGGATCGCTTTCGTCTGCATAATCAAAGCTAGGCAGAACTTTTCCTTTGGATTTGGTGACATTGTAAGGAATGCCGAAGGAATTTATGTCGTTGCCGACATCCGGGTGGAAGCGAGTTGAAGCGCCAATTGTGCTCACATATGTAGAAGAGTTGGCATCAAGAGGCAAAGTATCTATACGGCGATTCCAGATATTGTTGGGTGGAAAAATGGAGCAGCCATTTATGACTTGCTGTGAATAGGCAGATGGCGGAGCCAGAGAACAGGCAATTACGATGCCGAGCAATATTCCTCTTGCATTACACACAGTCTGAAACACGGAGAACCTCCTTGTTGGAAGGTCGAAATATTTTCGCCAAAGCCAAACGCTGTCTAAGGCAATGCCAAAGACATTGAACACACACTCACTCGCCGAAAGAAGGGGGGAAACCCATCGGAAACGGCATATGGTTTTGAGTAAGCCAGCCGCTTCTGGATTTACTAGTAATTGATTTGATGGACTTTTCCGGCTTCCTTTCCCAACTTATCAAAGCCCCAAGTGCCACGTCAATGGACATTCGAAGGTTTGGAGTACATCAAAACCCAACAAGTATGCTAGGGAAACCTTGTCTTATTTACGTGTCCGAATCACTGAAAGCCAGCAGCACAACGCTAAAAGCGGGTCCGGTGCGTCTGAAGCTCGCCCCGCGACACAGAAAAGCTAAACACTAGTTAAACATTCCAGACGCGCAGAACCGGGATTGGCGCATAGTTTTTGGGAATTTAGTCGGTGGCGAACTACGAGAACTTATCATGGAAGAAAAAATCTCATTGGCGTTGCTGTGCTGCGCAACCATGTTTCTCCAAGCGGGAGGACGCAGTGGTGGCTCTGCGCTACAGTACAACGAGAGAAACATTCTGCCACCGCAGATGGTGGACATCGGTCAATACGAAAATGTAGTTGAGATACAGTGCGAGGAGTTGAAAGACTATATAAACTTCGCAGGCACCAGGTTGAATTCAATCGTAAAAGTAAAGGTAGAATGCCGCAAAGATACGAAGAACAATCGCAATGCGCCGTTGCTGCGCTATGAAGATCTCTGGTATCAAAAGGCAGCACCGCTGGGTTGCAAGAGATATGGCAATTTGCCGATTGAAGAACGCTCACAAGCAGCCATCTTCGTAAAGTCAAAACTAGGAAATATGTCGGAAGCTGAAATAGCAGCTTGCGCCAGCACACTTGTGAGACTGCGCCTGGAATTGACATTGAACCGAAATTTGGTGGTTACAGTAAGAGTTCCAAATCAGTCTCTGGAGGGGCTTGTCTGCGAGCTGCGAAAGCAAAACTTCGTCCGCTATAGCGAGATTTTCGAGGATCTCGATACTCTTATACCAATACAGTTAGAAACAGACATCGGCCGCAAAGAAACGCTCTGTTTCAGAAGCTTGAGAGAAATACCCGCCGGGGAGTGCGATTAGAAGAGCATATGCCCTTCCATCATCACTATGCCTGAACCGCCAACGAATATTTTATGCTCTTCCTTTGTTTTGACTGCCCTGGTGTGTACAACGGACGGTCTGTCAACGATCGTTCCTTGCTCAATACGAAGGCTGAAGTCATTGTCGGCAAAACGGTAGTACTCGCTTAAATACGCCGTAAGCGCACCGTTTCCTACACCGCATGCCGGATCTTCCAAACCTTCTCTAGGACACAAATTGCGTGTATGCAGCTGACACGTTTTGTCGAAGGTCTCGAAGCAAAACAGCTGAACCTCTCTAACGCCATTCCATTTACAAAGCTCACGAAGAGGTTCAATCTGCCGCTTTGCAGACATCAAAGCATCCAGAGACCGCATGGGAACAATCAAATGTCCCAAACCAGTATCAACAGCATGCAGGGGAAGACGATCATCTATTGCATTCTCATTCACATCAAGAACAGCAGCCACCTGAGCTTTCGTACAAGGAGTTTCCAGGAAGCGGGGATTAGGTTGCTTCATTGTGACAATTGGCTTGCCTTTATTCTTCGACTTCTCAACCTTGATTTCTTGCTTTCCAGCCTGATTTATTTGGGTAAAGACGCTTCGCTTGTCGACATCGATCAAGCCTTCATGCAAAAGTGCGCACCAGGCAGCGACGGTTGGATGCCCAGCAACAGGCAATTCAACCGCAGGAGTAAAATAGCGCAGCCGGAAATCAGCTTTCTGCTCTCCTGGAAGCACAAAAACGGTCTCTACCAAGTTTAGCTGGCGTGCAATAGCTTGCATGAGTTCTTGCGGCAAGCCATCGGCCTGTGTAAAAACAGCGGCAGGATTTCCACCGTATGGTTTTTCGGCAAAAGCATTAACAGTGAGAAATCGCCTGTTCTTCTCGATCAAAAGAAATTCCTTTCTCTAATCAACCCAAGGGTTGTCAGCAGCAAAAAAAATACTGGTCAAACAGAGGTCTGGAATTTCAATTGATATCAATTGAAATTCCAGACCAAACATAATCCTCCAAACGTCAAGCGCCAGGGAACGCGTATAAACCAGACTTGCTGTTGTTTTATCTGGCTCTAGAGCGCTTTTACAGCGGCAACGATGTGCTTGGCAGAGATACCAGCAGCATCCAAAAGCTCTTGAGGAGTTCCGGAGCCGGGCATACCTTGTACTGCCAACTTGACCACCTTTGGCGTTGGGCAAGCATCTTTGATTGTTTTCTCACAGCTTGTAAAAGCATCGAGAACGGCATCGCCGAGTCCGCCTTCAAACCAGTGATCTTCTACCACGATTAGGGTTCCGGTTTCCTTTGCAGCTTTATGCAAGGCTTCCCTATCAATGGGCTTAACTGAGTAAAGGTCGATGACACGGACTTCGATGCCATCCTTTTTCAGTTCCTCGTACGCCTTGAGAGATTCGTGAAGTGTGATTCCGGCGGCTATCAGAGTAGCTTTATCCTTGCTCGAGCTTCGCAGAGTCTTACTGCCGCCAATCGGAAAGCTTTCGTCGTTCTTGTAGAGAATCGGCGTTTTCTCTCTGGTCGTGCGCATGTAAGAGATACCTTTTGTCTCAGCCATGGTGTTAACCAGGTGAGCGGCGCATACGCCGTCAGAAGGGTAGAGCACGGTGCTCCCGTGAATAGCACGCATCATGGCGATGTCTTCCAGAGCCATCTGTGAAGGTCCATCCTGTCCTATCGATACACCGGCGTGCGACCCGCACAAGCGGATGTTGGCGCGGCAAATTGCACCCATGCGAATGAAATCGTAGGCGCGGCTTAGGAAAGCTGCAAAGGTAGAACCAAAAGCAATTTTATTGCGATTAGCCAAGCCGATTGCCACACCGACCATGCACTGCTCGGCAATATACATTTCGAAGAAGCGTTCCAGGAAAGAATGCGCGAACTTGTCAGCATAGGTCGAATTCGAGACTTCAGCATCAACGACGACTACGTTGTCGTTGGCAGCGCCCAGGGCTTTCAAGGCGTCCCCGTAGGCTTCTCTTGTCGCAACCGCGGAGTCGTACTTCGGCAGCTCGAATTTCTTGACTGCCCGACCGGCATTGGCCGGTTGTTTATCTTCGGGCTTTTTGATCTCAATGACTGTGTTTTGAACACCACCCAGTTGCTCAACCGCTTCGGCAGCCTGTTCAGGACTAAGGGGCTTACCATGCCAGTTATCTTTGTTGGCTGTAAGTGGTATGCCATGCCCTTTTTCAGTTTTGGCAATAATCAGAGTCGGCTTGCCTTGAGTTGCAATGGCTTCTTTGTAGGCAGCATCGATGGCATCCAGGTCATGACCGTTAATTTCGATCGTGTGCCAGCCAAACGCCCTTGCTCTCTCGGCGTAAACCTCGGAATGCCATCCGAGCATGGTTTCGCCACGCTGACCGAGGCGATTCATGTCGAGAATAGCGGTCATATTGTCCAGTTTGTAGTGCCATGCGCAAGCCATAGCTTCCCAGACGCTTCCTTCCGCCATTTCACTGTCGCCCAGAAGAACCCAGACGCGATATGGCAGCTTGTCCAGGAACTTGCCGGCCAAAGCCATGCCAACACCAAAGGAGAGCCCCTGGCCAAGAGAGCCGGTAGCCACATCTACCCAAGGCAGAATCTCGGGAACCGGGTGTCCTTCCAGACGGCTTCCCAGCTTGCGAAGGCTGAGTAGCTCTTCGTCGGTAATAGCGCCAGCTGCTTTGTACAAGGAATACAGAAGCGGGCACGCATGTCCTTTCGAGAAAATTAGGCGATCATTATTCGGATGCTCCGGCTTCTTGAAGTCGTAGCGCAGGTATTTGGTCATCAAGACAGCCATCAAATCGGCTGCCGACATGGAAGAGGTGGGATGCCCTGAACCGGCTTGCGTTGTCGACCTTATGCTGTCGACGCGCAATTGCTGAGCCAGCTTCGTAATGCTCTGAACTGTGGCTGCTTCTGCCATTTTCGCTTAACCTCTCATTGCGTTTTGCCGGTAAATCGTGAATCTAGCGCTTGCAACATACAAGCCCTTCGGTAGTCGAGGATCTAAACGCCTGCCGAAATGAAATCAAAGTCCCAATATGCTAACCTCTCCGGCACTTAATTGCCACCCAAGAACTAAAGAG
>JAIETE010000127.1 GCA_019745505.1 Candidatus Obscuribacterales bacterium | reverse complement strand
TAACCGGGCGTTACAGCCGAGCACTCAAATGCCAAATAGGGCGGCAGCCTAAGGGATAATTGCCTTCCGGCCGAACGACCTGCATTCTGCGGTCCGGAACGGTGCGGATGCGAGGCGGCAAAGTCTGCTTGCCGACGGTCGAACGATGGCGCACGGCGCACAAGGAGAAATATGGCACGAGTTGTGCTCGGAATGTTGGGACTTGGAACAGTCGGCACGGGAGTTGTCGAACTGCTGAGCAAACACCGTCACCTGACCCTGAAGAAAGTGGCCGTCAAAAGCCTCGACAAGGAGCGCTCTGCCACGCCGAATTGCCCACTCACAACTGATGTCGAAGAAATCATCAACGATCCGGAAATCGAAGTACTCGTGGAAGTAATGGGTGGGGAAAATCCGACCGTTTCGTACTTGGAACGAGCAATCAAGAAGCGCAAGCATATCGTCACAGCCAACAAGGAAGTACTGGCGAAACACGGTCCGCGCCTGTTTGCTTTGGCAAAAGAGCACGGCGTTGCAATCTTTTTCGAAGCTTCAGTGGCAGGTGGAATACCGCTTCTGTCCACTATCCACAAAGGACTGGAAGCCAATGAAATCGAATCAGTGACAGGGATTCTAAACGGCACCACCAATTTCATTCTTTCCAATATGGAAGCCGGCAACAGCTATGCCGCAGCATTGAAAGAAGCTCAAGAACTGGGTTTTGCGGAAGCAGACCCGACCGCAGACGTAGATGGATTCGATGTCGCCTACAAACTTTCAGTGCTGGCAGCGCTTGCTTTTGGACATTTCGTCAAACCCGAAACCATCTACAAAGAAGGCATCAGAAATATCACCGAAGAAGACATGGCGCTGGCAAAAGAATTCGGCTACCGAATCAAGCTTCTCGGCACGGCGGCCAGGGGCAGCAACACCGGCAGCTCCGGCAGCACAGGCAGTTCAGGCAACACCGGATTCGACGTGCGGGTTCATCCGACCCTTGTGCCGCTCGATCATCCACTCGCTTCCGTTTCCGGACCGAACAATGGCATTCTGGTGCGTGGGCACGCCGTCGGACAACTGACGCTGATCGGTCCGGGGGCAGGAAAAATGCCGACAGCATCAGCTGTTGTCGGAGATTTGATGAATCTGGCAGGAGCATTGAAACTTCCTGACTTTGCGAGCTACTTCCAGCCGGCCATCGACGCTTCGCCTGCATCGGCTGTTCCGCCGCTGGCATGGAAATGCCCCTTCTACTTGCGCCTCGTCGTCAAAGATACGCCTGGCGTAATCGGAAAAATCGGCAATATTTTCGGCACTCACAACATCAGCATCTCGACGATAATCCAGCGCGGAGTGGAAGGCAAGGAAGCGACAGTCGTGATCATGACACACGATGTTCTGGGCAAAGATATGGATGCTGCGCTCGACGAACTGAAGAAATGCGACTTCCTGAGCTCGCTAGGCAACGCAATCAGAATTTTCAGAAGTGCATAAACTCCATAAGTCACGGACACAACCAAGCAGGAAATTCGCAAAGTGCATAAAGTAGCCCCGCAAGTTTTGTCATTGATCAACAAGTACGCAGAGTTTCTCCCGGTTACTCTGACTACGCCAATCATTTCATTGGGAGAGGGCAACACTCCCCTGGTGGAAGCTGTAAACCTGCCAAAGAAGCTTGGTTGCCCGAGTTTGAAACTCTATTTTAAGCTGGAAGGATTGAACCCGACCGGCAGTTTCAAGGACAGAGGAATGACTCTGGCAATATCCAAAGCAGTCGAAGAAAAAGCAACTGCTGTAATCTGTGCCTCCACCGGCAATACCAGCGCCTCGGCTGCAGCATTTGCCACCAAAGCCGGATTGGATTGCTTCGTGCTTCTGCCGCACGGTCATGTAGCGCTCGGCAAGGTAGCTCAGGCGATACACTACGGTGCCAAACTTGTTCAGATCAAGGGCAATTTCGATCGAGCGCTCGAGCTTGTCAAAGAAATCGGCGACAAATGCGCGGTCACAATTGTCAACTCGATCAATCCTTACAGACTGGAAGGTCAAAAGACTGCGGCTTTCGAAGTAATAGAACAGCTCGGGGAAGCGCCCGATTATTTGTGCATACCGGTCGGCAATGCAGGCAATATCAGCGCCTATCGCAGAGGTTTCAAACTGTTTCACGAGATAGGGCGCGCTCCATCATCTCCCAAAATGCATGGGTTCGAAGCGGAGGGTTCCGCTGCAATCGTTCTGGGCAGGCCGATAGAAAATCCCGAAACAATCGCAACAGCAATTCGCATAGGCAACCCGGCCAGCTGGAAAGAAGCGGAGGCAGCCGCGGTAGATTCCGGCGGCAAAATCGATTCGGTTACGGACGAAGAAATTTTAGAAGCCTACAAACTGTTGGGGACTTGCGAGGGTATTTTCTGCGAGCCATCGAGCGCGGCCAGTCTTGCCGGTTTGATCAAACACGTGAAAGCCGGTCTTATACGCAATGACGCCAGTGCAGTCTGCGTACTCACCGGCAATGGCTTGAAAGACCCGGAAACTCCGCAGAAGGTGAATAAAGTCGACTTGAATCCGGTGGAAGCAAATTTAGAAGCGCTTCGAAAGGTTATGGGAATCTAGCCGCATGTTGAGCATCCCGGAATTCGCCAACACTCTCATCGGAAGACGCCTTGTCATAAGCGTTCCCGGCAGCACGACAAATCTCGGACCCGGCTTTGACGCCATCGGTCTGGCACTGAATGTATACAGCCGCTTCACCTATTTTTTCACTGAAAGCGACAGCCTCAGAATAGAAGCAAAAGGTTCTTGCGCCGGGGATCTATCGGACAAGAAAAACAATCTTTTGTTGAGCGTATTGCTGCATGCGCTCGGTCAAAACGAAGATGATCTCAAAGGGCTGAATATCACCATCGAAACGGACATTCCCCTGGCGCGCGGACTGGGAAGTTCTTCCACGGCAGTATTGAGCGCCTTGTGGGCGGCTGAGATTCTCAAGGGAAGAGCCCCCGAACGCATGCGCATCCTTTCGGCGGCCGCAGAAATCGAGGGACATCCGGACAATGTCGGTGCCAGTCTTCTTGGCGGCTTGGTGGTATGCGCTCCGGCAATTCACGGAAGCAGGGCGATTGTAAAACAGCTGACTTGGCCGGAGAAGTGGAAAACTATTGTTGTCGTGCCACCATATAAACTTTCCACCGAAAAAGCGCGGGCGGTTCTTCCCAAGAAAATTCCACTCAAGGATGCTACCGCCAATGTGCAGCGCGCCGCGCTCTTTGTTGCCGCCGTTACATCGAAAGACGATGACGCCTTGCGCGAATCGCTCTTTGACAATCTTCACGAGCCATATCGTGCGTCATTGGTTCCGGAGCTGAACAAATTGAAAGCGCTTGTGCGCGGTTTTCATGGACTGGGCTGCGTTCTTAGCGGAGCAGGCTCGTCTGTACTCATAATCGTCAACCAGCGCGATCACCGCGACATGATGAACGAATTGTCCGACTGGTGCGCGCGCCAGGGCGAGGGATATCGGGTATTGAGTCTGGATGTGGATACAAAGGGCCTGAGAGCGGACTTCGAGTCTTTTAACTAGAACAAACGATTAGAACAAAGAAATTCCCCAACTAAAGCTTTTAGAGCAGAACATGAGCCAGACAACACACACCGAAGAACAACAAGAACCGGCAGGAAGCAAAAAATTAGCAGCGGTTTCCGTTCTCAAATTTGGTGGCACTTCCGTCAAGAGCATCGCCCGCATTCAGCACGTTGCTGAAATTGTAAAAGAGCGGCTCAAACACGGAAAGGTGCTTGTAGTCGTATCAGCGATGGGTGACACAACGGATTATCTTCTGAAGCTCGCTCATCAGTGCTCGAAAACTCCTGACCAGCGAGAATTGGATTCGCTCCTTTCGACGGGCGAACATATCTCTATTACACTGCTGTCAATGATGTTGAAAACGCTGGACGTTTCGGCTCGCTCCGTAACAGCTTATCAGCTCGGCATTTTTACGGAAAACGTGCACAATAAAGCACGCATCATCGATATAAAGACCGACAATCTCGCTCAAGCATTTGAAACTTGCGACGCATTGGTTGTAGCTGGGTTCCAGGGCGTCACCGCCAATGGTGACATCACAACTCTCGGACGAGGCGGCTCCGATACAACGGCTGTAGCTCTAGCGGCGGCGGCTGGCGCAAAATACTGCGACATTTACACAGATGTGGACGGCATTTACACGTCTGATCCGAACAAAATTCCGAAAGCGCGTCTACTCGATCGCATATCTTATGGAGAAGTGGTCGAGATGGCGAGATTGGGCGCTCAGGTAATACATCCGCGCGCAGTCGAACTAGCGCGCCAATACGGCGTCATCTTGCGCGTGCGCAATACTTTCAAACCGGACCACCAAGGTACCAGCATTGATGGAGGAGAAGATATGGAAATCTACCGCAGCATTAGCGGTGTAGCGACCGACAAGGATCAAGCTTGCGTCACCATCATGGATGTGCCGGACCAACCAGGCATCGCAGCCCGCGTCGTAGGCGGCTTAGCCAAGAAAGCAATCGTCGTCGACATGATTATGCAAGCATTTCATCCAACCGCTGGGCTGAACAACATTACTTTTACGGTTGCCTCCACTGACCTTCCACAAACAATCAAAACGCTAGAAGAACTGAAAACAGAGATGGGCGCAAAAGCAGTCCATGCAGATGAAGACATCGCCAAAGTCAGCCTTGTCGGAGCCGGAATGGCAGGTCAGCCCGATATCGCTGCAAGACTGTTCGAAACCTTAGGCACCGCCAAAATCAATATAAAAATGATCACGTCCAGCGAGATGAAAATCACCTGCGTCGTCTCTCGCGGACAAGCAGACAAAGCCGCAAAACTCATCCACGACGCATTCGAGCTGGAAAAGGTTTAATTCGCAATTTCGCTTTTGCGACAGGCTAGAAATTCAAAGCGCCTAACCCCAATTTCGTACCTTCACCTTCAGTACGAAAAGTGGAGGTTTTTCGTACTGAAGGCAAGACTGGAAAAGCCCACAGGCAGGCAAAGTTAAAAATTCAAAGCAGGGGCTTGAAGCCGAGCGTTTTCACAAAGCCTCACCAGCGCCCAAAATCTTGCTGTGCAATCAGTACGAAAAGACATGCTTTTTCGTATTGATTGAGAGGTTCGATTTTCAACACCTGACACTCTGAAAAATGTGTCAAAAATGATGAGCGCCTGCCAGAGATCGCCAACGCAAAAGCGTTTGTTCGCAATGCGGTGGTCATTGGCTCAAATCTGTTTGGCATTTTATATTGGCGCGACAGGTGGTTTTTTCTGCAGCTCTTCTGCTTTCTTGAAATCTTTCTGCGCAAGATCCTTCTGCCCAAGTTTTTCATAAGCTCGGCCGCGTGAGCGATAAATTGTTTCGTTCGAACCGAAACTGGTTGCCAGTGCTTGCGTGAAATCCTTAACGGACTCTTGGTATTTGCCCATCGCGAAGTAGAGCGTACCGCGCTTGTTCCACGCTTCGTCCTCTTCGGGATTTTGTTTGATGATTGCAGTCATTTCTGCAACAGCTTCTTCCATCTTGCCTTGTTTTTGCAGAACGCGCGCGGTGTGAAAACGATACTCGTAGTTTTTGCTGATTTGCATTCCGGTGCGATAGTCAGCCATAGCTTTATCAAGTTGCCCGTCCTGCTCATAAGCAGTCGCTCTCCACATGTAGGCGCGATGTTTGACCGAATCAATCTTCAAATATGAATTCATATCTTCAATCGCCTTCTTGTATTTACCCTGTCCGCTCAACATCATCGAGCGCAAATGATACATATGCTTGACGCTGTTTCTCTTGCCGTACTTGATCGACAACGTCGCCGCGTCGATCGCCTTCTGATGCTGCCTTTGCACCGCGTATATATTTGCTTGTTCCGCATAGACTTCAGAATTTGTAGGATCTGCCTTTGCCGCACGATATAGGCAATCCAGTGCTTCCTTCAATTTGTTTTCATCGACATAGCAATGCGATCGATAGACAAGGGCGAGCGATGAATTAGGATTCTTCTTCAGATAAGCATCCAGCAACGGTTTGGCAGCATTGTAGTTTTTGTCGCGCATAATCTTGCGCACAGTATCCAAACCCGGCTCTCGCGAATAAAGCGCTCGGCTAACGCCGTCCCCCGCCAACACCGGCAAAACCGGCAACAAACAATTTATGCATGAAAGATTGATAGCGCCGACAATCGCGAACACGCGAGCCAGAGTGGAAGTCGAAATGAAAGACGAATTGGTGTTGGAATTGGAATTGGAGTTGGAATTGGAATTGGAATTGGAATTGGAATTGGAATTGGAGTTGGAGTTGGAATTGAAAGTCGAAACTGGAGCGAAAGCGATTCGCACATTCCAAGGCCGCCGTCTTTGTGTTTTTTTCAAAACGCCACGCCGCTTCCCGCGTTTAGTATCAGCACTAATGCAATTCTAGACCAATTGAGGGATAACGGAAAAATTGCCCCTATGTGATAATACTCAATCGCATCAAAATAGAGGGAAGTAGTCATGTCCAGCCGCCCGAAAATCCTTTGTCTAGCAGGTAGTCTGAGAAAAGACTCGCTCAATAAGAAATTGGTAAAAGCTGCAATGGCGACGGCACAAGAGGCTGGAGCCGACTGCACATTCATCGATCTAAAAGATTACCCGATGCCTATCTATGATGGTGACATTGAGGCGGAAAGCGGCATCCCGGAAAATGGAAAGAAGCTGAAAAAACTGCTGAAAGAGCATCAAGCTCTTCTCATCGCCTCACCTGAATACAACAGCTCAATCAGCGCCGCCCTGAAGAATTTCATCGACTGGACATCCCGACCCGAGCCGGGCGAAAAAAGCCTGGAATGCTATACCGGCAAAGTTGCCGGAATCATGGCATGCTCACCGGGGGCACTGGGAGGCTTGAGAGGACTTGTAACCCTGCGCTCGATTCTGGGCAATATCAACGTGATAGTTGTTCCGGAGCAAATCGCAGTTTCCCAGGCAAATGAAGCCTTTACCGAAGACGGAAAGCTCAAAGAGGAAAAACACCAGAAGGCAGTCGCCAATGTTGGCAAGCGTGTCGCCGGCTTGACAAAGTCCATCCTCGAATCTGAACTCGTTGCAAAGTCCTGAGTGACCTCCTAATTCTTAGAACCTCTCGGTAAAGAAAATCCGGAGGTGGCAAATATGCGCAAAATTATTGCTCTGGCAATCACAGCCCAAGTCGGGCTCATGTGTTCTGGGTTGAACTTCGGCTTACCCGGCTTCAAGGCTATAGCCGCCAGCGCCAAAAGCGAAGAAGCTTACGGCTACATCGACCGTAACGGCAAAATGGTGATACCGCCCGACTTCGACGAAGCAGGACCCTTCTCGGAAGGGCTTGCTGCTGTGAAAGTTGGAGACAAATACGGATTTGTAGATAAGACTGGCGTGATGAAAATCGAGCCCCGCTTTTCCGAAGCGGAACCATTTAAGGAGGGATTGGCTGCCGTAGTCGATGCATCTTTAGATGAAAAGCTCTACGGGTTTGTAGATAAAGAAGGCAAATTTGTTATCGAACCCGCCTTCGAAGACGCACATTGCTTCCAGGAAGGCGTTGCCGCAGTAAAGTTCACCCGAGCAGGCGACATAAGCTACGACACTCAATGGGGCTATATAGACAAGACCGGCAAAACCATCATAAAACCGCAGTTCAGCGATGCAAATGAGTTCAACAAAGGTCTGGCAATCATTCAAAACGGTCAGCATTACGGTGTAATCGACCGTGACGGTGCATTCCTCGTAAAGCCTTCCTATCAATTGATCTTGCAAAGCCCGGACAACACTCTGACATATCTGAAACTCAGCGGAAAAGTAATGGGTCTGACCGGAATGGGACACAACTGGATCGTAACCGGCGGACTCTTCGGTTTTCTTGATTCGCACGGCAAGACAATCATTAAGCCGACATACGACGGAGCGACAAGCTTTTCCGAAGGATTGGCCTGTGTCGCATCAGGAGCCACGGAAAAGGATGGCCGACCGCGCACATGGACTTACATAGACACCAATGGCAACACGACAATAGACGGGAAATACAGCTTGGGGCTGCCGTTTTCAGAAGGGCTCGCGCCGGTGGCAAAAGGCAGATGGCAAATGGGAATGGCGCCGTCTCTGGTTGCCGCAAAATGGGGATTTATCGACAAAAAAGGCAAAGTAGTCGTTCCTCTCACTTTCGATGACGCCTCTCCGTATGTTGGCGGAATGGCGCGCGTAGTCAGCGACGACAAAACCGGCTTCCTCGATCACAACGGCAAAATCGCCATCGAACCTAAGTATTCCGACGCTGACGATTTTTCAGAAGATCTCGCAGCGGTAAAGACGGAAAGAGCGAAAAACTAAGCGTTGTACGCAGACGGCAGTGAGCCGCTCTCCTATGAAGCCGCATATGTTTTCCAACCAGCGATTGGAGGATATGCGGCTTTTTTGCACAGCGGACCGGGACGTTGTAGACGTCCTAACCGAGAAAGAAGTCCGGCATCAATTTCTGCCCGGGGACAACGGCATACGTGTCCAGATCCTTCACCCCGGCATTTTTCAAGACTTCCGAATCGATGAAGAAATTGCCGGTGCATTCGGACGATGGCTGCGTCAAAATCCAATAAGCAGCATCCGCCACAATCTCAGGCGTGCGGCACATTTTCATGGCATCCTCGCCACCCAGCAAGTTTTTCACGGCCGCAGTCGCGATACCGGTCTCAGGCCATAAGGAATTGACCGCAATATTCTTTTTCTTCAATTCATTCGACATTCCCAATGTACACATAGACATCCCATACTTGGACATCGTATAGGCGACATGAGGACCGAACCATTTCGCGTCCATGTTCAGAGGCGGGGAAAGATTGAGAATATGAGGGTTCGCAGATTTCTCCAGATGCGCAATGGCAGCGCGAGAATTGAGATAGGTGGCACGCACATTGACGCCATGCATAAGGTCAAAGCGCTTCGCATCCGTAGCCAGAGTATTGGTCAGACTGATAGCCGAGGCGTTGTTCACCAGGATATCCAAACCGCCAAACTTGTCGACTGCCTGCTGAATTGCCGCTTGTATCTGCTCATCAAAGCGAACATCAACTTGCAAAGCAAGTGCTTTTCCGCCCAGTTTCTCTATATCTTCCGCTGCACTATATATGGTGCCAGGCAATTTATCATTAGCTTCAACGGTTTTTGCTGCGATAACAATATTTGCGCCATCTTTAGCGGCGCGCTCGGCAATCGCTTTGCCTATGCCGCGTGATGCACCGGTGATGAAAATGGTCTTGCCACTCAAACTCATATTGCCGTCAAACTCCTGTAAAGGCTGAAGCACAATCGATGGGGCGCTGGTACGCTCCCTCAACTTAGGTAAACGTGATCATATGCGATTTGCTCGCCTTTTTTAGCCTTTCCGGGCATCCAAGAGTACAATCGGAAAAGAAAGTCAAATTTGATGGAAGGCGAACGCGCCCATCTCAGTCATTATCGAAGTGACGGAACTTACCGTCCGGCAACTTGTCTAAGAGAAGAAATCATCAAACATACCCGCGAGACCGCTGACGTGCCTGACAGACTGAAAGCAGGACTAGATAAAGCGCTTGGTCCATTGAAAACATGGGTGCAAGCGAAGTTGCCTGCCAAAAGCAGCCTGCAAAAGGGGATACCGCCGGAAGCGACCGACATCCCTGTCGAAGCAAAAGTCATAGAACCTGCACGAGCAAACGAGAGAGAATCTATGGTGGTCACTCAGATCGCCTCGCGCGGAATTAGAAACCCTGATGTGCTGGCGGTTATGAAAGCAATTCCCAGACATGAGTTCGTTCCGCAGGAAATCAGAGACCATGCCTATGAAGACAGTGCATTGCCGATCGGCTTTGAGCAGACAATCTCTCAGCCCTACATAGTGGCACTGATGACCGAGGTGCTTCAGCTTACAAAAGAGAGCCGGGTTTTGGAAATTGGAACTGGCTGCGGCTATCAGACTTCTGTTTTGGCGGCTCTCAGCAAAAAGGTTTACTCGATAGAAATAGTCGCGGCTCTCGCCAATGAAACACGCCACAGGCTGGCGCGCCTGGGTGTCGAAAACGTGGAGATCCGGACCGGTGACGGCTATAGAGGTTGGCTAGAGGAGGCGCCCTTTGACCGAATCATCGTGACAGCCGCCCCCGACCACCTTCCGGAACATCTCTTCGAGCAACTGGTCGAAGGGGGTCGCTTGATTATTCCAATCGGAAAAGGCACTCAAGATTTGATGATCTTCAAACTGAATGAAGGTCGCATGGAGGCAAATCGGTTAATTCCAGTTCGTTTCGTGCCCATGACAGGGGAGGCAATGGGTTGGAACGGCGACAGGTGGGGAAACTAACAAATTAGACTCTCTATTTAATTGGCTCTCAAGAGTTTTGATATATAGATTATCTATGTTATCTTTACAAGTCAGGTAGCTCAGGTTAGCAAAAGCACCAATGGAAGGACACTACACTTCACCGTTCAGATGGCTTCTCGTTTTACCGGGAGGCGCTATCGGCTTCTCTATTGGGCAATTTCTCTTTTGCGCCTGGAAAGATGCCGCTGCAGTCGTGCCTCCTCTGGCATTCCTCAATGATGCCGCCTGGGTGTGCGGCGCCATCATCTCGGCAGGACTTTTCATACTGCTGGGCACGAAAGCCGCACCGACCCACAAACTCCCAACCGCCATCGTAATGAGCCTGCTTGCAGCAGTCTGGTCCGGAACGCTGCTGACCGTCAAACGGGAAGGTCTGATTGCCGCATTTCTACCGATGGAAGGCGGGCATTCAGCATACCTCGTACCCTTCGCAGCGGTTTTGACCGTCATAATGGCGGCATTCCTCTGCATCGACCTGGCCCGCAGAGAACAGCGCTTCAGCATGAATACTCTGTCCGACTACTACTTCGAGCGCGAAGACGAACAGCAAGAAGGCAGACATCATTTTAGAACTCATGTTTTTTCCGGTCACGACGACGAAGATCGCCGAGACAGAGAACACCAGGAAGAGGAAGACGATGATGCACCGCTGACGGTGCCCGACGTTTTCACTCCATCTTCCTCGATGAAAGAACAAATGTTCATGGCATCGGATTTGGTGCTCCTAGAACGCGAACTATTGAAAATCGAACCTTCGGTAGATGCATATGTTTCCGCACTGCGCCTCGGCATTGCAATCGAAAAAGACGAAGGCTACCAGAACCTCGACGGCGAATGCTTCTCTTTTTCGCAACTCATGCGCGATGTAGCGATGCGCCTATCAGTGCCGGACTCAAACGACTCGCGCTGGCTGCAGATCGCCGGCGTCTTCCGCCAATACGAAAAAGCAAGCGAGAGCGAACGCAAACAGATGCTCGAGCAAGTATCCGGCATGCTTGAAGTAAAGCTCGAAGTAAAAGAAGAAGCCACAGCCGAAGGCTAGGGCTAAATTGGCTATCGAGCCTATTTGGATTCGTCTCCATAACGCTTCTTGAGCAATTCCATAGTCGCGTCCAACTGTATTACCTTTGAGAGTGCCATTCGTTGCGAACTTGGCATTTCACGAGCCTTGGCAGCTTCCCTCAACTCTTTCATGCCAGCAGTTTTATCGCCGCCTCGAAATTTATAGAGCCCAAAATTACTCCGAATACGCCAGTCCTCAGGACTCAGGCGTAAACCTTTCTCGAAGAGTTTTTCTACCTGATTCCGCTTCGCCTCAACATCAGAAGCACAGATTTCAGCATCACCCTTTTCAACACTCTCTTTTGTCCAGGACGCGAGAAGAGACAGCGCGTATGCATTGTTCATTGCGGCATCGAAGCCTCTCTCGTTAGAGGCATCTGCGTATGCTTTTGTAGCTTTATCAAAAGCTCCAGAATTTTCAAACTCTTCAGCTTTCAGTACGAGTTCCTGCACCTTACGCGAAGAATTGCCGAAACAGCTGTCCTCAGATGACATCGTCTCTACCCAGGGACCAAGACCAATCATGCTCGTGCCAACATCCAAGTGACTTCTCAACGTATCGTTGTCGTCAAACTTGGACCATCGCCTGACCAATTCTGCGTAGTCGGCTAGCGAATCTTCGTACTTCCCAAGCTCCAAATTGACTTTTGAACGAGCTGCATAGGCTCGAGGGCTAGGTTTTATTGCAATTGACTTGCTGAACGCATCTTTTGCCCTCGTAAAGTATTTGCTCTTGGCGTAGGCAGTACCCAGGAACTCGTAAACAAAAGATTCGAACTTTGAGACTTTCTGACCATGCGCTTCAAGCCACTCATCGCACATTGAAACTAACGCATCATAGTCACAAGCCGCGTAGGTCAGGATTGCCAGCACCGTGAAAATTTTCTCGTCGCTCATTTCTAATTTCGTCTTCTTCAGTACCAAGATCGCTCTATCGATTCGACCAACCTCAAATAACGTTTCAATGGTTTGAAGAAGTACTGGACTCTCAATCTGCTTTATCGCCACCTCTACGCTCAGAGGACTTTCTTGGCTAGATATGGGGAAGCCGCCCGTCCCGCCAGCGTGTAAAGGCAATCCGGAGAAAGACAAGAAAAGTCCCAGCAATAACATCAGTCCCGATCGACCAGCCCTTGCAAAAGATGAGCACATAAATTACCCCATACCAACTATTGCATAGTGCCCACTTTCTGCAGAGCGTCCTCATTTACGATTTCGACAGGCTCGACGGCGTTGCCGAGCTCGAAATCGAAGACGCGAGAATAGAAATACAACTCTGCTTCCAGTGCGCGAGCGATGTTTTTCGCTTGACGGAAGCCGTGTTGTTCGCCTTCAAATAGAACGTAAGCCACCGGCAATTTCTTCGCTTTGAGCGCATCGACCATCGCTTCAGATTGCGAGGGAGGAACCACTTTGTCTTCAGTTCCCTGCAAAAAGATGATCGGACAAGAGAGCTTATCCGTGTGATGAATAGGAGAACGCGCCTTATAGATTTCCTTCTCGGCCGGATAGTCTCCAACCAGGCGATCCAAATAACGAGATTCGAACTTGTGCGTGTCTAACGCCAATGCTTCCAGATCGCTCACTCCGAAATGGCTAGCACCGGCTCGAAAGACATTGCCGAAGGTGAGTGCACAAAGAGTAGTGTATCCACCGGCACTTCCACCGGCAATCGCCATTCTGTCTCTGTCTACAAAACCCTTATCAGCAAGATAGCGCGCGGCGTTTTCACAATCGTGCATATCAACGATGCCCCAATTGCGCTTCAGTCTCTCTCGATACTCGCGCCCAAATCCCGTGCTGCCGCCGTAATTGACGTCTACGATTGCAAAACCGCGGCTTGTCCAGTATTGAATCGACAGTCGCAGGTCATTCGAAGTTTGACCGGTCGGGCCGCCGTGACTGAAGACGATCAAAGGCGGCAATTCACCTGCAGGTGCTTCGAAATCATCATTTTTAGGCGGATAGAAGAATGCAAACGCCGTCTTGTCATTTTCAGTCTTGAATTCGATCGTCTGCGGTTTGGAAATATACTTTTTGTCAACCTGCATATCAGTCGTCGCGCGCTCGACCTTGAAAGTATGTTCCTTGAGATCAAAAGACACCAATGCCGAAAATGCATCGGGCGAACCGGCGCACATAGCGGCATGAGCTTTGCCCGCCTTAACATAGGCAAAATTGGCATACGGCGAATGGATGCGCAAAGGTTTCATCCCGCCTTTTCCATCATTCTCGAGAAGAACAAGCTCCCAAGAACCACGATCATTTGTCGACAAAAGGACGTTGCCGTCAATCAGTGGAGCATAATTGGACATGCCGAACACCCAGGCAGGAAGAGCATGTTCGCGCTCCTCTTTCAAAACTATCGTTGCTTTGGAAGAAAGCTCTTTGCTAAGTCCGTCTTGCAAATCGCCGGCGTCGATCTTGTGCAGGTTCCAATATCCGGTTTCCTCACTGACAAAATACAGAGTTCCGTCATGCCCCCATTGCGGCGAAGACACTGATAAATCCTCACCTCCGGCGACACGCTCGACCTGAGAGACTTTGCCGCCGGCGTCAAGTTGCGCAAGACAAAGCTCGCTCTCATCCCATGGCATGTTGGGATGGTTCCACTGCACAAAGCAAACATACTTCCCATCCGGACTGACACGCGGGGACATATAGAAGTCGCAGCCGCCGGCAATTTGCGATATCTCGCCCTTTTCATTGATGGACACGATTGTATTGGTTACATCGTGCTCGCTATCGCCATGACTTTCCATCACACAGAAGACGAGCTTTCTGGCGCGGTCGAAACTATAGTCGGCAAAACGAGTATTCTTCCTTCCCGCCAAGAAAGTCGGCAACGCACCAGCCCTCGAAATATAGACATGCTGGTCTTCGAAGTTGGAAAAATAAATCGTCCCGTCGACGACCATGTAATCGCCTCCGCCATATTCATGAACCCGGGTGCGGGCATTGAAAGGCGCATGCAGCATATCCTCGGTTTTGCCTGAAGCCGAGCGCTTCACGATCACATTGCGTCCGCCTTCAAGAGGACGTCCTTCCAGCCAGTAAAGGTCATCACCATCCCAGTGCGGTTGACCTACTTTGATCACGCCCGCCGCGATTTGCGACGCCGCCAGAGGCGAAGTCCAAGATCCAAAAGGTCTTTTCTCCACTGACATGTTGAAATCCTCATGCAGAAGCCCGGTTGAAGAGCAACACTCTACCAGCTTCTGCAGGATTTATTGCGGTCAGGTGTACATTAATCGCAGACTTTGAACTTCCGCAGGCGCGGTGAATGCGCTTTCGCTGAGCGCGGCCGATTCGCCCCCGGTCAATTCCTCGTACTGTCCGTGGGATGTAACAGCGAATGAGCGGTCGCTCCGAACAGCTTGCATGGACAGCCGCCCTTTTAGCGCGAACAGTTTTTCCATCGAATTGGCTGACGGATCATGCCACGAAAAAATCGGCAGAAGTATTTCCAGCCGCTGCGAATCGTTTTTCTCTGCATAGCATCTATCAAGTGAGCCTGTATCAATTCCGCACTCTTTGATGGCGTGAAGAAGCTGATCCCTGGGCAACTGCGAGTTAAATCGCAAAAGCAAGTCAAAACCGGTCGAACCGGCATTGACGGTGAGCAATTCTCTCAACTCATCGAGCAAAACCGATAAGACCTGCTGCCTGCGCTTCTGCAATGCGGCACGTTGCTTGAAGACTGCCAGCTCCAGCGCGCCCGTTTCTATCAACGTCGCAAGAGTCAGATGGGCAAAGGTCGGCTGACTAAAAGTTCTCGATTCGATTTCGCCATCGAGCCTCCTCAGCAAGTGATCAGGAACAACAAGGTAAGTAAGCTGGCAAAGAGTTCCTAGATAGGTACCGAAAGAGCCTAAATGAAGAGCATCCTTGTACTTGTTATACATAGTAGGTTCGGGCTGTTTTCCAAAACGCAATAACGCCGCCGCGTCGTCTTCCAGCAAAATCGCCTCACTCTGTCCGGCGTAGCGTGACAGTTGCTGCCGCCTGCGCTCGGACATGACCACCCCGGTCGCATGCTGCGCCGACGGGCTAACTGCAATCAACTTAACGCCGGAGCGCGGCTCCAGATGATCGATTACAGGGCCTTCGCGGTCTACCGGCATCAAGCTAAGATTGCCCGAACGCCTGGCAAACTCGAGAAAGAGCAGGGGGTCTCCGGGATTCTCAACTGCAAAGGCCTCACCTTTCTGCAAAAATTTCTCCGCAATGAAAGCCAGAGCTTGCCACTTAGAATCGAAGATAAGCAGATTGCGCGGATATGCGGAAATTCCTCTCACGCGCATCAAAAAGGAGGCGATCGAGGAGCGCAGGCGTGGCGCCACGTTGCGCTCCGCCGGACCGCAATACTCTTGCGCGCCGCCTTCAATTACGGACTGCATCGCTTTCATCCAGGCCTTGGTCGGAAGCAATTGCGCCGGCGGCTTCGGCAACAGCTCACCAAGGCAGTTGTCAAAACGGTGAATTTCGCCCGGCTCAAACGAATATTGCTGTTCCGTCCGCCCATTGAGCGCCAGATGAGGGTTTACCACCGTGCTGCCCCCGCGCCTGGCTGTTAGAAATCCTCGCCCTTTCAGTTCCTCATAGCAACGCACCGCCGTCACGCGGGAGATGCCGAATTGCTCGGCCAAAGTGTAAGTGGACGGAACGACGTCGCCGGGCTTTAGGCGCCCGGCAACGATTTCGGCAATAAACGACTCTTCGAGTTGCTTGTATAGCGGCGCCTCACACTCCGACGCCACTTTACCTCTATTTGCCATGCCGACGTCCTCGTCTTAGCTAGCGGTTCCTCGGTCACAATAGACGCGGCTCATTTCGGAGTTGTTAAACGGACATCAGCCGACAATGACAATCGCCACCGCATATGCGAAAATCACACTGAAAAGCCCGAGTAAAAAGGCATTGGCACACTTGGCAGCAAGCAACCTCAAGACTGTCCGCGTGGATTATTTCGCACTGCTGAAAGAGCAGCGCGGGCTGTCCAGCGAGAAATTGCAGACCGAATGTTCGACAGTCTTAGAACTCTACGAAGAATTGCAGAGACGGCACAACTTCTCACTGAAACACACATCCGTGGCGGTTGCACTCAATGACGAATTTGCCGACTGGAGCAAAACCATTTGCGAGAGCGATAAAGTTGTTTTCATTCCGCCCGTGGCAGGCGGTTAGGTGCATCGATGTTTTCCATCTCGAACACTCCCATTGACTTAGATGCGCTGAAGCGCCAAGTCAGCACGCCCGAGGCGGGAGGATTCGTCGCCTTCGAAGGCTGGGTGAGAGAAAACAACGAAGGCAAGAAAGTAACTGCGCTGGAATACGAAGCGTATGAAGAATTAGCTGTCAAAGAAGGACAGAGAATTATCGATGAAGCACGCAAATTTGACATTCTCAAAGCATATTGCGTACACCGCACAGGTCCGCTGAGAATTGGAGATCTGGCTGTTGTCGTTATGGTGTCTTCCGCTCACCGAAAAGCAGCCTTCGTCGCCTGTGAATTCATCATCAACGAGATCAAAAAACGTGTACCGATTTGGAAACGTGAATCATATGAGGATGGAACAACGTCCTGGGTAAACTGCGCGCACGGGCACGAAGATACACATTCACAACCGAGCGTCTCGTCCAAAATCCAAGGTGCAAAGTCATGACACTTTCCGATGCACCCGCAAAAATGCAAAACAAAAACGCGCTGATAGACAACTTTCAGCGTGTACACACATACCTGCGCATATCGGTAACCGACCGCTGCAATTTGAGATGCGCATACTGCATGCCGGCAGAGGGAATTGTCTACAGACAGAAGAAAGAGCTTTTGACTTTTGAGGAAATAGAGCGCGTCGCTTCCATCATGGTCAGGCTTGGAGTAACTAAAATCCGCTTGACCGGCGGCGAACCAATGGTGAGACGTGATATTGAAAAACTCGTCTACAAGCTTGCAGGCATCGAAGGCTTGAAGACTCTCGCCATGACCACCAATGCAACATTGCTTGGCGAAAAAGCAGGAGTATTGAAGAAAAACGGCATAAAGGCGCTCAATATAAGCCTGGACACATTGAGAAGAGAACGGTTTCTTCAGGTGACAAGAAGAGATCAGTTCGACCAGGTTTGGCAGGGAATTCAATCAGCACTTGCACAAGACTTTGAAGAGCTGAAATTAAACTCGGTTGTTATGTCCGGCTTCAATGATGATGAGTTGCTGGATTTTGCGGAATTCGCCTTCAACAACAAGATCAATGTCCGCTTCATAGAATTCATGCCGTTCAAAGACAACGAGTGGAACATCGAAAAGGTGGTCACCTACAAAGAGATGATCGCAACTCTCGAATCATGTTACAAACTCACACCCATATCCGCAGATCCGTCGGCAGTAGGCAAAGATTTTTCACTGGCGGACAAGAACGGAAAACCGGGCAAAGGCACGGTAAGTTTCATCACTTCGATGTCGGACAGCTTTTGTTCGACCTGCAACCGATTGCGAATTACGGCTGATGGCTCGGTGAAATCGTGCTTGTTCTATCCGGCGGAGATCAACCTTCGCGACAGAATGAGAGACGGCGCAACAGATGCGGAAGTCGAGGAAATGATTCGCTACTCTCTTTCACTAAAACCGGAAGCGCATGCGCCGGCGGAAGAATTATCGCAGTCAGAAAACAGAACCATGATTGAAATAGGCGGATAGCAATGCGAGACGTTTCGAGCAAAGTAAACACACTGAGAATTGCCACAGCGCGAGCCACACTGAAGGCTAGCCCGGAAACGATCAAAATCATCAAAGACGGCACGGGACCGAAGGGCGATCCGCTTCCAGTGGCAAAAGTTGCCGCGATTCAAGCGGCAAAGAACACGTCACAGATCATTCCTTACTGCCATCCTCTGCCAGTTGATTATGTCGGATGCGAGTTCGAGCTTGATGAAGACGCAATACACATCGTCACCACAGTTAAAGCAATTTACAAGACCGGCGTCGAGATGGAAGCTCTCACAGCCGCCTCCGTAGCCGCGCTTACAATCTACGACATGCTCAAGATGGTTGATGAGCTGATGCAAATTGAAACAGTTCTGCTGGTCGACAAGAAAGGCGGCAAGTCCGATTTTCGCAATAAGCGCCCAGGCATTCTCAAAGCCGGTGTAATTGTTCTTTCCGATTCATGCGCCGCGGGCAAGAAACAAGATATTTCCGGACGCATTATCGTTGACAAACTTCAAGAAGAAGGGCTGAGCGTAGAAGAATACAAAATCATTCCCGACGATGCGGAAGAAGCAAAAAACGAAATTTTGCGATTGGCGGACGACCTCAAGCTCGATCTTCTTATCACCACAGGCGGTACCGGGCTGTCGTCACGCGACACGACCCCTGAAGCAATAAGAAATCTCATCGAGCGAGAATTGCCTGGCGTCGCGGAGACCTTGCGCGCATATGGTCAGGAGCGCAATCCGTTTGCGATGTTCTCTCGCTCGCTTGCAGGGGTGAGAGGCAAAACAGTAATAATTACTCTGCCCGGCTCTACCGGCGGCGTCAAAGACGGCATGGCGGCGCTTTTCCCGTTTATCTTCCACGCATTCAGAATGCTCAATGATGAGTGCCATGAAGAAAGGAGAGACGAACCGAAATTGCAAGAAGCGAAAAGCAAGTCGCACTGAAAAGACAAAATGATTTCTTACGAAGAAGCGCTAAAACTGGTCGATGACAATGTCTCGACGCTGGGAAAGACAGAGTTTCGGCTTAGCGAGATGGCTGGTTGTTACCTTGCCGAAAATGTTATCGCAACGATGTCGAGCCCACAGTTCGACAACTCCGCCGTGGATGGATACGGCATCAAGACTGACGATTTGAAAAACGCCTGCGAGGATGCGCCGAAACAGCTAAAACTGATTACTGCCATCGCCGCCGGCTCACCGAAAGAACTGCAAATCAACACAGGAGAAGCGGTAAAAATATTCACTGGAGCCCGCGTGCCCTCTTCATGCGAAGCAGTGGTAATGCGGGAATACTGTCGCGAAGACAACGGCAGTGTCCTCGTCGAATGCAGCGCGAAAGCAGGAGAGAACATTCGCAGAGCCGGCGACGAATACAAGAAAGGCGAAACCGTTCTCGAAGCAGGGATAAAAGCTACGCCGCCTGTAATTGCATTGCTTGCCTCCCTTGGTCACGTCAAATTTCCGGTCTTCAAAAAACCGAGGGTTTCTCTCGTCGTTACCGGTGACGAACTGGTCGAGCCCGGCAACCCGCTTAGAGATGGGCAGATTTACGACTCCAATGCATACGGTCTTACAGCGGCTTTGAACGCCCTAGGTATAGTCGGATGCAAGCACTACATAGCCCGAGACACTCGCGAAGAGACACGCGAAGCCTTTGAGAAAGCGCTGCTCGACAGCGACATGGTGATATCTTCGGGCGGCGTCTCGGTTGGAGACCATGATTACGTTAAGGAAACGCTTGAAGCCCTGGGATTCAGGACTGTTTTCTGGCGCATTGCCATTAAGCCTGGAAAGCCCGTTTACTTTGGTGTTCTAGACACACAGAGCGGTGAGCGCAAATATGTTTTCGGACTTCCGGGCAATCCTGTTTCCGTCCTTGTCACATTCCACCAGATTGTCAAACCGGCGCTCAGAAAACTCGCCGGCGGAGCCTTCTTCCGCACTGAGACGGTGCGCGTCACAAGCGGGTCCGCGCTCAAGAAACGCCCTGGCCGATTGGACTTTGTTCGCGGCACGCTGAAAAGCTCGGATAACGGCAAATCATTAGCAATTCCAACGCGAGGGCAGGAATCGCACATGCTCAGTGGACTGGCAAAAGCACAGGTCGTACTCCACTTCAAAGCGGAGCTGGACAGGTTGGAAGCTGAAGATCCCGTCGACGTAACTTTTATAAACTGGAACGACTAATCGGGCCAATGCCAAAAGCACTCCAAGTTCACCGCCTGAAGAATTAAGCTGCCAAAAGCCCCAGCCACTGGTACGCTATAAGTTGTCATATACCAGTGAGATCCCTTTCACATGGCACGAGATGTAGCAACGGTAGGCGATGCCGGGCTTAGCGCTCCGATCGAAAACGTAGGAAGCGCATTGCTTAGCGGCCTCAACATAGGCGAATCATCGTTCAATAGCGCCTTCAAAGCTATGACCGAGCCACTGAAGGACACTCCCAGCATCAAAGACTTCTTGCTTAAATGCCCACTGGCGTTGTTTAACGCCTGAGATAGACTTTATCAGCGATTTTCAGAGCATTTCCAGATGCTGCGGAATGCCCGCATTGCTTATCCAGCACGGCATACAAGGTTTCCACCCAATCACTCTTCCATGGCAAAAGCCCACCCCCGTGGCGACTTTGCGGTTTTCACCATAGCCAATTCAGCCTCCATCCATACAATGAGGTTGATCGTCAACCTCTCATGAATGGTGGAAAACCATGAGTATCATGCAACCAACCGAAGACAACGGTGAAGTTCTCAGCAAAATCATCCTTCTGTTGCTGGGCATCTTCATTGGCGGAGTCGTAACGTTCGTCTACTGCGGCGCAGTAGGCATGATGAACAAAGGACCTCAGGTCGCGCACGTAGATCACGCGGGACCTGGCGCTGCACATTCCATGGAAAGTCTGCCCGCCGGTGGACCAATCGCTGTGCCCGACGAGCAGCAAGCCGCTTATGCACAAGCCGCCCCGATGCAGCCTCAGATGGTGCAGCCGGGCATGATGCAACCTCAGTATATTCAGACCGGCACTCCACTGATGATGCCGGAACAAATGCAACAGACCCAGGTATACACACAAGCTGCGCCGACAACTCTCTATCCGGGACAAATGGTGGATGACCAGGCTCACGCAGTCGGACGCAACGGACTGCGCGGAAATCCCTGCGTCGATCCACCCTCATGCCGCGGCAGAGCTTATGCCAATTCGCTTCAATAGCCGACAGCAAGACGAAAGGTT
>JAIETE010000084.1 GCA_019745505.1 Candidatus Obscuribacterales bacterium | reverse complement strand
GGGTGGCCCTGAGATTGGCGATATTAGAAACAGTGCCTCTTTGCCAGCTTGCCGCTCCCAGCTCGGAGCGCCTTTGAGGAAGATTGGCCGTCACCTGCTTTTTGAATGTATCTAGAGTCGCCGAATAGCAGACCTTTGTACGGTCGTTGAACATAAGTACGTCCCAATTCGGAGAACGGGTAACGAAATTGACACCGGCCTTGGGATTGACGAATTTAAAACCGGACGGGCTGACGTACAAGTACATATCGCCCATCATCAAACTCTTCTGAGTGAGAATCCATCCCTTGTCATCAGCCAGAGCCGGGCGGCTGAATGCCATTAAAGGCAGAGCCAGAGCCAAAGTCATCAAAGCAGCTCGGCTTAAAATTCTCGACAATCTGCCGCAGCGCGTCATTTCGAGCCAACCCTCCCGGGGATCCACACTCTCGTTATTCCATGTACCCTTTATTTATGGCTGAAAAACTAAATTATTAGCCACCGCTCTCCGTTTCGCTCTCAAAGCCCACCCGCTCGATATGGCTGACGTGGCCCGTCGCTCTCTTTTCCGTTCAGCTCCGGCCGATCACCGCCGAAAAGCTCGAATTCCTCACCCTGCAAGGAATATTCCGCCCTCGATTGGTGATAACCGGTTGGCACCTGAAACTTTTCCAGGGGAAACTTAGCTTTGACCACACTGCGAGTAGCCGCACGCGGTCGCCTGTCATTACTGTCCTTGCTGAGCTGAAAATAGACAGGCAGCTTCTGAATGGTTGGAAAGCCTTCCATTTTTGCAACAATATCAGCCGCACCGGCAGGAATATCCAAACTTTCCGCAGCCCAGAAGCCCGAAACGCGCATATCGCTGAAAACCTTTTCGCCTCTTTCTCTCGACAGTTTGCCGGCAGGCCCCTTGCCAGTGTCTGCGACGTAACGGCCGGCCCTTATGCCGGCAATATTTTTCTCCTCGACCTTTTTCCATTTTTTCGGATGAGGATCGCCGCCGAGCAATCTCAAAAAACGCTGAATCATAAAGCTTCCAGCCGCTTGTGGCGTGGTCTCGTAATAAGTCTTCTTGGCCGTGTCATATGCGATTACTGTTTTGAATGGTGCCCGACTGACGGTCACTGCTGTTCTTGTCGGACTGGAAATACATAAGTATTCTGGTGTGACGGCGATTTCCACTTCGCCTGCAAGCCAGGAATAATGCTTGATCAGCAAACCGTCCACCATGCGCTGCGATTTCTTTCGGGCTGCCGGCGCTCGATTCTCGGCAGCCGAAGCAGGACAGTCAAAAACGCCCGTCGCCAAGACTAAAAAAATCACCAAACCCAGTCGTGTCGCTCCAGCCAATCCGGTCATCTTTAGCCTTTGAACAGTCTGGTTCTGGGATCGAGCACGTCGCGCAGTCCATCGCCGAGACAGTTGAAAGAGAGTACTGTCATAAAGATAAAGAGACTGGGAAAACCCAAAAGATGCGGATGAGAACGCAGCGAGCGCCAGCCGTCACTGGCGAGCGTTCCCCAGCTGCACTCCGGCGCCGACAGACCCAGACCGATGAAACTCAAAGTGGACTCTGACAGAATTGCAGACGGAACTGTGAATGTCAGCGCGACAATAATCGGGCCCATTGCATTCGGCAGCAAGTGCTTGAGGACGATAGTAAAACCGTCTTGCCCTGCGGCTTTTGCAGCCTCGACAAATTCTTCCTCCTTCAATTGGAGCAGTTGAGCGCGAACCAAACGAGCAGTGCCCATCCAGCTGACCAGGCCGAGAGCCAATAAAATGCCGAAGGTGCCTTTGCCGACCAGGACACCGACCAGAATCATTACAAGCAAGTCGGGCAGTGAATAAGCGATATCGACACCGCGCATCAAAAGCGTATCAATCTTGCCGCCGCAGTATCCGGATATAGCACCATATGTAGTGCCCAGAATGAAAGCGACACCGGCGGTGACAAAACCGATGGCGATGGAAAGACGCGATCCATAAATCACCCGAGCAAATAGATCGCGCCCCAATTCGTCGGTGCCCATCAGATGCTTGATCGACGGCGCCACCAGAAGATCGTCGGTCGCCTGATCGAATGAATAAGGTGACAATGGCACTCCCAGGGCGGACAACAGAGCCAGAAGACAGATCAGGCAGACCACCCAGAAAGCGACGTAAGCGCTGGGAATTTTCTTCAATCGGCTGAAAGCCAATTCCACTCGCGAGACGGCTCTGGCAGATTCGTGTCCGGCGCTTACGGATGCGGTCATTAGCCCTCCACCTTCATGCGCGGATCAAGAACCTGATAGGCAACGTCTACGATCGCATTCGTGACGATAAGAATGGCGGCGAAAACCAGCGTCGTGCCCATAATCAAATCATAGTCGCGGTTTGTTACAGCGGTAACGAAGAAACGGCCCATGCCAGGGATTGCGTAGAGATATTCGACGACGAAAGAGCCTGTGATGAGAATGGCCGTCAGCGGACCAAGAACTGTCACCACCGGCACCAGTGCATTGCGTAAAGTGTGCTTGAGTACGGTGGACCACCGTGAAAGTCCTTTTGATCTGGCCGTTCTGACCCAATCTTTTTCCAGAACTTCGAGCACGCTGGCCCGTGTCAAACGAGCCAGATAAGCAGCCGGCGAGAATGCCAGTGTCAGCGACGGCAGAACCATGTGCCAGGGTGTTTCCCACAAAGCCACCGGCAGAACTTTCAACCAGATGCCGAAAATAAAGATCAAGAAGGCGCCGATAACGAATCCCGGTACGGAAATTCCGGCAGTCGAAACGAACATCGCCGAAACGTCCAACCACGAACCGCGATTGACGGCGGCAAGTGTTCCCAGTGGAACACCGATGATCACAGCCAGAAGCAAGGCCGTAAAACCAAGCTGCACCGACACGGGAATCGCTTCGGACAGGATATCCTGCACGGTGCGATTGACATACTTATAACTGATACCGAGATCACCTCGGGACAGCCTGCTCAAATAGAAGAAGTACTGCTGAATTACCGGTTTATCCAGTTGATACTTGGCGTTCAGATTGGCAACGATGGCCGGTGGCAGATTTTTATCAGCGTCGAAAGGACCGCCGGGCACCGCTCGCATCAAGAAGAATGTCAGCGTAGCCACTACCAGCAGTACTGGTATCGAGGTGAGCAATCGTTTCACTAACAGTGCCAGCATTCCGGCGTGGTATCCCCCGTGGTTTCTCTCTGATTAGTTTGGTTCTATATACACGTTCCTGAAGAATTGCAGGTCCATGGCATTGAAGCCTATGCCCTTCACCCAGGGCTTCACCAGGGTATTTTGCGTTGCCCAGTAGAGCGGCACAATAGGGACTTCTTCCTGACAGAGCATTTTGTCGCCCTGCGCATACATAGAGGCGCGCTTCTTCTGATTTTGTTCGGCGGCGGCTCTATCAATCAAATCGTCGTAAGCAACATTCGACCACTGAGTGTAATTATTGCCGTTGTGAGAGGTAAAGACGTTCATGAACGTTTCCGGATCCGGGTAGTCGGCGCCCCATGTCTGTCGGAACATTTGCGGTGGGTCGCGGTGCAAAATATCGAGATAGACCTTCCATTCATTTACTTCCAGTTGAAGTTTGACATTCAGATTCTTTTTGATCTGCTCCTGAACGGACTCGACAACCAGCTTGGCGTCCTCCCTTTGCGGATAGAGGATTTTCGTGGCTGGAAATCCTTTGCCGTCAGGATAACCGGCCTCCGCCAGAAGTTTTCTCGCTCCTTGCGGATCGAATTCGCTCTTGGATTTTTCCGAGTAGCCATCGAGAGCAGGCGGAACCCAAGTATTCGCCGGAGCTTCTCCACGTCGGAGAATTTTCGGAAAGAGAGTTCTGTCCACCGCCATTGAAATCGCTCTGCGCACGCGCCTATCGTCAAACGGCTTTTTCTTCACATTGAAACCGAGATAACTGCAGCGCAGCAGGGGCAGATTGCGATACAGAGGAGAGTTGCGAAGACTCTCTACATCAGCGGTCGGAAAGCTTCGGTTATCCACATAGTCCAACTGATTGTTTTCGAACAGTCCAAAAGCAGTGGCCTGCTCAGGAATCATGAACATCTTGATTTTCTTCAATCGGGGCGGCCCGGCGAAGAATTTTTCATTGGCGGTAAGCTCGATTTTGTATTCGTGCTTCCAAAGAGAAAGTGCAAAAGGCCCGTTGGTAACTAAGTTTCCAGGCTCCGTCCAACGGTCGCCATATTTTTCGATCATGTCTTTGCGCAGGGGGCAGGTTGAGCAAAACGCAGTCAAATAGAGGAAATACGCAGCAGGGCGTTTGAGCTTCACGGAAAACGTCCAGTCGTCAAGCGCCTTTATGCCGACCAAGTCCGGATCTTTTATTTTGCCGGAGTTGAATTCGAAGGCGTTTTCAACGTCATAAAGGAAAAAAGCATATGAAGCGGCCGTCGCCGGGTCGAGCAGGCGCTTCCAGGCATATTCGAAATCATGAGCGGTAGTGGGCTTTCCGTCTGTCCACAGCGCGTCATTTCTCAGGTGGAAAACGAAATGCTTTCCACCGTCCAGTATTTCCCAAGATTGAGCGCAGCCGGGCTCGCACTTCATGTCGTTGTTGTACATGGTGAGCCCGGTCATCAAATTGGAAACGACATCGAATGAAGTCGAGTCAGTTGAAGTCTGCCAGTCGAGACTGGGTGGCTCGGCTTGCAAATTGATGCGGAATGTATCGGGCTCGTAACCAGCGCCTGTATTCCCGCAGGCGCTCAGAGAGAACAGGATCAGCATCCCGAAAGCCACTGCCTGAGAGACTTTTGAAGAATGCGCTTGGAAAAACCTGGAAGAAATCGAGAAATTTCTCACTGACCGAGTATTAACTTCCGCTTAATTCGCCGCATCTATTCGAGCATTTTTCGAATCGATCGGGGTTGAGGGGGGTTCCGTAATTGCTTGTAACACGCCCCAATTCTAGTCTTGTTGACAGATTTTTTCTTGGTTAGATATACTTTGCATTGACGCCTCCCCGGAGGTCATTTTGGTCTGTGCGGTTTTTTCAGACAAAACGCACAAGGCAGCTTTGAGCGTTTAGATTCAAACCTGAGTCTGAACTGAGCACAGACCGGCAACACTAAAGACAAGATTCAGTTTCGGCTGAACGCGCAATTACCAATCGACAATGCACTTAGGCTGTATTTAGCCGGTTGGGAGCTAGAAAGGGAGTAGAAAGCCGTGGCCAAGAAGGACGACCGGATCATCATCACGCTTGCTTGTGGCACTTGCAAACGCCGCAATTACACGTCGATGAAGAACAAGAAGAACGATCCGGACAGACTCAGCATCAACAAGTATTGCAAATGGTGCCGTCAGCACCTCGAGCACAAAGAAACCAAGCGCTAATTCGAGCGAGCGGTCGGACGCTCGGGCTCAGGTTGAGATCCCGACGTTCAGGATCCAAAGAGGTCGAAGGACTTCAGGATTCTCTGGATTACGATCACTTGACGTGTCCGACCGGCTACTGACTTTGCCCGACCTCGCCTGGTCGGTTCAAAGTGAATGCGCCTCTAGTTCAACGGTAGAACAGTGGTCTCCAAAACCATCGGTCAGGGTTCGATTCCTTGGAGGCGCGAATTTTTCAGGCGAGTCACCGTCACTTCGGATGTCCAAACATATTGATGTCTACAGAGAAAAAAGATAAGGGCGCTACCCCGTCAACCAAGTTGACTGAGGGCGATGATTCGAAAGAGTCATTGGGTCATAACGCAGCCGAAGCGAAAGCCAAGGATGAAGCACCCAGGGATAAGAAGAAGGGCAAAGACGAAAAGCCTAATAAGAAAGGCGAACAGAAGAAGGCAGCAATAGACGATACGGAAATTGAACTGGGCGAGTCGCTCAAAGACATTCGCCAATTCCTCAAAGATGTTGTTGTCGAATTCACGAAGATAACCTGGCCTGGTAGACAGCAGGTAATTCAGGAGACCCTCAGCGTACTGTTCTTGGTGGCATTGATCACCGTTGCAGTTCTTGGTTTTGACTGGTTTTTAGCTCACGCTATATTCGGTCCGCTCGAGCACTGGGCAAGATTGCACGGTGGCGGAGTAGGGCTGCACCACTAGGTTCTCAAGGCTGGCTTGGACTAATAAAAGGAAAGTAAGGGACGATGGCTTTCATAAACAGTGACGGACAGAGGCGATGGTATGCCGTGCAGACTGCATCCGGGCACGAAAACAAAGTGAAGGAGCATATCGAAAAGCGCATCATGACTATGAATGCGCAAGATAGAATCTTCGGCGTCATTGTTCCGGAAAAGATGGTGACCAAGGTCAAAGACGGCAAGCGCGTTGAAAAGAAAGAGCGCGAATACCCGGGTTACGTATTCGTTGAAATGATCCTGGACGACGATTCCTGGCGGGTTGTCAGAGAAGCACCGGGCGTTACGAAGTACGTCGGAGCAGGTAAAAAACCAGTTCCTGTACAGGATGGTGAGATCAGAAAGATTTTGAGACGGCAAATGGCCGTCACCGGTGTCAAAGGCAAGAAGCCTGCTGTCATCGATGTCAAGGTGGGCGATTACGTTCGTATTACGGGCGGACCGTTCGCAGACTTTACAGGAGAGGTAACGGAAGTCAACCTCGAACGCGAGCGAATCAAGGCGTCAGTCATCATCTTCGGTCGCGCCACCCCAGTAGAACTGGAGTTCAACCAGGTTATTAAAGTCTAAATGTGATGCATTGGATGTCCAATGTGCCATAAAATCAGTAATTCTCGACATATATAGGATCTAGGGCCGTGAAAAAGGTAGTTGGCAAAATCAAACTGCAAATCCAAGCGGGTAAGGCAAACCCCGCACCGCCTATTGGACCTGCTCTGGGTCAACATGGCGTCAACATCATGCAGTTCTGCAAGGAATATAACGCCAAGACACAGGACAAAGCAGGGACGATCGTACCGGTGGAAATCACCGTGTTCGAAGATCGCTCTTTCGACTTCGTTTTGAAGACACCGCCGGCATCCGAGCTTCTCAAGAAAGCTGCGAACGTCGAAAAGGGTTCTTCTCACCCGAACAAGACCAAAGTCGGTTCGGTTTCCAAAGAAAAAATCACCGAAATCGCCAAGATCAAAATGCCCGACCTCAATGCAACAACCATTGAAGCCGCCGAAGCAATGGTCAGAGGCACCGCCCGCAACATGGGCATCACAGTCCAAGAGTAATCACAAAAGTACAGAAGAACGCAGTAAGGAACTCGGATCATGGCTAAGCTCACCAAGCGCCAAAAGACCTTGAAGGCAATCAAAGAAAAATACCCAAATCCTTTGACCGCCGAAGAAGCATTCAAGGTTCTCAAGGACGAAAAAACCGTCAAATTCGATCCCACGGTCGAAGTGCACTTCAGACTGGGCATCAACCCCAAGATGAATGACCAGCAAATTCGCTCCACAGTGAATCTGCCCGGCGGCACAGGCAAAGACGTTCGCGTCGCAGTCGTAGCCAAAGGTGAGAAGCTGACCGAAGCGACTGAAGCAGGCGCCGACGTAGTCGGAGCTGATGACCTCGTCGCCAAAATCGGCGAAGGCTTCATGGATTTCGACAAGCTCGTCGCCACCCCGGATGCAATGCTCATGCTCTCCAAGATGGGTAAAATCCTCGGACCGCGCGGCTTGATGCCCAACCCGAAAGACGGCACCGTCACTTTCGACATCGCCAAGACCATCAAAGAACTCAAAGCCGGTAAGGTTTCCTTCCGCGCCGAGAAAGACGGCGGTCTCGTACAAATGGCAATCGGCAAACTGTCATTCGACGAAGGCAAACTTCTGAAGAATCTGGCAGCCGTTGTCGACACCATCAACAAAGTGAAACCGGCATCGGTAAAAGGAACCTATATCAAAGCTGTTTACCTCAGCTCGACAATGGGTCCCGGGCTGAAGCTCGATGTCAATGCGCTGCAAGGTCTCGGCAAATACCTGGCTGCATAAGCTAAGTAGCTGAGTACACAAAAGTATTAGGGGCGACGCTTAGGCATCGCCCCTTCTGTTTATGCCTGTTTTGTTCGCAAAGAGTGCAACTAAGGTGTCAGGGTTGCAGTATTCGGTACTACGTAGGTGAAAGGAAAGCTCTGTCCCGATTGAAAGACGAGCGGCGCTCCTCCGCTGTAGGCGTATTTGACGAGAAAAGGTCTCACTTCGACGGTGGTCACGACCGTTACCGTACCTGTGACAGGACCGCCCGTCTTACCCAGAGAGGTGATGGTCGCCGCAATCGATGCCTCGGCCGGAGTAGTGGTCACAGACTGCAGTCTGAAATTGGAGAGAATACCGGCTGACTGAGTATTAGCCCTCTTTACAACAGCGTCGGCACGCTTGTAGATATCGGAGCCGCTGAGAGGCAAACTCTTCGGTGGTCCAAGGTCGCCGAGGTTTCCGGAGGCTGCGACACGAGCAGCTTCTCGGCAAGTCGAGTCATTGACTTGAACCGCCATGACGATAACAGCCAGGTCGAAAACCAGAAGAACAATCGGCACCAAAACCATGAGTCCGACGCATAGTTCGACGATCGACTGCCCTCTTTTCTTGAAAGCCTTCACTTTTCCACCCTCGCACAAGCCAAGTCTACGAGTCCCCGCTGCCTTAAGTATTCCCGGTGAAGCCAACTACGAAACCAGTAATACAGGTATAGCAGAGACAGGAAAAATTAGAGCTATGTGAAGTCTGCGTGAAGAGCCGGTCCGTCCGCAAGACGGAAAGTCGGATAATCTGCCGAAGGTTGGCGACCGAAAGGAAGCCGAACGGGAATGCCGGCGCACCATATCTGACACCAGTTTGCGAATAACCGCAGTCAAACAGCCGAAGAGGCAAGCGCGGGAGCGCCGTAAAGAACAGCTTCCTTGCGCGGATGCAACTTGAGAATGTTGTACTGCGTATCACGCTGAGCAGCATCGAATCCGGCCAAATGTATGCAGCGGATCATTTCTTCGAGCGTGACATCACATCTGGTGCCGGCAGCCGAGACGACATTTTCTTCCATCATGGTGCCGCCGAAATCATTGGCACCAAATGCGAAGGCAGTCTGACCGAGCCCGGACCCCTGAGTGACCCATGAAGACTGGATATTGCGAATATTGTCCAGCATCAAACGTGATACGGAGACCATGCGCAAATACTCGGTAGCGGTAGTCAGGTTTTTCACTTTCTTGCCCAGCGGCGTACCACCCGGTTGGAAGCTCCAAGGAATGAAAGCAGTAAATCCTTCCGCACGATCCTGCAAGTCGCGCAGAGCAATCAGATGTTCGATGCGGTCTTCAATCGTATCGACAGAACCGTACATCATTGTGGAAGTAGTGCGAATACCCATTTTGTGCGCCGCTTCCATCACTTCCAACCAGCGGCTGGCCGGAATTTTGAGAGGGCTGATAATCTTCTTGACGCGCTCTGTGAGCACTTCGGCACCGCCGCCGGGTATGGACGTCAGACCGGCTGCGACCAGGCGCTCTAAGGTTTTCTCCAGACTGAGATTGCTGACTCGAGTGATATGGTCGATTTCGGAAGGCGACAAGGCGTGCAGAGTGACATTCGGAAAATCCGCTTTCAAGCGGCTGAGCAGTTCTTCGTAATACTCGATGCCCAATTCCGGATTGTGACCACCCTGCAGAAGAAGCTGGGTGCCGCCGAATTCCACCAGTTCCGCTACTTTCTCCTTAATCGTCTCGTAGGGCAGAACATAACCCTTTTCGGAGCCGGGAGGCGCATAGAAAGCGCAAAAGGTGCAGTATGCATCGCAGACATTGGTGTAGTTGACGTTGCGGTCGATTACATACGTAATCGGCTGATTATCGGGATGGAAGCGCTTTCTCACTTCATTGGCGGCATAGCCGATGTCCATTAGCGAAGCTTCGTTGAAGAGCCGGACGCCCTCAGCAAAACTCAGCCTCTCACCGGCAATCGCTTTATTCAGAAGTTGTTTGACCATATAAAAGCTCCCATAGCCCGCAGGCTAAATCTTCTTAGATTTGGTTTGGTATGTTATCAAAAAGAATGGTCGGGTTACATTGGCAGAGCCTTACAACCGACGGGATAAAGGCGATTCGGTTAAGATTTAGATAGCCAAAAAGCCCTAAAATGGCGTTCAACAAACGCAATAACTCGGAGTTTCAAACAGATTGGTCAAGTACAAAGATTACTACCAGATTCTCAATGTGCCGCGCAGCGCAACCGATAAGGAGATAAAGGCCTCCTACAGGAAGCTGGCGAGGCAGTACCACCCGGATACTAATGCCGGTAATAAAGCGTCCGAAGAGAAGTTCAAAGAGATTGCCGAAGCTTATGAAGTTCTAAAAGACCCCGAGAAAAGAAAGCGTTACGACCAGCTGGGATCCAACTGGAAGTCAGGAGAACAATTCCGTCCGCCGCCCGATTTCAGCAATTTCAACTTCGATTTTGGCGACCTGACGGGCAAAGGTTCGCCGTTTTCTGATTTCTTCGAGGCTATATTCGGTCAGGCTTTCGGTCAAGAAGGCATGCCGCGTCCGGGACAAGGGGGTCAGGGACGCCCGCAGCAACGCCCGGGCAGCCCGCAAATGGGGCGCAACCCGCTCGACCAGGAAGCGGAAATCGAGCTGACACTGGAGGAAGTCGCCAAAGGAACGGTCCGCACGCTGCAAATCAGCGGGCCGCAAGTGAAAACAAAGACTATCGAAGTAAAAATCCCGGCCGGGGTTCGGGCCGGCTCCAAGATTCGAGTTCCGGGTGAAGGTGCAAAATCTCCGGTAAACCAGGCTTCCGGCGATCTCTATTTGAAGGTGAAAATAAAGCCTCATGAAGAGTTCACCATGGAAGGCGACAACCTGGTCTGCAACGTCAATATCAGCCCAGCTCAGGCAGTAGTGGGCACCGAGACTTCCGTTCCGACTCTCGAAGGTCCCGTGAAAATTCGCATTCCGGCCGGTACCCAGAATGGGCGCATGCTCAGGCTGCGAGGTCGGGGTCTGCCCAAGCTCAAGCAGACCGAGCGCGGCGACATACTCGTGCGCACCAAGATAATGATTCCGACGGAGCTTTCGGACAGAGAGCGCGAGCTCTACAACGAGCTGGCCAAACTGGAAAAAGACGGCAATCACAAGAAATAACAGCAGGAGCACATTGCATGCTCCCTTTTCAAGGAAATTTGGTGGCGCGTGCAACGCGCCGCCACGCCAACGCGCCGCCACGCCAACACGCCAAAGCGCTGCCACGCCACCAAGGCTTTTAGTCTAGAACATGAGCATTCTGCGCCAGTCTTGCCCAAGCGATGGAAAAGCTCTCCAGGGCTGCTTTGGGATTGACATAATGATCGACTCGCGACTTGGCTTCTTCAGCCAGCTCCAGCAAATCAGCCAGATATTTGCTCTCGTTCAAGGAGAGTAACGCCCGCGCTTTCAAGCGCTGATACTCCTGCTGGAGCACATAGTCGACGACTCTGGATATGGCCACTCGGACATTGTCATCGTCATCAATCAGAGAATCCGCGGCCTTTAGCACCGCTTGTGAAAAATCGAGAGCGGACAGATATGCTTTCGAGCGTTTCGAGCCACTTTCCCTTATGGACGTGTGAAACGAAAAGGGCGGCAGATCAGGCGACTCTCCGTCTGAAAAAGGAATTTGCGGAACGGGCACTACCTGGCTGCGGCTCACCACAGTCGGTAGCACCGAATCTGCACTTTCAGCGAAGAGAAAAAACATCGTATTTTCCGGAGGCTCTTCCAGTGTCTTCAGAAGTGCATTGGCAGAGGGTCTGTGAAAAACGTCCTGAGAAGCGTCTTCGACAATGACTATGCGAAAAGCGGCACTCGTGCGCGCTAAAGTTTCGGTCATCGCCCTGGCACTTTCGACCGAGATTTTTCTTGAGCTTGTTGCGCCGCCCGGTGCCAGCTTATAAAGGCACTCGGGATGAGCGTCTTCTCCAATCCAACGGCAGTCGCGGCACATGTTGACCGGATCGCCCGATAGTGATTTCGCAAGGCAAGAACGGTCTTCCGGCATGGCAAATGCCTTGCGTGATTGATTGGCTTGTTGAAAAACTTCGTCGCTAATCGGCAACCCAAGCAAGTTCTGAACCGGCTCATTTTGACCCTGTGCATTCTGCCAGTAAGAGCGCGTCCGCTCGCAGTTCAGGAAAGCAGCCATCTGTTTGGCCAGTTGCCATTTGTCGTCGGCAATTCGACCGGTGAGAAGATAAGCATTTGCCAATCTTCCTTTAGTGATTGCACCGCTCAAAAGGTCTGTGGCCAGCCGCTGACGGACGGAAAGATGTCTATCGAATATGTCTGTTTGGGGCAAATCTGCTGGCATTTGCGAAAACTCAGATAAACAAATACACGAAATCGAAGTCTATCAGAGTGTACTAGGATGTCGCTGCAGTGACCTTTCCAGCCCGCACGCGGCAGCGAAGAAATACTTAACTTCGCATGCGCAATCAAGTGTTTGACAGCTCTTGGCGAGTATCTTAGACTATCTGAGGTCTAAAAGCGGCTGCCCATGTGAAGCGTTAAGGGCCCTCCCGCACTGACCAAGCCCTTATTCGGGGCGTGATTCGTCGTGTTTTCACACTAATTTGAGAGGCGAAACCGGTGGCTAACGTAATAGTTGTAGGCGCACAGTTTGGAGACGAAGGTAAGGCTAAAGTTACCGATCTTCTCGCTAAGAACGCCGATGTAGTTGTCCGCTATCAAGGCGGTTGCAACGCCGGACACACTGTTGTAGTAGATGGCGAAACATACAAGTTCCACCTGATTCCATCCGGTGCTTTGTATCAAAAGACCTGCATTATGGGTCCCGGAATGGTCATCGACCCGGAGCGATTCCTCTCTGAAGTCGAAGCTCTCGAAAAGCGTGGTCTGGTGAAAGTCGAGAAGCTGCGAGTCTCGACGACCGCTCACGTAACAATGCCTTATCACCTCATGATCGATGCAGCGGAAGAAGATTCCAGAGGCGATCAAAAAATCGGTACCACCAAACGTGGTATCGGACCGACCTATGCCGACAAATGCGCACGTTCCGGAATTCGCGTCGAAGACCTGCTGGATGAGAAGGTTTTGCGCAGCAAACTGGAATGGATGATTCCCAGAAAGAACGTCATTCTGGAACGTCTATACAATTTGCCGCCGCTGAAAGTGGAAGAAGTATTCAACCAATATTACGAATACGGACAACGCATGGCCAAGTACGTTTCCGATACGGCCGCCATCATCTTCAATTCAGTCGGACAGAAGAAAAACATTCTTTTTGAAGGCGCGCAGGGCACCCTGCTCGACCTCGATCACGGCAGCTATCCGTATGTCACGAGTTCCAGCCCGACGGCAGGCGGTGCTTGCATCGGCGCCGGCATCGGACCGACAATCATCGACCGCGTCATCGGCGTATCGAAAGCCTACATGACTCGTGTCGGCGAAGGTCCATTCCCGACCGAGCAAGAAGGCGAAATCGGCGATATGCTGCGCCAAATAGGCAAGGCATGGGCCGAGGTCGGCGTCACCACCGGACGCCCACGTCGCTGCGGTTGGTTCGACGCAGTACTCGGACGTTATTCCGTAAGAATCAACGGACTCGACTGCCTGGCCATCACCAAACTCGACGTTCTTGATGAATTCGACGAGATCAAAGTTTGCAATTCATACAGAGACAAAACCACCGGCGAAACATTCAAAGAACTTCCGTCCATCGGCGCTTCGTTCAAGAACATGGAGCCGATTTATGAAACCTTCAAAGGCTGGAAGACGTCGACCAGCGAATGCCGCAGCTACAAGGATCTTCCTGTAGAAGCTCGCAAGTATCTCGACTTCCTCGCCGACGAACTGGATGTATCAATCGCGATCGTCAGTGTCGGACCTCAAAGAGATCAAACAATCGTCATCGAAGATCCGATCCACGGACCGAAGAGAGTGCTGACGCGCAGCACGTAATATCTGCGTCAGAGCGAACATACTTTAGGGGCGTCTTGAAAGCGCCCCTATTTTTTTCAGTTTTTCGGCTTATTGAAAAGCTTGGCAAAATTGCTGCGCAATTGATGTTTCCACAATCCGGCCAGATCATTCTTCTTCGACTTGAGACGCTCTATGCCGGCCAATGCCGTCACTGAATCAGGATCAATCTCAATGACTCGCTTGTAGCATTCCATGGCTCCGTCATAATCGCGAAAAGAATTCTCTTTGACCCGCGCCAGCCTGTTCAATCCTTCTACGGAATCCGGCTCGTACTGGAGCAATTTTTCCAGAGAAGCTTTTGCTTCGTCATGTCGATTGAGCAATGTGCAAATATCACTCTTCTCCAGCAACCAATCATGCTTCTGCGGATTGAGCTGAATCGCCTTTTCGATGTGACCAAGCGCCAGTGAACCCTCACCACGTTCTCTGTAGATATTGGCCGCCATGAAGTGCACTTGAGCGTCATTAGGATCCCCTCTGAGAAGCCGCTGCAATTCCTGTTCTGCTTCCAGAAGCAAGCTTTTCGCCATCAGTATGCGAACAAGCAGAAGCCTGGCTTCAGACGACTTCGCATCGATCTTCACGGACTGGCGGGCAAAGACCATTGCCTGATTCAGGTCTTCACGCGCCATAAAAGCTTTTGACAGCTCGATATATGCCGATAAATTGTTGGGCTCGAGCGCTACAACCGCATTGTATTCATCGATCGCTCTGGGCAGAAGGCCCATTTTTGCAAACAGACGCCCCGCACATCTGTGCACGAGCGGTTCCTTGGGATGCTCCGCCAGCAAGGGTTCCAAAATCTTTCTCGCCTTGTAAAAACTGCGCGCGTCGGTCAGCTCGTCCACCTTCTGCAATTCCTGCGTCAAGGAAGCAGCCCCAACGTAGGCAGCCTGGACTGCTATTGCCGGATTGGCAAGAAGCAGGCAGAGACAGGCGAATAGAGCCTCAGGAGCAGAAACCGCCGCCCCATTCGCCGAACCGATTATTCCTCTTCGAGTGACCATTTTTATCAGGAGAAATCTTCTCCGTCCTCATATTTCATGACTTCTAGTGTGCATGTTATCAAATAGGGAAGAAGGAAAGTATGACTGCCGAGCTGACCAAGCCTGAATCGAAAGCCCGGGTTGCACGCTCAGACGTGCAACACACAACCCTTCTTGTCGCCGCCACGTTTGCCGGCAGCATTGTCGTGGCGCTCTACGTCCTTGCTGTCTGCACGCTCAATCAGCAGCACAAAGACTCCAATTCCGTAGACCGAGCGGTTTACCTGGCCGCGCGCTCGCTGTCCGAAATCACTGCATCACACCCGTCTCTAGGCAGAATCGGTCTTATCGACTCTGCTCCACCGACCGAATTTTCATACGCAGAAAGAAAGAGAAGACCGCGTGTAATCGGACTGAATTCTCTCTATGCGACCTTGCGCGTCGATGCTCTCATAGCCCGGAAATTGAACAGCCCATCATTGATTGCTCTGAGCGCGCGTGATTTCAAGATTGCCAAACAACTGGAAGCGGAATTGACGCGCCGCATGTTCTCTGCAATAGAGCAGGTTCCAATTCAAGATCCGACGATGAGCGAGCAACCGGAAAGAGTGGCGCGGCAGTTGACCGGCACAGACCCGGATGGAGAAAACGGCGACGAATCAGGGAATCAAGACGATTCTATATTGCAGAAAGTCTCGCGGGTACTTTCCGAGGACGTAAAAGGCAGAGGCCCAAACTTAATCGATGTCCACCTGACACTCGGCTCAATCGAGCCGGGCAGGCTCGGTACGCAGACTTTCGCACCGGCAGAGGACGGCAATGCGTCTTTCGTAAAGGACGGAATGTATCGCGCCGGCATCCCCGTGAACATGCCCGACGGGCAGACAATCACATTTCTCGGACAACCGCGCACGACAAGAATAATCGACCCTTCCTGGTTCAAGCCGGGCAGTCATGGCACTTCACCATGGGCGGTGCGGCTCGAGGTAGTTTATGAGCGCTCCAGAGAAAAAGGGATCAAAGAAAAAGTGGTAAAAACAGCCTGTGCTGCCGTAGGAGGAGAGCCGGCTTACCCCAAGGCATCGGCCTTCGTCGTCAATTTTCCGCAGGGCAAACCGAATCAGTTCGAGTGCTTGTCCGACATTCTCAATTTCAAGAATTGGACAGGACAGGGTGAGTGGCAGCAAGTCGTCGGTACGGAAGTGCCCGGCAAAGGCAGCTTGGCGCCGCCCATCGAGGCAATCTCGGGCGGTCTCTCGCCTGGCAATGCGCTCGCTCATGCTCTCTACGATTGGATGAAACAGATGGGACCGCTGGTCGAACCGGACAGTTTCACGAAAATGATGAATCAATCATTTGCAAAAGCAGTGAAGACTGCATCCATAGACAGCGCCACCAACCAGGCAAACAGTTGCCTGGCTACGGACACCGGCTCCAGAGAATATGCCCTGCTCAACCAGACCAATCCGGACGGGCCGGGACAACTTGCCTTGAGCCACTCATTCGCGATTCGAGATCAGCGAATGATGAAAAACAAAATTCCGCCACCATCCTCATTGCCTCTTGTTGTAGATGCCTCAGGAAAGTGTGTACTGTCCGGCAAAGACAAATTCGACAGAGAATTGCTCAAGGATTTTCTCTCGGCAGTCTACGAGACGAATCTCGCCGCGCTGGAATCACTCGAATTATCGAAACAAATGACGATTCGCGCCAAGGCGACTCTCAGAGAGCTCGACCAGAAGATGTATTTCGAGAGGCAGGAGCTCACTTCTGTTTCTGCGCGCATGCACCGTATTCGTACTCAAATGCCTTTTGACCCTGAAGTTTCAGAAAAAGCGAACGGTCCTCTAAAAGAAGCCGTCAGTGAGAATTTGCGCCAGTACAATCTGGCCAAAGACCGACTGGAAACACTGAAAGGCCTTCTCATCAAAGACAAAGAGCAAAGAGATCGCTACAGAAAATTGAGCGAAACGGCCCGATTAGTATCACTCAACGCAAACAAAATTGGCATCACGACATATGACTTGTGCACTCATGCAAATCAGATTCTGGTCAACGGATTAGCGCGCACGCAAGCGCCGTCTAAAGGATTCCTCCTGGGCGGACGTTTTGTATTTCTGCCGCAACCCGTGCCGATTCAAGAAGAAGAGTTCTTGCTTTCGGACGAAGAAAAGCAAAAGAGAGTCGAGTCCGATCCGCATACGATCGCGAAGGGCGACTTGATTGTCGACTGGACCAATTCGGAGATGCGTCTTGTGGCCGAGGCGAATGAACTTTCGCAAAAGAGCGGCAAAACAATATTTGTGGAAGGACTGCCGCTAAAACTTTACTGGATACAGCCAAGGGAAATTGCCAGTTGGACCAAAGTGACCTTCGTCATCGATTCGAACGCGCTTGTCCTGACGCCTGAAAAACGAAAGACAGGGGGCGCAGAAAGCAAATCGCCGGCAGCCGCCGCAGCCCCCTACGAAAACGAAAGGGACAATACTTCCAAATCAGAAGAAGCGCTGACGGCTTTCAAAGATTACGCATTCGGCAATATCCGAATCCCGGCAGGGCAGATGGTCTATTACTGCGCCAATGCCGTAAAGACAGGGACAGAACCGAAAGTCAGCTGGTCGGTGGTTGTAAGAGATTTGATTTCCTCCAGAAGCGAAGGCAGCATGGGAGAGCCGGTAAACATTCCGGATGGGGATTGGCGTGCTCCCGACCGGGGGCGAAACGGCGAAATTCCCGGATTGGCCGGAGAATTCCAATTGCGTACTCCAATTCCTCTTACAGACCTAGGGCAATCGGGGTCTTACCTGACGAACCCGATGACCGGCCAGCAGATCCCTCAGATACCACCCTTACCGTCCGAGATGCTTTAGCCGCATTCGCTGTGACACCGTTTTGACACTCCGCCGTTCAAACATGGGGCATGCAAAAGCCCGGTTTGGTTGTTGACGGAGAAACAAAATGAAAAACAAAGTCAAATTGATTTTCGCATTCTTGCTCTTTGGAATGCTTCTCTCCGGCAACCTGCAATCGGAGGCCCAGAGCGCCAATCGCCGTTCGCTGATGGCCCTTCCGCCCGCACGCACGGCAGTCTTGAGCCCGACTTACCTGCCGCCTGTCTCCACAAGCTCGGTGGACATCGACATATGCGACATGCCTTTCACGCGCAGCGCCGGTGGATGGAGCACAGCCGATCCTAATTGGTCCGGAGCCCCTTCGGCGCCCTCAGACGCAACGGCATATCAGCCTTCTTATCCTATGTATGAACCTGATTCTACTTGTCCGGCTTACAGTACATGCACTCCTTCGGTATACAGCTGCCCAGCCTCATCCTGCGTCTCCATCGGAGGCCGCGGCTCTTCAATCGGATGCGGCAGTATATCCGGGTGTGACGGCGGCTCATTCTACAGCGGCGTTTCTTGTCCTAGTTCTTGCGTAACATCTTGCCCGTGGTCTCTGGGAGGGCTCTAAGTTAGCCTGCCGGTTTTGTCAGGACGACGCGCACAGTTTGGATCCCCGTGTTCTCCTCGAGATTCCCGTCATCGTCATTGATCTGAAGAAACAGGTGACCGGTTCCGGGAGGCGAAAAATTCAAACGCAATTTACCTATAATGAACGGCGCGCCGTCATCCAATTTGCCCATAAGATTGCCCACAGTCTTGGTTGCTGTTCCATCCGACTCGAATGTCCAACCTTGTAAGTTTCTGGCAATCACATAGTCCTGTGACACTCTCATGAAGCGGCCATCGGCATCGTAAGTAGGTCCTCCGCTCTGTTGAGTGGACCAAACACCTTCGGAACGCAAGTCGATCCACAATTGCTGACCGGGAGCGGAAGGATTGATGCTTGTCGAAACCCAGCTGGCATTGGCCGGTACCTGCAAAACATCCTCGTCGATGACTTCCTGACCGGCATTATGAATGGCGCTGTAAATTTGAGGATAATTCCAATCACCCAGAACACTTTCGCTGCTGGAAGCACCGCTTCCACTGCCGCTCGCGCTCAGGGGCGTATTCGGCGTGGTAGTGGTCGGTCCCTGCAATGCAAGAGTACCGGAAGCTTCTCCGGAAACGCCGTCGGAATAATCTGCGGTCCGGTGAGAGCTGACCCGAATGGTAGCCGGTTTTCCCAGTCCAGGTATATAGGAAAAAAATGGAATGGGCGCCATTGAGAGAATCGGTCCAACCTCGAAACATCCTTGAGTCCGATACTCGTATACAGTGGTCGCCGGATCTACATTGGCTTTCGGAACCGGAGTATTCGGACCATAAACGGTGCTGCGCCCGGATGCTACCTCGGTGGCATCGACATAAAGATCGACGCCGGAATTGACCAACCCACCTACCGGCACCATTTTCGAGAATTTGGCAAAAGGCGAATCGAGCAGGCGCTGACTTGTCGTGCGCACATTGTCTCGGGCCTGTTCGTAGACTCTCTGGCTGGTCGCAGCCGTAGAACACTGATGCACAAGAAACATGGCAGTGGCATAGCCCATGCCGAGCGCGGAAAGATTGATCAGAGGCAAAACGATAAAAAGGATCAGTATCCAGATGGAAAGTATGAACTCAACGGTATTGCCATTCCTACGTCTCACGACTAAGGTCCCCTCGAATTTCAGGCAAAATCGGCGCATCTCGATAAATGATTTATACCCAGAAGAGAGAAATGCTCAAGCCGAAGCTGGGTATATTGCTTCAACCGGGTGCAGTTGTAATTCTTTGCAGACTTACGCAAAAATGCCGAAACGCCTAAGCTCGCCGCAGCCAAAAAAGAAAACAAGGCGTCCCTCCGGCAATATGCTAATCCTCTCTTTGGCCTTGTTGTCCGGAGTTCTTCTTACTCTGCTCACGTTCGGGCTCTTCTACACCCAGATGCTGGGCAGAACTCCGGAACAAAAAACAGCCATCGAGGCAGCCGCATTAGCTGCAGCAAGGGCAATCACCAAAATTGTCATCGATACCGACGAGGTCGGTTTTATCTCGCTTTCCGACTATGCTCCGACTGGACGCAACACAGAGGCCGACGACGGCTACAGCCTGCCTGTAGTGGGCATTAATACACTGCTTGCCACGGTCAGGCTGGACATGATTATTGCCGACAAATTAGACGATTCGCTCTTCAGAAAAATGGCCAAGCGCGACTATCAAAATGCGCTGAGAGCAAAAGACAAATTAGTCGCCGCGTTAAATCAAGCAATGGACTCGGGTCCGACCTTCAAAGATATAGATGGCAACATGGTCGATGTTTACGAGGAAGCCGTTGCGGCATACAAATCGAATCAAGTAAGGCTGCACCGCGGAACATCCGTAGCACCTCTTACACTGCGACTGGACATCGGATGCGCTGCCAATGCATCCTCCAATACGCCGATTCCGAGTCCGAGCGGAGATGCTCAAGTAGACGATACAAAACAGATTTTCGGCTGCTACAAAGCATACGTAGATGTTCCATACGACAACAACAGCTTCGTCTTTGCAGCAACCTCGACTGCCGTCACGCTCATCGATCCTAAGAATTACTCAGCAAGCGCATCGACGCCGTATTTCATACCATCAGTGGTGCGCTGCCAGGCAGACCACGAGTATTCGATCAAAGACAATACCGGGGCAGTGAAAAAAGTTCGTATTCACGATGTCGCCTGCGCGCAGGCAGCCAACAACCTCGATCCGCGTCCTTCGGCAGGCGCTCTCACCTTTAGTTTTCCGGACGGGATGGTTGCCGGACTGGACAGGCCGCTCGCTCTGTTTGTTCAATCAGGGCTGCAAAACGCCCCGGTCGACACCCTGCAAACCCCGCTCACTACTGACTATCCGGATGGTCAAATGTCCGACACGGTAATCGATGTACTTCCGGACAAGCATCCCAAAGCGGTCGAAGTAGCCCGCGTAGCTTTATACGACTGGATCAGGAGAGGCGGGACCAATCCCAACATCAGAGTGCTCCTCGATATGCTCAAAAAGCCGTTCGATACCAGCAATGGCGGACAAGGGCAGATCCACATATACGAGTTCGAAAAAACCGGCAAAATTCTGTATTCCGTTCGTCTGGCCAATCCGCAGACAACGACAAGGACAGTCAGCCACAAGCAGTGGCGTGCAGTCTCAGGAATCATTCTGCACAGCACAGGCAACAGATATTTCGACCTGATCATCAAGGATTTTGTCCACAAACCGGGACGGGCATTAGGTGGAAAGCATGGAGGCGAGCCGCTTCATGGACAGCTCCCGACAAGCGCGCCGGTGGTAAATATCCCCATTGCCATGTTTGAAAACCTCGGAATGCAGCCGGCATTTGCCAGAACAATAATCAGAAATGGACAGGAAATCGACGAGCACGCCGGCGACAGCTTCTATTACGTACCGCCTTCGGGCAGCGGCAAAAGACCTTCATACGACCAGACCAGCCAGGCTGTCGACTTCAAATTTCGTTTGCACTAATGCGCTTTAGGCAGAGTAAAAACTATGCGAGTGCCGCCAGTCTGCGGTGCCTCAGCCCAGATAGAGCC
>JAIETE010000300.1 GCA_019745505.1 Candidatus Obscuribacterales bacterium | reverse complement strand
ATGCTCGGACGTTCATCAGCGAGGATGAAGCAGCGATGCCAAATCAGTGGGTATGACCGTTTGATGTTGTCCGAGTGAAGTTTGTCGAGGTGTGTGTGCGAAAGAATAATTCCAAACTAGGTGTGCGCTCGAGCCTGTGTCAATCACGGCAAATGCGTTTCTGAGGTTAATTCAACTGGTTTGTGCGCGCGAATTTGCGAGGGCAAACCAGTTGCATAACGCGGGCAGAACAGTCGCGTCTCGTCAAAGCAATGTCATGCCGTTGCTCTAGATTCCTACTGTCAGCCTGTCTGGAGAGTCCAAAATGAGAAATCTTGAGCTGCCTGTTTCCGAAATTCGACCGCAGATAGATTCCCGTAGCTCCCATTTCGATAACTCTCAATTGTCACTTGTGGCTCAGTTGTTTGATAGAAACTCATCATCTCGAGATGACTTTGACTCGTATGGGATAAACAACTTCAACGAGCAAGACCCTATGGTGGAGCAGTTTTTCGATTTGTCGCTAAATACTCCTCTGCCGGAGAAATTTCCTCTGCTTTCCCCGTCTCAGAGCGAATTTGCCGAGCAGGCCGTGAGCATGCTGTCTGCTTTCGCCGACTCCTTTCCGAAGCCCGAAAGCGTGGATTCTCTTAATGCTCTGACAAAACTATTCAAAGAAACCCGCATTTCGCCGGACGTCGTTGATGCCATCAATATGCTGCTCGACAAGCAGCAGCTTCGGCTCCCCGTGCGATTGGGACTGTCTGAGGTGACTGGCTTGATCTGCCTGGGCACAGATGACGGCGACGGTCATTTCAGCAAGCGTTTTCTGATATCTGATAATCGCGGAATCAAACGCTAACGTCCTAATTTGCCAGGTTGGGCGGCAACTCCGTGATAGGAAATATGAAAACGTATAGTAGAAGAGATTGAAAAAGCAATGCCGCCGGAGATTGGCTGGAGACCAACTCCGACGACACTGCGATTTAGTGAATCGGCTTAGAACCTGCCGACTTCCTTCTGGGTGCGAACGTTGTAGAGAAGCGCGCCGCCACCGATGGTGCAGGCATTCGATTCCCAGGCTGCGCCGTCGTCGCGCGCTTCCTCGAACGTCTGATACGGTCCTTCCGGCACTTGCGTACCGTCACCGCCTTCGAAGCGGTAACTGGAGCCCTGTCCGCTGTACTTCACGACCCATTCGCGACGAGTGCGTTCGTACTCTCCAGTGAGCGCTGCAGCCAGGTCGAGCCTGCCAGCCGAGCCGGCATAGTGCTCGTGCGGATCCAAGCCGTAGCTGGATGACTTGCTCATCTCGCGGCTCAGGTTGTGAGCGGAGAGCAGGAGCAGTTCTGCAAAGACCACGTTGCAGCGGGCGGCATCGACCTGAAGCCGGAGCTTGGGGTCGGAGTTTGAATCGATGGCGGTGCGCAACGCGTTGACCGCTTCGATGAGCGAGTTGCGTGCGACGGCGATGCCGGAGATGGCGCTGAGCCAACGCAGCTTGCAGCCATAGAGGGTGACGCGCCGCTGTTCACGCTCGAGTTTCTTCTCCTCGATCGTGCGCAGCAACTGGTGGTATTCCCAGTCCTTCATCTTCCGGCGGTCGTCGCCGGTCGGTGTGGCGGGAATGAAGTCGGCGTTCTCGCACAGGTTGCCGTTGGCGTCCTTGTAGAGAGTGTGGGAGGTTTGGACCTCCGAAATGGCCACCTCGAGGTCGGCATATGCGAGAGCAACCGCAGCCGTTTCGGCGATATGCGGTGTGGCGATGATTGAATGCTTGTTCACTTTCTGTTCCTCGTGCCTGGTGTTGGATTGCATCGCAAGCGCGTTTTACAGGCATACGCACCTGCCACTGCCCCCGCGTACAAGCCACGCGATGAGGATCGCGCAGCCTTAGAGCATCGGGGGCAAGGTGACTGAGTTCGTTCGACGAAGCCGAGCCCGGACGGATTCGCATCAGCGAGGGTCCGCCGGGCTCAACCGCTAGTCGCGAAGAAGATTTACTTCTGCGACTCGACGTATTTCTGGTACAGCGTGTAGGCGACGACGGTCTTCATGTCGTCCACCTGCCAGAGCGTGTCCAGCTCGACGATCTTGAGGACGATGGACTCGCCCTCCTCGATGAGACCGGTGCACTTGCCCTCGTAGGAGGCGAGCTCCTCCTCGGTGACGTCCTTCTCGTAGGCGAAGAGCCGCAGCGTCTCGTCAGTGCCGCCAGGCGACACGAAAGCACCGCCCGAGTAGCCGGCGAAGGCGGTCAGGTCGATGAGATCGGCTTCCGAGATGGTGACGTCCAGCTCTTCCTTGAGCTCCTTGGCGGCGACACCACCGAAATTGCCCGAGCCGTCGAGCATGCCGGCGGGAATCTCGACGAATTCGAAACGCCCGGTGGCGACGCGCGGCTGGACAGTGAGGATGGTGTACTTCTTGCCGTTGCAGTTGAGCACGGGCAGCATGCCGACGGCGCCGCCGCGCATGAAGACGATGCCCGGGATGAACTTGCCGTTCGTGTCGGAGACCTCGGCGACGAACTTGATGAAGCCGACCTTCTGGGGTCCGAACATGTCTACCGACTGGAACTTGACGCTCTTCACGACGTAGCGCTCACCGACCGACGCCAGCCAGTCTTGGAACGCTGTCGAGGCGACAGCCTTGTCGAGAATTTCCTTGGGGACGACGGCGACAGGCGTCTTGTCGGCGCGGTCGTCGCCCGGGACGACGGTGGCGGAGGCGATCACGATTTTGGCGATGGCGGTTTTGTCCATGGTTTGTGTCCTTTTCGAGAATTTTAGGTCACTTGCTGAACTGGCGCCGTGGTCCTGCACGATTGGAGTTCGTAGGCAGAGCACGGCGTGGGATTGCGACTCTCAGGTCTGCGTTCGGCGACTTTCGACAAAGCGATCAGGCACAGCTTGCGTGCGCAAGGAGGTCTGGTGCCCGAGTGTGGGATCTATTGTGCTTTTGCGAAAGTTGATGCCAAAGAAAAACTGGAGTTGCGTAGGTCCTTAACCTGGCAAATACAGCCTGGAGGGTCAATTAACCCTTGATCATAGAAACGTTCTGTTAACGTGACAAAGCATCAATTCAGCCACTGTGATAGCTTTGAAACGCTTATGCTCTTAGACTTTGCCGAGAGTCAGGTCGTCCGGTTAGGCGAGACTAATCTGTTATGCCGCCGTAGCGCCGCTTGCAAAGGGGTGGTGGTTAGGTTCTCGAAAGCTCGCGCAAACGCGGGATGGATCCCGGCGTGCAAGAGGATATACTGTTGCGCCTCAGCTACAGGAGCAATTTATGAGCGAGTCTAAAGTCAAAGTCAGTGCCGGCATCGAGTCGAGCACCAGAGAGTTTCTCAACAAAATCAACTCTTCCACGGGACCAGCTCTGTATGAATTGACTCCGGAAGAAGCGCGAAAGGTTTTCGATGGGCTGCAAGGCGACAAGATTGCCAAGCTTTCCGCTCAAATTGAAGACAGAAAAATCCCGGGTGGGCCAAAAGGTGAAGTGAATATTCGAATCGTCAGACCTGAGGGTGTCAAAGAAGCCCTGCCGGTCATCATCTACATCCATGGCGCCGGTTGGGTTTTGGGCGGCTGGCAATCTCACGACCGCCTGGTTTTGGAACTGGCGAACAAAGCAAATGCGGCCGTTGTCTTCGTTGACTTCTCGCTTTCGCCCGAGAATAAATATCCTGTCGCAATCGAGGAAGCTTACGCCGCTGCTAAGTGGGTCTCGGAAAACGCCAAAGAGATCAATGTTGATGCCACCCGAATGGCTGTGTCCGGTGACAGCGTCGGCGGCAATATGTCGATTGCACTAACCATGATGTGCAAAGAGAAGGGCGGTCCTAAACTGACTTTCCAGTGTCTCTTCTACCCTGTCACCGACGCGAATTTCGATAATGGTTCTTACAAACAATTTGGCGAAAACCACTTCCTGACCCGCGAAGCAATGAAATGGTTCTGGAACGCATACGCTGATGAGTCGAAGAGAAACGATCCGAAAGTGTGCCCACTCAAAGCGACTGCCGAGCAGTTGAAGGGCTTGCCGCCTGCGATTATTTTTACTGCCGAAAACGATGTGCTTCGTGATGAAGGGGAGCAATATGCTCACAACCTTACGGAAGCGGGCGTCCATGTGACGGCGGTTCGCTGTTTGGGCACCATACACGACTTTGTCATGCTGCATGCTCTGGCGGAAACACCGGCAGCTAAGTTTGCGACCGAATCTGGTGCCGCAGCCTTGAAAGCGGCGTTGCATCGCGAAGTTGCTCTGAAGCGCTGATCACGGCTGTGTTGGTTTGTTAAGAACGCTAGTCTTGAAAATCCATTAACTGCGCCATAATCGCCACACCAGAAATTTTGCAGTGGCTGTTTTTGGCTTGAGCTCGGCGGTTGAATCGGGCTACTTTCAAGTTACTTATTCACTTTCCCAGCCACTGCAAAAGAGCGCAAGACTCGAACATTCACGACTAATTTGGCTTACATCCAGCGAAGGAGACTTTGTCGGACGCTGCACCAATGGCGGTGCGCTCTGCGCCTTCACGTCGCTGTCTGGGTAAGTGGAGTTGTTGACGGTGCCGGCAATGGTGCTGCACCGAAACGTCAAACAGAAGGGAGTTCTGACCATGTCGATTTCGATGCTTGCCGCGGTGATTGTAGCTGCCGGCGTCCTGTCCCTTCTCAGTCTGCCGCGCTGTAATCGTGTCCTGGCCTGGATTCAGGATGTCGATCGCAAGAAGAGCCGGCTCAGAGAGTGCAGGGCAGAGTGTGCCGCGCTGAGAGAGTCATGCTGTTCTCTCGTAAGGCAGATGGAGGAAGCAGAAGGGCTTCGGTGCTTCGTCGAAAATTTCGGTGACAGGATTGCTTTCGAGTTGCTGCGTGACGAATATAGACAGTTGCAGCGTCGCATTGCCGAGGCGACGGCCCGCGAGCAAGAAGCTGTGGAACAGCTGCGTCTCTCCTGCGAAGCGGCACCTGAGGTTCACTGGCGCCCCCGCGACAAGCGCAGAGCACGCCAGATGTGCTGGCATTACGCTTTCCTCCAGCCGCCCACCAAGTAGGGCTGCCAGTCTCAACCGCCTTCAATCGAAGAGATGGGAGAAAGTATCATGGGTGGAATTCTTCCGCCTTGCAGGCTCCGTGTGCAGGGGCAGCCGCCCCTCAGCCGATTCATCCCCACGCCCGGTGAAATCAGCCAGGAGATCGAACGCAATGTGCTGCAGGAGCGGCGCCAGAGAGCGCAGCAGGTGGGAGCTTGCGTGATTGCGGCCTACCGTGCAGCTCTGGCGCGGACCAGGCGGCATCCGGTCATCGTCGCCAGACCTGAGACGCTGAGAGATTCGGACATGATGTACTTCGTCAAGGAGCTGGCGCGTCACGGCTGGAAGATCGGCTATCAATCGCTCAGCGCGACCCACCTGACTGTGGAACCGCTGGACGAGCGCTGGCGTTAGTTTCAACAACTCTTGCGGACGCCCGCCACGTGCTGGCGTTCGCTGGAGGAAAAGGCAGAGCATGATGAACAGAGGAGAGACACAAGCAGCTGCTGGTGCTACTCTCCTCTGTCATTTCGACTTTTTTACCGATATCCTAAATGGAGTAGTAGAAGCGGGCAAAAAACAATAACTCCGGAATCAGCTGATAACGGCATGCGCCGCAACCAACCTCATCCGGAGTCATTGTGCTCACTCAAGAGCTCGAACGAAGGGTGTGTCATCCATTGACCCCCCTCTCGTTGCAGACATGCTCGCCGATGAAAGCGAAGTATGCCGTGGACAGCTCTGCGATGTGCCCGTCGTTGATGTTCTTGAAGCTGATGGCAGCGGCGTCTTTGTGACCGCCGGCGCTGCCATACTTGTCGAACTTGGCGACGAGGTCACGCAGGTCCACATGCGGGTCGACCGTAGTGAGCGAGACGTATCCGTCCTTTCGCACGACGGCGATGTGCCTGTAGAAATAACCCAGCTCACCCATCACACCGCGATGGATTTCGGGATTATCCGTATCAAGCACGACGAACACTGCTTCTTCGTTGTCGGACTCGCGCACATCGGCTGCCTTGAGGGCGTCCAGGATGTGAGGGTCTTTCCTTGTGCGCAGCTTCCTCTGATAGTCCTCGAACAGTTCATCGGACAAACCGTGACGCGTCAGCTCGGCAAGTGCCCTGGCTGCGCGCGACGGCTCGTGATGTCTGAGCCAGAACGTATCGGTGAGGATGCTGACGACGAGGATCGGCTCGTAAATCCTGAACCGCTCGATAAGCAAACATCCGGCAGCGGGAGCGGGCTGAATGAACCCGTTCTCGTCATCCTGCCTGACGTCCGGTTTCACGTGGTGGTCGATGGTATACACCTTGACCCCACGCGTATCGAAGCCGATGCGATTGGACTGTCCATCCACGACGATGATTTCGTCGGGACGCCACTGTGCCAGAAGCGCATCGTAGGCGCCTTGCAGGTCGCCTGTGACGAACTTGCCGCCAGTGAATTGCAGCACAGCGTCGTGGAAATCCTCGCTCTGAAGAATCCACGCGATCTGGCTGTACATGGTGATGGTGGGCAGCGTGAAGGCTTCCAAACCCTGCTTGCGCAGATGCTGGACGAGCGCCTTTGTGCACGCTACTGAGTCACCATCGACCGGCTGTTGCGGACCGACCACCAGAGTGCGCTTGGACCACTTACGTCCACGCCGCAGCCTGGAGGTCAGGTTCCGCAACCACGTGAGGGCTTGCGCGAACATATAGCCTCCTTTCGGCTATGGCGGCTGGAAATTGCTAGTCCCAGTCGCGGTTTTTGATTGCCTGTCGGCCGTCGGCGCGGTCCTTGCGGGCGCTTCTGCGCTTACGCTCGTACTTGCCGCCACCGTGCGCGCCGGAGCCCGACCGCGGGTTGATGCCCGAGTCGATTTCCTCCTGGCGGCGATTGGCGCGGTCCATCGTCCTCAGCTGTTCGCGAGTGATGGTGCCGCAGTGGAGCGGGTCCTTTTTCTGCTTGCCCCGCGTGTCATAACTTCGTTGCTTAGCCATTTTTTCCTCGGTTTGGATTTTTTAGTTACACATCGAAGCCGGCGGTGCGCTCGCGCGCATCGCTGCACTTCTTTCTCAGTTGAGCTTGCCGACGTCCACCATCGACACGGACAGCAGGCGATACGAGTACTGCCCGCGCCCCAGATGGGTGCGTTCGTACACGAGCGCCAGCCGCTGGGTCGGGTGGTTGCGCAGCAGCATTTTGTCGTAGACCGGCTCGTACTGCACGGCGAAGTCGGTTGTGACTCCCTCGCCGTCGCCGAACAGGACTGCGAATTCCTCGGGCAAGTCGAGATTGAGGTCTCGCTTTGCGCCTTGAGCATGTTGAGTGTTCATGACACTTCTCCTGATGACGAGTTACATCGCGGAAGCACAGGATTGCGCTTCCATCCTGCGTTCGTCCGTTGCGCCAGACCGCCGGCCACCGCATTGGTCCAATACGACGGAGCCGGGGGAGGTCACTGCCTTTGGAGCAGCTTTCCTCCCCCGGTGACAGCCGATATGAACGCTATGAATGCGGTTGCTGGCACAGTCTGACCGTTACGCCCGGAAGAGGCGCTCCTGCTTCACTTCCAGGTAGTCAGCCTGGTTGTAGAAGCCGAGGTGGTCGAGCGCGTTGCCGAACGAACCCTGACCCAGCATCGGCGGAGCCGACACCAGAGGCTTCGAAGGCGCCGCAGTCGCCCCGTGACCGTCGAACTCGTCGGTCTCGGGCTTGAGCACACCGGTGATGTACTCGAGGTACTCGGCAGGCAGGTGGCTGATGGCATGGTACGGGGTGTAGAAGAAGCCCCGCAGCCCGGCAGTCAGACCAAGAACACCGTCCTTGGGGAGACTGTCGCCGACGTGGATGACCTGACCGGGATGCACCGAGAAGTCCTTCATCGCCAGCTGGATGCCGCGCGGGTCGGGCTTCTCGTGATCGATCGGCAGCTCACGCACGATCTTGACGCCGTGGTCCTTGTACTTCCGGTTGAGCGTCGCGATGCGGCGGGTGCCGAAGCGCAGCCACTCTTCGCTGGGGACCAGCGTCAGGTCGGGAGCCTTGCACTCGAGAGCGTAGACGCCCTGGAAGTACTTGGCCAGACCGGACGACGCCAGGCGAGCGATGCACATGAACATCGGAGCGTCGGAAACCACAACCGCCGGGATCGCCAGCTTCTGCAGTTCCGTCAGCGCCTTCTCCACACCGTTGTACGGCTTGACGTACTTGATGCGGTACTTGTCCTGTGCATCCCAGAAGGGCTTCTCGATGAGGCGGACGAAGTCCTTCACCGTGCCCTTCCAGTACTGGTGGAACGCCAGCGCCACCGCCCACGGGTAGTCGTGAGTGGCGAAGCGAGCGAAGACGGTGCCGAGCTTGCGCCCTGCCACTTCCTCGCTGATGCCGAGGCGCTTGGCGATCTTGGGGAGCTGCTCACGCCAGGCCGGGACGGCACCAGCGAAGTAGCCCACCATCGTGTGGTCGTTGTCGGTTGCAAAAAGACGCACCTGCGTCGGGATTTTCTGTTTCATGCGTAGTTCCTTTGATGTTGCTAAAGGTTCTTAGGTTTACTTCGAGAACTGCGCACTTCTGGCTCGCCGGAGCGGACGTGCTCCGTCAAACACCAGATGTGCCGCCGTGTATGCCGTTCAGAATCCGCCGATGGCAGCCTGAACAGCCTGGATAATGTCGGGCGTCCCACGGACGTTCCGGCACTGCCCGAACTGGAAGGATTTCCCTTCCGCTCTGCTCGCCCAATCCGAGGCCGGACCGTCGACGACGAACGCCAGACCACCACGCTTGGTGGCAGAGGCGAGGCCGTCGATGTCCGTCAGCGACTGACCGAGGTAGCCGACGATGCGGCTGTTGCCTGGGGTTTCTTCCACTTGGGCGCCACTGTCGATGGAAGAGTCGACATTGACGACGGCGATGCCGTAACCCTGAAGGCTGGCGACGAGAGTCGCAAGCGTTCCGGACGGCATCTTCGCTATCGCGTCGGGTGACGCGAAAAGCAGACTGGTGTGTTGTCCTTGTGCCATGGTTACCTCCTGTATCGAATGGATTGATAAATGCCGCGACCAGCACCATGCTGGTCGTCAGCGATCACTCATCTCCGTCCGAAACTGCCTCAAAACCCGACCAGTCGAAAACCCGCTCTCTGACCCATCGCGCATGCGAGAAGTTGAGTGGCGGGTTGAACGAGCTGAAGAGTTAAGCGGTTGAGGTTTCGAGACTGATGTGAAGATTGAGATGTACTCTCAACCTACGCACGCAAATGTTCTGAAACAAGCAGTCTGGAAAACTATGAGAAACGATTTCGTCTCGGTAAGCGGGCGGAAATCCTGAAAGTAAGACAAGCTCGAAACAGTTACAGGCTGTCAATAACTGCTTCTCGGAAAGACAAAAGAAGTGTTCAGGGAGAAGCTCCACTGTTTATAGCTACTGAGAGAAATGCTGACGGGCGCACGATTTGACGTATAGCTCAGTTTCGATAAGGCCTAGGAATCGAAGAACACTTAAAGACTAAAACAGCTCGCTCTTCTGTTAAGTCCTGCGCTATCGTGGCGAATTGTTGTGCTTTTCAGGTGATGCCGAACGCATTTTGTCGAATTAGGAGTTGATTTGTTTTGTGCGCAGAGAGGTTTTCGCTGGGGGCCTTTCGACGTTTCGATTGAGCGTGCCCTGCACAAGTGGCGGACGGTCGGAAATCATGTTTCCCAAGGTAGTTTCAAATCGGAAAAGGCTTGAACCATCTTTCCGTAAAACCTTATTTCGTTGTCCCGCCACAGCGTCGTTCCAGACTTACTAACGTTTCTGCTTTGACAAAATGCCGCTTGGTGCAAGGGGAGTATATGCAGAGCGCATAAATGATCAGTCGGAAAACCAATCGCTGTCACCAAATGGTCGCACAGGCGACAACCCTTAAGCAATTTTCCATTGTCAGCTCATTGAAATCGTGCCGGAGGCACATTGGATGGGGTTAATGTGCCGCTTTGCAAGCCGAAAGCCGCATAAATACTTTGTTGCCAAGCGTGCTTTGTTTTGATGTTACACATCTGCGAGCATTGGCTGAATCTCATCTCTTCGAGTGCAGACGAATGACATAAATAGTCTGGTTTTTCGCTCCCATGCAGGGTTGCCAAACCTCACGCGACCCTTGTTGTCATTAGGCGAATTGTTAAGCCTGGCTCATCTGTCATTTCTGTCGTATCCCTTTCGTAGACCGGCTTTCCATGGATATTCGCCGCATATTCTGCGCGAGCTCGTGCAATTTGTTAAGCGGTTCTAACTCGGCACATTTAATGGAGCAGTCTCATACCTGGTGTTGATCAAAGCCTCTTTAAATCGTTAGGTTCGGGGAGTCTTCTCATAACCAAATCGATCATTCGTCTAGCTCACCACCTCTAAATTCCAACCAGAAATCTGCATTTAAAAACACCTCTACGGGTGAGCAGTTCTGGTTCGCGATACGGGCTGGTTTTCTTGCGATTGATCATCTCAGAAGGAGGTGCAACATGACTGAATCGGTCTTGAACTGTGGCTCCTCTGAGGAGGAGATCGGCAGATGGATGTCCAACTTGACGCCTGCAGAGTTCACTCTCGGCGGCATCAAATGGGCATCAGTCGAAGCTCTGTACATCGCGCTTCGCACGCTCGATGCACAAGAGCGGATGGAATTGTCGCTGTTGAGTGGTCTTCCGGCTAAGCATCGCGGGCGAAAGCTTCGCAAGCGAGGCCTTGTGACCACGCAATTCGACGGTCGTTGTTTCGAGCTCGGCTCGTCGCAACATCACGAGCTCGTGAAGGAGGCTATCAGAGCAAAACTTCTCGCTCATCCTGAGAAGTGTGCGGAGTTCGTGGCTACCAGGCCGCGCACTATCGTGCACGAAACCGGGTTTCCGGAGTCGCGTTTCACTCAACTCCCTGCTGTCGTCTTTTGTCGGATTCTCACCGAACTCCGAGAAGAGCTGCACCAGCTAGTTTCGTGAGCCTGCTCCCTGCCCAAAGCGACTGAAGCCTCTTACATCGGGCTCCAGTGTTCATCCAAATCTTCCGAACTCAAGGCACGCGCTGCATCCCGCAGCGCGCGTTGTGAGTTGGCTTTATCCGACCGCAAAGGTCAGAAGGAGTAACTTACTATGGCAAACACCAAGAATCGCAAGTCCCGCGCGCTCCTGAGCGACACGGGCAATCCGACCGACGAGTACATGCGTCGCGTTCAGCAGCTCAACGACATCGAGTCGGGACAGCTGACCGACCCGCCGGCGTGGCTCAAGAAGGTCCATGACGACAGCCGTGCGCAGACCGAGCGCGTCCTGGCCAAGAAGGTCGAACACCCCGACCAGGGTGAGATCGACTTCGACAGCCTGACGCCCGAGGATCTCGCGGCGCTCGGCTTCGACGGCAAGGTGTCCGCGGACGACCTGCTGAAGCAATTCGGCATCTCCAAGCGCGACTCGCTGGGCAAGACGTTCGACCCCGCCGACTACGGCATCGAAGAGCTGGACTTCCGGCGCGGTCGCGGTCGCAATCGCGGTCGCGGTCGCAACAGCAATCGTGGTCGTCGCAACAACGGCGGCAACGGAGGCAACGGCGGGGGAAACCCTAACGGGGGCGGTCAGGGGGCTCAGCCTCAGGGCCGCTCCAAGAAGCCGGGCAAGGGCAAGTCGGGCGGTGGTCACGGCGGCAAGCAGCTGCCGAAGGCTTCCGACGTCGACACCGTTGTCGCTTCCTACCTGAAGGGTCTGGCGGACGCCGGCAAGGATGGCAACATCCGCCTCGGCGAGTTCAACGCCGAGTTCCTGGACGCGACGAAGGCAAACGCCTTCATCAACTCCTACACGGCGATCACCAAGAAGTTCCACCTGATCGGCATGATCGAGGTGGACAGCTCGGGCCTGCAGCCGATCGCTGCTGCCTGCGGCTACAAGGCGTACACCTCGGTTGCGAACACTCGTAACCAGGCCGTCGGCTTCCTGGTGCATCCGCGCCTGAAGGTGCTCAAGCAGTGGTCGATCGACAGCGTCGCCTCGGTCGGCGGCGTACCCGACCTCCGTCCGGCGTTCTGCCTGGACCTGGAGGACACGGTCAGCGGCGTGAAGTTCACTGCCGTTGTCGTGCACATGAAGTCGATGCGCGGCGGTGAGGCCCAGACCGGTCCGATCCGCTACAAGCAGTTCGACCTCCTGGTGAAGGGTCTCGGCAGCGATGCCGAGGTCGTCGTCATGGGCGACATGAACTGCAAGCTCCCGGGTACCACCGACATCAAGCCGCTCCTGACCGCCGGATACAAGCTCCTCAACCCGAAGAGCACCGTGTCCACGCAGTCGATGGGCAGCCGTCTGGATGCGTACTTCTGGTTGGCGCTCCCCGGCAAGCTCGGCAAGTACGCCGTGCGGGCCATCTTCGAGAACAAGGTGTTCGGTCGCGGGTTCTCGGACCACGCCGTGCTCAGCGCAGAGATGCGTCTGTGCGGTGTGACCGGGTCCAACGACGGCTCCTGCTCGACGACGGATCCGACCGACGGCCCCTTCGGCGATGACCCGAAGGACGGCGGCAAGGTCGATCCGCAGTAACTGCAACCAGCGTCGGAAACGCGAGGGGAGCCGGATAACACCGGCTCCCTTCACTAACCCGCTTATGGAGAACTGTCTATGCCGTACCTGCAAAAGCAGACCCCCCCAGGCAGCGGGTCCACCATCAAAACGCTCCTGAGAAGGGGGCTGTTTGCACTGCTGCCTGTAGGACTAACCCTGTACGCTGTGAAATTCGTGTTCGACCTGGCGGACGGCTGGTTCGGAGCGGCGGTCGACGCACTCGTGCGCGCCATCGTTCCTGATTCGCTGCTCGTCGGGCCGCTCGCGGGTGGTCACATCCCGGGACTCGCCTTCTTCGTCTTGCTCGCCATCCTCGTTCTGGTTGGCGGGTTCGTTTCGCTTGCCTTCGGTTCGTTCGTTTTCCGGCAGTTTGACTATCTCATCAGTCAGATTCCGGGAGCGGGCGCCATCTACAAGGGCACGCGCAAGGTTGGTGACCTGTTCACTAACCCGAAGGAAACACCTTTTCAGAAGGTGGTCATCGTTCCCCTGATGGGGACAAAAGCGCTCGCTCTGGTGAGCGGTCGCACAGTGGACAAGGTGACCGGCATTCCGCACTTGCGGGTGGCGGTGCCGACTCCACCGAACCCCTTCTCCGGCTTACTGTTCCTCGTGCCGGAGGAGGACTGCGTCGACGTCGAGATGACCGTCGCCGAGGGCATGCAGTACTTCGTGTCTCTCGGTATGGTCGGACCGGCGGAGATGTCTCTCACCCCGCGCAATGACACCAGGCGTGGTGAGTAGGAGGGCACGCAAGTGCGCTCCTAGAAAGGAACAGACGGTGTAAACCACTCTGCCGGGTTTTAAAGTCGGCAGGCACAGCAAGAGGCATCGAAAAACCATAAACCCGTCGGGTAACACCGACAAAAGGAGTGATTCTCATGGCTTCCAAGCTGATCGCATACGACCGCCAGTCCAACACGTTCTCGTTCGGCAACCAGCACGGTGTGACCGACAGCCAGCTCCGGCACCTCGTCGCCGACGCGCTCCGCAAGAGCCGTTGGTCCAACGGTCCGGAGATCGTCGAGTTCTTCAACGTGCGGGTCACGGTTCAGTACATCAACCAGATGCTGGACTTCGTCGACGCGAACGACTGGTTCTGGGACTCGTTCGACCTGTGCACCGGTGACCACGAGTTCGACTGGAACCGCATCACGCCGGGCGCGCACTGGGGTTACGCCCAGGAGCTCAAGGACCAGGGCCGTCAGGACCTGGACACCGCGGCTTGGTTCGAGGAGGAGGGCGAGCACACGATGGCACGCAACACGCGGCGCCTGGCTGGGCAGACCTTCAACCGCGCCGACCGCATCATCAAGACGGGCTTGCGCTAGTACGCTGCAGAGTTTCACCAAAGGAATGATGCCGCTGCAGTCGATGCAAATCGGCTGTAGTTGCTGACCTTCACAGGGGTGCGGAAGCCGCTAACAACGGCAACCAATCCCCTGTGTTTTTTAGTGCTTGCATTACTAAAGAACATAGTATAACATCGGGAAAGGCGCGAAGACAGGGCGCACATAGAAATCGATTTGCTCAACACTAGACGGCATCAGGGTTTGAAAACATTTTTTTTTGGTATGTAGCATTCATAGGTTTTATTAGGCAGGCCCCTTAATGAACTTCGGATTTCGCGTTTCTAAAAAACTGAATACTACTTTCGCTGCTCTTCTGGCTCTTTCTATGCTGTTGCCGCTAGGCGCGGATGCCCGAGTGTCTGGCGTCGGGCTGGCAGCAGGTAAAATGCGCAGCGCATCGATGCGCATGAGAGGCAAGTCGCACAGGCTCAGTGGGCGCGCTCACCATCGCAGCCGTCACGGCCACGCCCGTCGCGGTGCTGCCAGAGTCGCCCAGCATTCGCAGGTTGCGGTGCTGGTCGAAACCGAGAATGGAACTGTCGTCAGCGAACAAAACTCGGATATTGCTTTCAATCCCGCCTCGGTTGTGAAACTGATTACCGCCTTTGCCGCTCTGAAGAAGTTTGAGCCCGACCATCGCTTTCAGACCAGCCTCTACTTGGATGGTGAACTCGATGAAGAGACGGGCTTGCTCACAGGCGATGCTTTTGTCGACGGAGCGGATCCTGATTTCAAAACCGCCGACACCGGCGATTTTGTCAAAGAATTGCGCGATCTTGGCGTAAAGAAAATCAGCGGCAAATTGTATGTTTCCCCACAATTCTCGATGCACTGGAGCGGCAATCCGGTTCAGTCCGGGCACAGCCTGACCGCCGCGTTGAAGAGAAATCACATAGCCGTCAAAGGCGCTGTGGAAGTGGGACCGGTTTCCTCTACCGCCATGCGCATATGCACGCACGAATCGGAGCCTTTGAAGCAGATGTTGAAGCATATGCTCGCTCATTCAATCAACCCGATGTCCGAGCAATTGGGCAGATGCGTGGGCGGGGTTCAGAAGCTCGAAGAAGCGGCAGTGAAGGATGCAGGAGTGGCGGCCGGGAATATCACCCTCTCGACTGCCAGCGGATTGGGCATCAATCGGGTCAATGCGCATGACATGATGATGGTTCTCAAGGCGCTGCGTCGACAGCTGCAAGCAAAGGGGCTTGATCTGAGCGACATTCTGCCTTTGGCGGGAATCGAAGCCGGCACCATGGACAGGCGTTTCACTGGAGCGCAGGAGCGTGGAAGCGTGGTTGCGAAGACCGGCACGCTAACCACTACTGATGGTGGCGTCAGCGCGCTGGCCGGAATGATGCGTTCCGATAAGGAAGATCTCTATTTCATTTTCTTTTGCTGGCGTGGTTCTATCAATAGCTTCCGCCACCAGCAGGATATGATGATTCGCCAGTTGCAAGCTACGCGTGGCGGTCCGCGCCGCTTCGACAATCGTGTTGCCAGTGAGCCGACAATCTAGTCGAAGGCGGCACCATGTCTTTTATGCGCGCTATACAGAAGATGTTCGGGAAGAGCAGCTCGCTTGATGACCAGCAGCAAGTAATCGAGAATTTCAAGCGTACCAGAAGACGCAGCAATGACCTTGTTGTGGCGTTTTTCGACAAGGCTGATTGGCACTACGATGCGGTTCGACAGAAGGGGCTTGATGAAGGCCAGATGTATGTTCCGGGAGGCATGCTTCTGGGCTGGCTCGTCGAGCAGGAATTCGTTTCCGATGAAATGTATGAGCTTTACGGTGAGGAGATCGATGATTTTCTAAATCGCAATATCGGTCCCGGATATCTCTACCAAACGATGGATGGAAAGCTGCATCAAGACATGCTGACGAAAGAAGGACAGCGCTTTATGCACTACTATTTTTCAGCGGGAAATTATTTCACTGACTATGAAAATACTTTCGGTGCCAGGGATGGCGCTCAATACACGGTATCCGATACCTGGCAGAACTACGACAAACTCTGCAATTTGCTTGATCTGCGACTGCGTGAATCTGGTTAATTTCACCCTGCGCTGAAAGTGGGAAGATGCTTCACTTACTCAAGAGACATCCGATAGCGATCGAGGCTCACTTCGATTACACGCTTGTTCTCACTTATGCTCTGCCTTCTGAAATTTTAAAGCCGCTGCTGTTCTCAGGTTTGGAGCTGGACACATTTCAAGAATTCGGCTTTGTTGCCATTGCTATGGTTGACGTAAAGCATCTGCGCCCGAAGGGCATGCCCGCTCAACTTGGACAGAGCTTTTTCCTGACAGGCTATCGTATCTTTGTTCGGTATCGCAATAAAGAGGGCAAAAACCTGCGCGGCTTGCGCATTCTTCGCTCGGATACAGATCGACCTTTGATGAGCGTTTTCGGCAATGTTTTCACTCACTACAATTATGAGTTGTCCAGCATCAAGCGTAAGCGCACGGAAGACTGCTTGAATATTAAGGTGTACACTCCCAGCGGAAAGGGGAATCTCGAGGTGGAAGCCGCTATTGGTGATGGCGAAACCGATGCCGCTTTGCCGGTAACATCTCCCTTTGCAAATCTGAAAGAAGCGCGACAGTTCGAAGGTCCGTTGCCGAATACATTCGATTACGAAAAGGAGACTAATTCCATTGTAATAGTGGAAGGAGTAAGGCAAGATTGGCGCCCGCGCATTATTTCCGTCAAAGTGCCCACGGCGGAATTCTTTAGTCATCCACCATTTAAAGGTGCAGAGCCTCGCTTAGCCAGTGCGTTCTATATCGAGAACGTTCCTTACTGGTGGAAAGCAGGTAAGTGCGAGGAATTGCCGGAGAATAATGACTGACCGGACCTTCCCATTGAAACTAACAACTGGCGCGGAAAAGCGACTAAGGTCGATTCGCCGACCAATGGAAGGCGTAAAAAACATTCTGAAATTCAATTGGCACTTTTACGTGCTCTCCATTGTATTGGCTTTTGCCCTCACTTTTTTGCTGCCGTTTTCGCCCGTTGTCTTAGGCATCGTCTATCTCATGGTGATTACCTGGACCTGGCTGTCACTGCTCGTTTCTTACTTGGTTTATGACGTCTCCAGTCTCTATAGATATCGCTGGTTGCTTGAAGAGTTGCGAAGCGAGCCAGTCAATATTCTGAATATTCATGCGGGGTTTGACGAGACTAGTCGTGCGCTGGTGACTATGTTTCCGAGTGCAAATCTACAAGTATTTGACTTCTTCAATGCCGAGCGGAATACCGAAATCTCCATCAAGCGTGCTCGAGCAGATTGGCTGCAGCGGATGGCTCGTGAAGGTGTGCCTGTAGAGCCCATTTCTGTTGACATAGCGGGGTGGAATCTTGCCGATGACTCTCAAGACCTTATTGTTGTTTTTATGGCTGTACATGAGCTACGAAAGGCAAGCGATAGAGACATTTTTTTTCGGGAGATGCACAGGGTTCTCGCTCCTGGTGGTATGGTAGTTGTTGTCGAACACCTGCGCGACAAGTGGAATTTCTTAGCTTTTGGTCCTGGCTTTCTGCATTTTTTCCCTCGGTCCGAGTGGTTGCGATTGGCTGAGAAGAGTGATTTTGTTGTGAGCAAGGAGCGAACAATAGCTGGTTTCGTCCAGGTGTTTTATCTATGCAAACAGTAGATTTGCTTATTCTCAATTTGCGAATTGTCGGTGTGACGATGGTGTTTTTGGCTTTTCTGCATGCGGCTTTCGCCAAAAGATTCAACTGGGGAGAGGAGACCACCAAACTGTCTCTTTTGAACCGGCAGATCTTTTACGTGCATGTGTTTTTCATTGCTCTGGCTTTGCTAATGCAGGGAGTCGGCTGCATATTCTTTGCGCCGGCCCTTTGTGAAAAGTCCACTTTGGCGGCTGCCGTGTCCGCCGGCATGTGTGTTTACTGGCTGATTCGCCTGATTTTTCAGCTTTTTGTATTTGACCGGGCGCTCTGGGTGGGCAAGCGATTTGAAACAGCTATGCACATCATTTTTACGATCAACTGGCTGTATTATGTGGTGGTGTTCGGGTGGTTGTTTGCGTTGCAAAGACAGTAGGAAAGTCATGAGCCCCAAACTTGTTTTTGCGATCCGCGGCGTTTTGGCGCTCATTTGGCTCTACAACGGGCTTTGGCTCAAGATTTTGCATGTAGACCCGCATCATCTTGAGATTGTGCAAGCCGTGTTTCAGATTTCCATCAATCAGGCCAGTGATTTTTTGAATGTCATTGGTTCGCTTGAAACCTTGTTAGGCATTGGTATCTTGTCAGGACTGTTTCATCGATTTGTCAACTACTTTCAAGTCTTGATTCTCGTGGTGATGAATTCAGTTGGTATCGTCAGTGGTGAAGGTACAATTAGCGATCCGGCCGGTCTTTTGATAATGAATCTTCCTACTATCATGTGTGCGATAATCATTGCTCGATACGGTCCAGGCGCTTGGGCGCTGAGTTTGCCTCAAGGAAAGAGAAAAGCTTCTGAAGCTGAGAAAAAGGCTGAGTGACATCGATGGGTAAAGATACTTCGCAGAAAGAACTGGAATTTTGGCGCGATGGGAAATTGGGCAAAGGAAATGCTTCCGGAGGTGCTGGCGCAAAAGATAGGCCGGCTGTGCTCTTTGGGCAGGTTCGCGAAGATGCTGAAGTAGAAGTATCGCTCTTCCGCTCTATCAAGTCGAAGGCAAAACAGAATGTATTTGCCATCGCATCCGGTGGCTGTACCGCGCTCTCTCTTGCTACGGTGAGAGACTGCAAAATTATGGCTGTGGACATCAATCCCGCCCAGATTTACTTGTGCCTATTAAAAACTGCAGCGCTGACGCGACTTAACTACGGGGAAGCCCAATTGTGTATGATTCAGAGTGCGGAACCTTATTTTGACAGGATTTCCGAGCTGCTGCCGAAAGAGGCTCGAGAGTTTTTCCTCCAAGATAGAGCCGTCTTGGTGCAAGGTTTGAACAATTGCGGCGTTACGGACGGTCGCATTAAGCAGCTGATGTCGCTCTTCTACATGGCGGTTCATCCAAAAGAGCAGACGCGCCGGTTTCTCAGTCTGCCTACACTTCAATTGCAACAGCACAATTTTCAAAAGATGTGGAAAAACTGGCAGTGGGACTTCGCTCTAAATGTCGTGCTAAGCAAAACGTTTCTTTCTCTCGGCTTCGGAAATGAAGCAATCGACAAGCTGCCTAAGGACTTTTCTTCCATCATGAAGGCGCGTTTGGAGCGGGCTTTGAGTGAGGTGCCCGTCCACGATAACGGATATGTTTGGCAAACATTCATGGCTGAATACCCTCGCGGTCCGCAAGGCGAGGCAATTGAATCAGCTTTGCCGCCTTATTTACAGCTCAAGAATCAAAAACAGTTGAAGGCAAATTTGGAACGAGTGAATTTCTCCGTTGATGATGCCGTAGGTTGGTTGGAAGGGCAGAAAGAGAACACGGTTGATATGTTTGCCCTCTCCAACATTTTGGAGCTCGTGAAGTCGGACTACGGAATCAAATTGGCCGAGCATGTCTCCAGAACAGCAAGACCGGGCGCTTTGGTCTGCTTGCGTTCTATTTTTCCGAAAGACGAGCCTGTGCTCAAAGATCTAGACGGCAAGCTGAAGTATATGCCGGAATTGAGTGCTGAAATGGAAGCTAAAGATCGAAGCTGCTTCTGCAATTTCATTCAGGTCTATCAAAAGCAGTAGAATGCTGTCGCCGGCGAGGCGGCGCTAGATTCTATGCTTCACCAAGCGCTGCAGCGGCTTGAGTCTGCGCGATGCTGAGAGCTGCTTGCCGATCGGCGTGGGCTTCTTTGTCCTTGGTTAGCGACTCGTAGCAATCGGCTCGATGCATGTAGGCATCTTTCAGATTGAAGCCGAGTTCGATCACCTTAGTGAAATCAGCAACTGCATCCACGTAATGCCGCATCTTTTGCAAGCACAAACCACGCTTCCAGTGTGCTTCCGGTCGCTCCGGTTCGTTCTTCACCAGCAGGTCGAGATCTTCCATTGCTCGCTCGTAGTCTGCCAATCTGAAAAATGCTTCGGCGCGCAGGTAATACGCTTCTGGTACCTGGCCGTCAAGGCTGATCGATTCGCCGATGTCCGTGGCCGCCTTCTTGTTTTCACCCAATTCCAAGTACGCTGTTCCTCTGCCCAGATATGCAAGGGCTGAGTCTGGCTTCAACTCCAAAACCTGTTCGTAAATAGGAATGGCATTTTTGTGGTCACCCAATGCCGCCATCTCGAGCGCTTTGATGAAAAGCTCATCCGGATTCGCGGCACGATCGACGAACACGGTTGCGGCGCTGTCGTTTTCGCTCTCTTCGAGGCGTCTTTTCAGTTCGCTGATCGATCGCTTCCAGTCGCCTGCCGAATTTGTGTCAGCCCACACTTCTTTTAGTTCGGAATTATCCTCAATTCTTCTCAGCACTTTCAGCGCCATGGCAACTACTTCTTTGCCGGCAACGAATTTACGATTGGCCAGCCAGTTGGCTGCTTCTTCCGGCAGGTGGCTGGACGGTTTACCCCTGGCGGCGACGACCAGTTCGGCAGCTGCGATGGCCAATTCGCAGTCGGGTGCTTGTAAGTAATCGGTAGCAGGCAATTTTGCGACGTTGACAATCGCGCGTAGAATCGCCGATGTGCTTTCGCCGGAAACCAGCTCGATAAGCCATTCTCTGGCTGTATCATTTCCAAATGCGTTTACGTCCCAATCGCCCATGATATGCCTTTTTTGCGGGAAAAGTGCGGGGAAGCCAGAAGATTTCGGGGTGCGCCTATTCTAGCAAACAGGTGAAATAAAAACCCCAAAAAGTTGCAAGCAGAACCAGTTACGGTTCTGCTCGCGGAGTGCGGCCTCGTGGAAAATTGTGCTCAGCTTCCTTGACGTTTCACATACTTTTTGTCAAGCGTCTTGAGCTCCTTAACTTTGCCCGGTTGCAAAAATGCCTGGAGGCGATAATTGCTGTCTTTGGCTTTGTGCCCTTTGTTTTGACTGCGCTGATCGAACCAGTGATCATGATCAGAGCCCTGTTGAAGGGCGTTCTGGGAGCCGGTTTTGGAATGTGATTTGGGCGGCTCGTATGTTTTGCTGCTCACCAGCGAATTTTCAATAATGGACTGATAGTAATTGTGTGCGCTCACTTGCAAATCTTCAGCTTCCGCATTCCGGGCAGAAGGTGCACCGGTGCGTGCTTGGGGTCGCTCAGTCGATTTAAGAATGCGCAATACTTTGGTAATTCCGTTGGATAGATTCATAGATTTGCTTGCATGACCTTTCGTGCGAAGCCGGGTTTTATGCCGAACTTCAGGATTCAACCCGACAATGTTTTTAAAATTGGACGTCAGCCAGAAGATCCTAACTAAAACGCAAACGCAGACACGGTCGCTTTACTCAGCCCCCGAGCTAGCTGCGTAATTTCAATGTAGCCAAAGGTTGTGAAAATTATGTGAGAGCACGAGGATTTCAAAAAACCGGTATGGGAGCCTTATTTGATTGATTACAAACATTCACCGGCCGGTTCGGACTTAATGTCGACTTCATGCAATGATTGCTGGCTCATTTGCACAGCCAGGGCCTGGAGCCTGATATGACTGTTGGAGCTTCTTGAG
>JAIETE010000005.1 GCA_019745505.1 Candidatus Obscuribacterales bacterium | reverse complement strand
TAATTGGAATCTTGCGATTGGAAACCAGGTCGACCAAAAATGCGGTCGGCACTTCGTTTCCGTCTCCTCCATGTTGGAGGTGCAATTTATCGGTCAATTCCGAAACTTTGACGTCGGTGACCGTGCAATACGGACAGAGTTCTTCAGTGTGAGAGCGCTTGCATACTGCGCACGTAGTGGCCATAACGTTTCCTTCCCGAAAGGTGGATCTTGCCACCCCCCACATAGCTATTGCTGCTATGCCATAAAAATAGCAGCTTCTATATGTCCCTCATTAAATGTGCCACGGAGTTGAGAATATAAACCTGGCTTGGCATCTCTTGACGGCGCCCACAAAAGGGTTTTGCCCATTCGGGCGCGACCGATAATCTCTAATTCTTCGCCTGTAGGCGTTTTTGCGACATTAATCGGCGCGATGACCTACAGATTAGGGCATTTCATCCAGTTTTGGACGTTTTACCGGTTTGGAATCAAGACCATCGCTTTCTGAAAGACCCAGATCCTGGTCGCCCAACATCATCTCGACTTCGGTTTTCACCTTCTTGTAGCCGACAATCGGCTTGAACTCGGACTTCGAAATATTGCTCTTCGTGAGTTTGACCGTCTCCCAAATGCTCGTGATTTTGCCGTTTTTCTGGCGCAGGCTGATGCTCAGAGGCAGACCGTCCTCAGCCGGAATGCCGAAAATCTTACCCATCAGCTCATTAAACTGTTTCGGAACGCAGGGGTCTTTGGCGATCCACATCTCGGCTTCTCGCATGGTTACCGGCTTCAAGATTGGTGGTTTGGCTGAAGTTTTTGCCTTCGCCGTGGACACACGGCTTCCTGGCTTTGCGAGCATGGCCGGCCCACCCTGAAGTCCCGGCGCGCCGGGCTGAAATGTCGCCATGATGACATACTGCCTGGTGGTAAGACCGTGAATCACTTTGGTGTTATTGGTTTTCTCCAGCTTCAAGATCGTCTTTTTCTTGGCCATCGGCATGAATGATTGGCGCTTTGTCCAGTCGTTGTATGCCAGGTCCATGTAGCATTCGGTGCTGGTGTTGTAAATCTGCGCATTCCACTTGGGGGCGGTCAAAATCCACGTAAGTCCCATACGGTCGGATTTTACACGGATGCCCTCTTTGCACATCTGGCAGGAGAGCGTGCCTGCATAATTGCTGGTCGCTTCCACGCGGTAGCCGGGATAACCTGCCCCACTTGGGGTTGCCGGACCGCTCGGCGCAGGGTCCTTTGCCTGGAGCGGGGTGGCGGATAAAGCCAGGCAGGCTAGCGCGCCGATCAATTTCGCTTCTTTCTTGCCGGGACCCACGGTGAGATCCTCCTTTAGTCAGAACTCTTATGTGCCTTGAATTCGGTCCTATAAACCCTGGGTAAATAGCTATGGGCTGGCAGACCGGCAGAAAACTGCCAAAACTTTCGGAGCCTATAGATAATAGGATAACAGTTGCCATCAGCCCGCTACGAAATTAGGGCATCATCGGAAACCCGCAAGAGTCGCAAGTGGTACTGCCTGTAGTGTCTGTGAAAACGTGATTTGCCGTGCCGGAAAACGACAAGAGTAAATTCGACAAACCCAACAGAAAGGACACGCCGGTTGCCTCCGAAGCAGCCGGTGGTGGTGCTGATAATAACCCTGCAGCGGCAGCGCCGAAGAAAATGGATCCGGCGTTTATAAGGGACAATTTTTTTTCGCTCTCCGCCCTCGACGAAATCGATGATGAAGATGACGAGAGCGATGATCTCGACGATTTATCCGAATTTACCAGGCAGTTCGTCGGCTCTCTCATTCAAAATCGTTATGAAGTCGAAGAGCCGATCGGGCGCGGAGGGATGAGTTCGGTTTATCGCGCGCGCGATTTGAGCACGGGACAGAAAGTCGCTTTCAAAGTAATGCACGCGCATTTGCTCGATAATCCCGCCAACGTTCGCCGGTTTCGCCGTGAGGCGCAGGCCGCCAATAAGGTGCGACATCCTCACGCGGTGCAAATCTTCGATGTCGGAGTAACTCCCAACGGCAGCCCGTATATCATTATGGATTATCTGGACGGTCCGTCGTTATCCGACGTGATTGCCGAAAACGGAAAATTGCCGGTAGAGCGTTGCTTGAAGATTTTCATCCAGGCTTGCGAGGGAATGTCGCATGTGCACGAATTGGGCGTTCTTCACCGCGATCTAAAGCCGAGCAATATCGTCCTTGTCAAAGAAGGCGATGAGCAAGACTATGTGAAAGTCGTGGATTTCGGAATCGCCCGGGTGCTGGCCGAAGAAGCGCGCAGTACATTGAGCAAGACTCCGACCGGGCACGCTTTGGGCAGCCCGCCGTACATGAGCCCCGAACAGTGCCGCGGTTTGTCGGTCGATAAGCGTGCGGACATTTATTCAATGGGTTGCTTGATGTATGAGGCTCTGACTGGACGTGTGCCTCTGGAGGGAGAAACCATCGTCGAGACGATGTACAAACAGGTGCACGAGCTGCCAAAGAGTCTCGACGGTGTGGAAGCCGATGTTCGGCTTGTAGAACGGCTGGAGAAAATTCTCTTTCGCGCGCTCAGCAAGGAGCCCAATAATCGACAGCAGTCGATGGATGAGCTGAAGCATGAATTGGAATCTCTGTCGACAAAACAAACTAGCGGTTCCAAGTCTCTGGCTCTGGTTTCAAGAGAATTGCACGAAGTAAGGCGTCGCCTCTTCAATGTGCTTGGTTCTTCGAAGAAGCTGGTGATTGGTCTTGTGTGTGTGGTCATTCTCGTGATCGGCACCGGCGTAGCGATGTATTCCCCTCTATATGGACTGGGCGCCGATCCCAGCGCCGTCGAGCGCGATATTGCAATCGAGCAGCCCAAGTCTTTGTATGCGGCGAAGCCTTCGGAATTCAAGATCAAGGAGGAATATTTCCGCACCAGGCGCAAACTCGCTCATCAAACAAGCGGTGAGAACAGCCCTCAGGGTCTGGAAGTAGAGCGCATGATCGCAGAGTTTTACAAACTCGCCGGCCGTTACAACGAAGCGCAGCAGAAGTATCAAATGTGTTTGCTGATAGCCGGCAATATCAATCTTACAAATTCGTTGGATGCGGCCGAGCTCTGGATAGAATGCGGCCGGTGTTGCATTCTAAATGGAAAACCGGCAATCGCTCAGGTTTGTGCCGCCAATGCATTGAGCGTTTTGGAACAGCTATCGAAGCTCGGCGGACAGGACAATTTGCGTGCGCTGGCGATTATGGTTGACGCTTACCGAGGACAGAAGCTATACGCGAAGGCTGATGATGCCGCACTTCAGTTTATGAAGGTATGGAAGGAGAGTGGACAGAGCAATATCTTGAGCAGTGAAATGGGTTATCCGTGTTACTCGGTAGCCGAGCATCTCAGGCAACGAAATTACAACGATATGGCTGACCCGTTGTTTAGACAGGCGGCTGCATGCTTCAGAGAGCAAGGAGATAAGGGCCGGTATAACTATGCAATCTGTCTCAATCAATTGGGACTGGTCGAAATGGTTCGCGGCAAGCCAGCCCAGGCGAAGAAATATTTCGATAAGGCGATAGTATTTTTTTCGAAGGCCAAGGGCAAGGAGGACATCTCCGTAGCCAAGGTCCTTTTTAACCTCAAGGATGCCGAGATGAAAATGGGCGACATCTTCAACGCGGTTGCCAATCGCGCTGCCGCGAAAAGGATTTGGAATGATTGGGAGCAAAACACCCACGAAGCCGGTCTGCCCTGATCCCTGACATCTTGATTAATGTGAAATTCCGTCTGAGCCCGTGGCAATCCAATACAAATGGGTGATCTTAAGTTTCAAGCAGTCTACAATTGGGTCCTCTTTTAGTTATCTAGGTGGTTATCAAGCGATGAGTGAAGCAGAAGGCGCCTCCGCAACGTGCGCTACATTTCTTGAAATGCTCAAGACACTTCCTTGGTGCAAACAAGGGACGGATGTTCTGGTGGCAGTGCATAAGATCACACCGGAAATCATAGAAGTCATTAAAGACTTAGGCGCTAATGTCTACCCGGGCGGAATTCACGTCAAATTGAATAAGTCGTTCTTGCATGATTTGCAAAACAAATTCGATGACGGACAGCCATTGCCGGCGGTGCTTGTTTGGAAGCCGCAAAATGTCGAGATTTGGTATAGACGCCAAAATTCCAGTGACTTTCCATATGATGCCTGGCAAAATCCGCAAGGTGCATCGCAAGAACGCGAATGTGTTCTTGTATCTGCGGATACTCTTGGGGACGGAGCGGCAAGCTCTCACTCCGAAATCGTAGGGAAGGCAAAAGAGTGTCCTTCCATGATTCCACCTCAGTGAAGAAAACCATGCAATTATTTCGCAAAAGCCGTCGCTATTTCGCCAACGGTATGATCAGTGCGCTGGCTGTCGGCATGCTCGCCGGCACAGTTGCAGTCAGTGCGGCAGTGCCGGAGCAGACCTGGGAAGGACTGCACAGGCACGGCAAGGACAATTTCGAAAGAGGCAACTACGAAACAGCGCTCAAGGATTTCAAACAGGCGATGGACCTGGCAGAGAAATTTCCTGAGACTGATCCTCGTCGAGGCAAGACGCTCAATAATCTAGCCACTGTCTACGATTACCTGGGCAAGTACAGTGAAGCCTGTGCGTCGTCGGAATTGTCCGTCAAGGCGGCAGAAAAGATCATGCCTCCAGAAGATCCGATCCTGATGAGGCGCTTGGATTTTCTTGCCACGCTCTATTTGAAGACCAACAAATTCGAAAAGAGCCAGGAAGCATCCGAGCGCTATCTCAAGTATGTCGAAAAGACAAAAAGCAAAGACGACAAGGAATGCGCTCGCGTGCTGGACAACATCGTTGTCTCGCTGCACGCTCTGAAGAAGAGTGCTGAGGCGGAGCCTTTTGCAAAACGTGCATTGACAATTTGGGAGAGAACTACAAACGAAGAGAGCAAATCGGTTGCCAAAGAGCTCAGCGTAATAGCCGGTCTGCAATTAGACCAAAAGAAATATGCCGATGCTGAAGCATCCAGCCGCCGCGCGCTTTCCTTGTTCGAAAAACACTACGGAAAGAAAGATCAAAATACTGCAGTAGCACAAGCATCGTTGGCCGAAATCCTCGCCAAGCAGGATGACGCAGCTAAGAAAGCAGAGGCCGATGCGCTCTTCAAGCAATCTATCGCCACTCTCAAAAGAGGCAAGGGCGAGCAGTCGCTCAAGGTGACCGAGAGCGTCACCAAGGTATACAAAGATCTGCTACCCAACTAACTGCAGAATTCTTGGCCTTTTACTGCGCGGGAAATTCGAACACCGATTCATCAATGTCCCCATCGAAAAGGACATGAGAATAGACTCGCCGTGATTTTCTGGTCACTTTGCCGGATTGCTCTTTCACGATCTCGGTAATATTCGGATAGGATTGTCTGGCCCGCTCGATGGTTTCTCGTATTTCCGGCAGGGCGATGATCGTTGCATGCTGATCGAGAAACTCATCCTTGCTCATCTGCGATTGCACTTCCACATCGTGCACAGTCAGATCCGGGCGAAACCAGATATCGGTCGTCACCGAGTCGATGGTTCTGCGCAGATGCGCTTTCGAGTCGACTTCCTTAATCAGAAAGCACCGCGCATCAAAGAAGTTGGAGACGCAGCTGTCTCGCAATTCTTTCTCCAGAAGTGCCGGAACAGCAAGCACAAAGCCGTCGCTTGTCCAATTGGACACTGCGCATGCCTTGGCCAGGGCATTGCTCAACGAGTGGCATTCCATTGCCGGAATCCCGGCTCCATCTCGAAAGGCAATTACCTTGCCGGTTTCGTAAATGATGCTGATCGGCTCCCCGCTCTGATCCTCGCCAAACCAAATGTGAATGCTCAAGCGGCCCGGTCTTACGAAGAATGTGCTGAATGAATTGTGCGACTTGATTACGCGGTCCGCCACCATCGTAGTTGTTTGAATCAGTCCCGAGTCCTGATAGCTGTCGCAATGCCGATATTTGTTTGACAGTTGCTCCAGAAAGTCGGAAGTTTTTTCGTCCACGCGAGTTTCCTACCTCTTCGAACGGATATTTGCAGCTTTTGAAGAGAGCACGATCGCCATCTCTTCTCCACCCGCTTCCTTCAGTTCGTCGGCCCAGTCTTCTAATACAAACGCAAGAAAAATGCTTTCCGTGCCGGTTTCTTCCTCCAGCTCGGCAACGGCAATGGCCATCAGTTCGCGGGCTTCTTCCATGCGACCGAGAAATTTGTTCGCCAGGGCCAGGCGATAGTAAGCCGAGGCATTGTAGTCTCGCATGCCGTCCAGGGCCGCATTCTCGATGCGGCTCTGCAGATGAGAGACCAGGCTCTCCGCATGTTCTCGCCTTTCGACTCTGACAAGAATCGGCACCAGACGAGCCAGAAGCAGGCAGTCGATTTCGTCTCTGCGGTCTAAATCAATCAGCCGATCGCAAATTTTCGATGCTTCGGCACTCTCTCCCGTTTCACTGCATATGGTGGCAAGAGTGATTGCGCTTTGCAGCGCATACAGCGCCGTCTCACCGCAGTAGCGCTCAGCCATCTTCGTTACCCAGCGAGAATATTCCTCCGCATCCCTCCATTTTTTTTGTTTGCAAAGCAATTCGGCCAGCTGTTGCCCGTGGCTTATTGCCAGCATCTCATAGCCGTAGGTCGGTTCGCCACCAAGCGAGTTGTCGACAACCGAACGGTAGTTTTGAAACAGCAGCTTGTCCAGCGCTTCAACTCGTCCATATTGCCCGGTTCTCTGGGCCAGGCGTGCGTATTCCGCCCTGACCAGACTGACAGACAAGGGCGGCACTGCTGCCTCGCATGCGTCCATTGCCTGAACCAGCAATTCTTCGGCAAGTTCATAATTCTGGTGCACTACGGTTTGCAGACGAGACAAACGCACCAGCGCTTCGGCCGTGTATCTGGCGCAGGCTTGCGGGCGGTTCGTCGCCAGTTCTATCGCTTGGTCGTAGGCGTCTTCGGCTTCCTCGAATTGCTCTTTGCCGAAATAGTGCTTGCCCAGTGAAGAGGCGGCGTCGACTGCCTGCTGGCAGCATTCGGGGTCGTCCTTCAGAATCGGCAAAGCCCGTTCGATCAGGACCGCTGCTTCATCGTCATCGTCATAGCTCATGCACATATTTCCTAAAGAAAGCAATGTGCGTCCGAGCAATGATTGATCGGCCGGAGGATTGGTCTCCAGGTGTTCCAGCAAATCTCGGAGCAAACTTTCAGCTTCGTCCTGTCTGCCGTGCATCCCGTAGAGATGCGCGAGCTGCTCGATTGCCACTGCCGAGCGCTCATCCCTCACTTCGCGGTAGACCAAAATCGCTTGTTTGAGGTTCTTCTCGGCCTCTTCCAGCGTGTAAATTGTGCCCAGTCTGCCCAACTGAGTAAGGATTGTTGCCACTTCGTGGTGGACCGGTCCGTAGGCATTCTTGGCGATGCCGAGGGCACGGTCCAGAGCGTCCAGCGCTTCGCCTGCTCGACCGACATTGGCAAGCGCTTCAGCATGTTTGCAGAGGGATTCGCACAGCCGGGTGTTGTTGTATCCGAAGCGCTCCGCCTCGTCCACGGCTGTTGCCAGGTGCTTCTCAGCCGCCTGCCAGTTCTCTTGCTCGCACTCTTTGCGGGCAGCTTCAATGCACTGCTGCCACTTTTGAAACACGTAAACAGGTTCCTATTTGGGCCTATATAGACTTTCTTATACGCTTAACTCTTTTACTTCCCACAAGGACGCAGGATTTAACCCCTCGCTCGGGCACTGTATAATCGCAATGTGAATGTCATTGACCCCGTAGGGATGGTATACAAGGCGATTGGTGCGGATGAGCCCTTCTACAGGCTTGTCGAGCACTTCTATGCCGGTGTCGAGAAAGACCCGGTGCTGCGACCGCTTTACCCGGAAGACCTGGCCCCTGGCAAAGAGCATCTGGCGCTCTTTCTAATCCAGCGCACCGGCGGTCGCCAAACTTACAGCGAGCAGCGAGGTCATCCTCGCATGCGCCAGAGACATATGCCGTTCAAAATCGGGCGCAAAGAACGTGACGCCTGGATCAAGAATATGGAAGCCGCACTGGATGCGGTGCCGGAATTTGCTCCGCATGCTCAAACAATGCGCGAATTTTTCGACAGTTTTGCCACCTTCATGATCAATCAGCCGCAGTAGAAATTTATTCCGCCCGGCTGTTTATGAGGCTTTGTCTGAATTTCTGCGCCGACGACAAGGCTTCGTCGCCCGTGCTGTTCTGGACGACGAAGTGACCCATCTTGCGTTTTTCACGCGCTTCATGCTTGCCGTAGAGAACAACGTCAATCACTTCGGGAAATGCATCGAGGGCTTGCAAGTTGAGAGACTTTCGTCCATTCGTCCCTTGCGCCAGATAGACATCGCCAAGCAGATTTCCCATGCAGTAAGAGCCGACCGCCAGGCCTTTCGGTTGGGTGATGGGAATGTTCAAAAGCACTCTGGCCAGGCTGTCGAATTGGCTGACACTGGACGCTACTCTCGTTACGTGTCCGGAATTGTGTGGACGCGGCGCCATCTCGTTGATGTAAATAGTCCATTCGCCGACCGTGATGCCGGAGGAATTTGGAGAACGGCGTTTGGCCAGGAAAAACTCAATGCAAAGCAGCCCGTTAACATCCATTCTCTTTGCCGTCGCCAGGGCAATGTCTTGAAGCTTGTCTGCAACTTCAAGCGGTAAGCGTGCCGGGAAGATTGTGAAATCCAGGATGTGATTCTTGTGAATGTTTTCGAACACCGGGTAGACGTAGTCTTTGTTTGCCGGATTGCGAACAACAATGCAGCTCACTTCCATGGCGATATCGATAACTGCTTCAATGACAAAACCGCTGCCTTCATGCTTGAGCAAATCGGTGTCGTCGAGCAACGTGTCCAATTCTTCGCTGTTATTGATGAGCCATTGCCCCTTCCCGTCATATCCGCCGCGAGCGGTCTTGATAATAAAAGGCATTTGAAATGCGCGCGCTTGCTGGTCGAGTTCGGCAACGGTTTTGGCCGTTGCGAAACAGGCATGGGGAAGCTTATTCTCTTTGAGAAACTCTTTCTCCTGAATTCGATCTTGGCAGGTAGCCAGGACTTTTACACTGGGCAGAATCGGTTTCACTTTAGCCAGAGAATACAGCGGTGCGCTTTCGACATTTTCGAATTCATAAGTGACTACATCACAATGATCGAAGAATTGTCGCAGCGAATCAGCATCTGTAAACGGTTTGGTGAAGGAGCGTGCCGCCAATCTGTGAGCAGGCGCATTGGCGTCCGGGTCGTAGACTGCAACGGTCCCGCCGTACCTGTAAATGCTTTCGGCAAGAAGCATGCCCAATTGTCCGCCGCCGAGAATACCAACTGTCGCCATCTGTTTTTGCCTTTCGCTTTCGCTCTTACGCTTTTTTTGCAATCAGTTTTTCTTTCACCACGACGTCGCCTGCGCGAGCGTCATCGGCAAGTCTTTCTCTGTATTTCTTGAGGGCTGAAAGCAGGCTCTCGTCATCGAGCGCCAGAATTTGAACAGCAAAGAGTGCGGCATTTACAGCTCCCGCTTGCCCGATTGCAAAGGTTGCCGTGGGAATACCGGAAGGCATCTGCACGATAGAAAGCAAGCTGTCTACGCCCTTGAGCACTCGAGATTCCATTGGAACACCCAGTACCGGCAGTGGTGTCAGTGCCGAAACCATGCCCGGCAAATGAGCGGCACCGCCTGCTCCGGCTATGATCACTTTCAGCCCCCGCTCTTCAGCGGTAGTGGCGTATTCGAACATCTCCTTGGGCATGCGGTGCGCGCTCTTGACTGAGATCTCATAAGGGACGTCGAAATCGATCAGAATTTGCTCGCCGTGTTTAAATGTCTCGTAATCGGATTTGCTTCCCATTACGATGCCGACGACAGGCTTTTTCATTTCTTGTCCCTCATTCTAATGCTTGAAGCAGCGTTGCCCGGTGAAGAGCATCGTAATGCCTGCCTTCTCGCAAGCTTCGATGACCTCTTTATCTTTGATGCTGCCGCCCGGCTGGACAATCAATTTGATGCCGGCTTCCTTGCAAGCATCGATATTGTCCGTTGCCGGGAAGAAGGCATCACTGGCCAGAACCGCACCGCGAGCAGAATCGCCGGCTTGTTCCAGCGCTATTTTTACCGAGGCGATGCGGCTTGTTTGTCCGATGCCGAATCCCAGCGATTTTCCGTCTTTGGCAATGAATATTGCATTGGACGTCAGGTGTTTCACCACGGACCAGGCAAATTGAGCATCGCCGAGAAGCTCATCGCAACCGGTTCCGGAAACTTTCTGGAATTTCTCTCCGGTGACCGGCGGTTCGGTGTCCTTTTCGATAATCCAGCCGAAGTCTTGCAGATATTTAGCCGTCCAAGCGTCGTGGGCTTGGGGAGAGAGCACATTCTGTTTGAATTTCAAGACGCGAATGTTTTTCTTGCTGGAAAGCACTTTCAATGCTCCCTCTTCGAAATCCGGCGCGGCAACGATTTCGACAAATCCTTCTACGATCTTGCGAGCCAGGTCTTCTGTGAGTTTTGCGGTAAAACCGTAAATGCCGCCGAACGCCGAAACCGGATCTGTCGAGTAGGCTTTTTCGAATGCTTCGTCCAGTGTTTTTCCGATCGCCACGCCGCACGGATTGTTGTGCTTGATGATGCATGCGGCAGGGTTGCCGGCGTCTCGCAATATGCGAACCAGACAATAGGTGTCGGTGATATTGTTGGATGACATTTCCTTTCCTTGCAGTTGCAGGAAGGGAGGGAAGCTCTCTTCCGTCTTGCCGCATCTCGAATCGGAATACCAGACCGCTGCCTGATGCGGGTTTTCACCGTATCTGAGCGATTGGAATTGCGACAGGTTCAATGTTACTGAGGGCGGCAAAGCCTCTGCTTGGGAGCAGGCTTCGCCCGCTTTTGCACTGGCCGCCTTGACCAGCGCTTGTTGTTTTGCGAAGTAATTGGAAATTTGCCGGTCGTATTCGGCTGTGCGAGTGAATGCCGCAAAACAGAGCTCTTTGCGCAGTTCGTCGGTAATTTTGCCCTGATTGGCTTTCATCGATGCGATGATGGAATCGTATTGTTCCGGTTGGCAGGCGATCGCCAGATATTTGTGATTTTTGGCTGCCGCACGGATAAGCGATGGACCGCCGATGTCGATTTGCTCGACCATCTTCTCGGGCGGCAGTCCTTCTTGCAATTTCTTCTCGAAAGGATAGAGGTTGACGACTACCAGATCGAGCGGTTTTACTCCGATGTCTTTCAGAACCTTGCCGTCTTCTTCCTTGTCTCTATAGAGAATTCCGGCAAAAACCTTGGGGTGCAGTGTTTTTACGCGGCCACCCAGAATTTCGGGAAACTGGGTCAAATCTTCGACCTTATTGCAGTCGATGCCGATCTCCTTAATGTACGTATATGTGCTGGATGTCGCAATGATATTCAGCTCTCCGAGCTCCTTCAGTTCCTTGAGAAACTTCTCCAACCCGGTTTTGTCGGAAACGCTGATTAGCGCATTGACCATGTTCTTACTCCTTCAAGTTGATTGCGCCACCGCGTGCGCCAACGCCGTCGATGACCAACTCACCGCGACTGTCCGTAACTTCTCCCACTACTTGTGCTGTAAAGCCGTATTCTTTGAATGTTTTGATAATCAAGTCTGCATCACCTTCAGTGGTGACTGTCATGCCCATGCCCATATTGAATGTTTTGTACATTTCATCGGGCTCAATGCCGCGCCCAAGATACTGGAATATTTCCGGCACCGGCAGGAGGCTGGTCAGCTTATAGCCAACCTCTTTGGAGAGCCTGAGCATGTTTCTCCAGCCGCCGCCGGTTATGTGTGCGACGCCGGTAATTGCCTCCGGCTTTTTATCGAGAATTTCGTTGACCGGCTTTGTATAAATCAGAGTCGGTGTGAGCAGTTTTTCTTTCAAATTTCGATCTTGCCCTACTAATTTCGATGCCAGCGACAAGCCGTTGGAGTGAATGCCTGATGAGCCGATACCGACTACTTGCTGTCCTTTCTTGATTTTGTCGCCGGTGATCAGTTTTTCTTTCGTCACCAGACCGACTGCAAAACCGGCCATATCGAAATGTCCGCCTTTGTACAAGTCCGGCATCTCGGCAGTCTCACCACCCACGAGTAATAAGCCGGCCTGGTCGCAACCTTCGACTATGCCCTGCATGATCTGGTCGGCATCTTCATCCACCAGCTTTCCAACCGCGTAGTAATCGAGAAATGCGACCGGGCGTGCGCCGACGCAGACGAGGTCGTTTGCGCACATAGCCACCAGGTCGATGCCGATGGTGCTCATCTGTTTGAGTTCCAGCGCGATCAGCAGTTTTGTTCCCACACCATCGGTCGTGAGAGCCATAGCAGTGCGCTCGTCGACCGGATAGACGGCTGCATAACCGCCCGCCGCCGGCCAGAGTCTTTGGTGGTCGTCTCGTCTGGAAAGGCGCTTCAGCCTTGTCACAAAAGCTTCGGCCTTCAAAACGTCAACACCGGCTTGAGCGTATGTTTTTGGTTCCATTAGTTTGCCACCATAGTATGAGCGTTCTGAAAAATTTTGAGACCGGGAGGCGATTTTTCAGGCAATGTGGTCAGTCTCGTCCAGCTTGGATGCTGGGTCCAGCGAACAAAAGCTTCCGGGTGAGGCATCAGTCCGAAAACATTTCCTTTTGCGTTGGTCAGTCCCGAAATACGATCGAAGCTGCCGTTGATTTCTATTGAATATCTCAGCGGTGCCTGCTTTTTTACAGAGTCTTCGGAGTCTTTGGCGGGAGACAGACGACCTTCTCCATGGCGGATAGGCAAGTCGAATTCAGTCAGCCCTTCCAGCCAGGGGCAAGATACTTTCGAGTCGACTGACAGTTGCACCCATCTGTTGATGAATTTCTTGCCGCTGTTGCGCGAGAGGCTGGCCAGTCTTACGCCATCCTCTTGCGTCTCCGGCAAAAGACCCATTTGCACCAGGCATTGAAACCCGTTGCAAATGCCAATCACCAGCTTGCCTTCGCTGACAAATTCTTTCAGGCTCTCTTTGAGCGCTGCTTCGAGCTTTATAGCCAGCACTTTTCCGGAGGCGATTTCATCGCCGAATGAAAAGCCTCCGGGCAGAGCGAGAAGCTGCGCGTCCTTGAGCAATTTAGGATTGCCCAGCAGATCGCTTGTGTGCGTCAGCAAAGGGTCGAAGCCGGCTAATTGCAGAGCGAATGAAGTTTCGTCGCCGCAGTTGATACCGTCTCCCGTCAAGACTATTGCTGTTGGTTTCATCGATTACGTCCTGCCTTAATCAAATGGAAGTGCCGTTTCCCACGCTGTTTTCATCGCCTGCGTGCTGAGGCTGATCAAATCTTTCGGCTCTGATTTCATTTCGCTGTCGACTATATTGAGCATTTGATCGGCAATCACTTCGCCGATTTTGATTACTGTAAGACCATCGAAATGCCGCTCGAAATCAGCTTTGTGATCGCGGTTGATCGAGACGACGATGTGCCCGGGTCCTTCGCCGAACAGCAGTGCATCGGCTCTGGTGACAAAGTCCCAGGATCTGAATGCTTGTGTGCCGCGCTCTTCGTAGAGGTCAGCCAGATACTTATGATAATCACCGATATCCAGTGCTGCTCCATTTCTGGAGCCGATCACCGACTCGGCGACACAGGCTGCCAAGCCGCCTTCTGAAATATCATGGGCGGAGTGGATCCAGCCACTCTTGATCGCCGTATGCAATCTTCTATACATAGTTGGTGCGCGATCGAGGTCCAATTCAGGCAGCATTATCGACTGCCAGCCATTGAATTCTTCATAGTGGCTGGCTGCCAGACCGAGTACGCCGGCGCTCAATACATAGATTAGATCGCCTGCTTTCTTGAATTCCATAGAACGCGCGAAGCGAGCTTCGGGAACTCGACCCATGCACGAAATCAAAAGGGTAGGCGGGATGGCCAGTTTGAGGGCTCCGTCATCGAAGTTGTTCTTCATACTGTCTTTGCCGGAGATGAGCGGTGCGCCGTAAGCTACTACCGCATCATAGAGACCCTGGCAGCAGCGTACCAATTCGGCCAGATGTCGCTTGCCCTGTGGGTTATTGTCGCTGTAGACCGGGTCTGGCCAGCAGAAATTGTCGAGCAGAGATAAAGTGTCGGGATCGGCGCCGACGCATACGGCGTTTCTGATTGCCTCGTCTACTGCGCACTGGGCCATCAAATATGGATCATGCTCGCTCAAGCGAGGGCATAAGCCATTGGAGACTGCCAGCGCCGGTGCATGGTCGAGATCAGCAGTGAGCCGAGGCAGCAAAACAGCTGCATCGCATGGGGCTTTTTGGGAGGGACCCATGAGCGGTTTGATGACGCTCTGCCCTCTCACCTCATGATCGTATTGCCTGATGACAGGTTCTCTCGAACAGATATTGGGATGCTTGAGCAGCTGCAGCAGCACTCGTCCAAGATGCTCCGGCTGTTTGCCGGTCTTCATGGTAATTTGCGCCGGACTCCACTGTGATTCCAATGAGAGCAGCGGGCACCCGTCATGCAGGAATTCCAGATCCAGTAAGGCTACCGTCCTGCCGTTGTTTTGAACTTCGAAATAACCTTTGTTTGTAAACTCGCCGATATTGCTCACTTCGACATTGTGTTTGTCGGCAAGCTTCCTGATTCCGTCGAAGTCATTGGTTGAAATCGTCATGCGCTCTTGCGATTCGGAGACCACGACTTCCCAATCCGCAAGGCCCGGATATTTGGTCGGTACTCTGTCCAGGTGTATGAGCGCACCGCCGGTGATATTGGCCATTTCGCCGACAGATGATGACAAACCGCCGGCACCATTGTCGGTAATGCCGGTAATCAAGCCGGCATCACGGGCATCGATGACAAAGTCCATGAGGCGCTTCTGGGTGAAAGGATCGCCAATTTGCACGGCGGACATGGGCGAGCCTTCATTCAGCGATTCCGAAGAGAATGTTGCTCCATGTATGCCGTCTTTTCCTACGCGACCTCCGGCCATGACAATAAAGTCGCCGGCGCGAGTATGTTTTTTCACAGCATCGCGATTTTCATTGCCGACCTTGATATGCAGAGGAAGCAAACCGCCCGTGCCGCAGAATACCAGTGGTTTCGCTCGGTATCCGGGATCGAAATAGATCGCTCCATTCACCGTCGGTATGCCGCTCTTGTTGCCCCCGTCTTCTACGCCTTTTCGCACGCCGTCCAGAATAGCTTTTGCAGGCAAAAGTTTAGGACGCTGCGGCAAGGAAGATGCTGGATAAGCGAAGCAGAATATGTCGGTATTGAAAAGCGGCTTGGCTCCAAGACCCGTACCAAGAATATCTCTGTTGACTCCCAGGATGCCGGTCAGGGCACCGCCATAGGGCTCGAGCGCGGACGGGGAATTGTGTGTCTCCACTTTGAAGCAGACGGCGGTTTCAGAGTCCCATTTGACGACGCCGGCATTGTCTTCGAAAACGGAAAGCAAATCCTTTCTCCACTGGGAGAGTTTCTTCGTTGCCGCCTTTATATAGGTCTTGTAGAGACTGGTGATTGTCTCTGTCCTCAGTTCTCGCGGTTTGCTGTTATCGATATGAGTAATCTTGGCATTGAAGATTTTATGCTTGCAATGCTCCGACCAGGTCTGCGCCAGCACTTCCAGTTCGACATCAGTAGGCATATCGGGCAGACCGCGGTCTTTTCTGTCGGCCTTTGTTTTGTCGAGCCTGTAATAATGCCTGATCGCTTTCATCTCTTCGAGATTGAGCGCGAGCAATCTCTCCTTGCTCAAGGATTCTAATTTCTCATCCGACAATTCCAGACTGACGTTTTCAACCTTAGGCGTTTCCGGCAGGACAACATGCGGGAATTTCAGCAGACCCAGGGCGTCACCAGCTGTTTCATGAACGATGAAACGGTCGGTGAGCGGATGATATTCTTTGTATATGAGAGCATCCGAAATCGCTTTGGCGTCTCCGGATTTCTCTTTGAAAAGAAAGCCTCTGCCGGAAGCTACTTTGACTATCTCATTCAAGCCCTTGAGCCTGAGTGCTTCTTCGACCGTGTGCGCCAGGTTGTCTGTCACACCCGGCAGGAATTGGCGTTCGGCGAAGTGCTTGTAGCCTTCCCGGGCAAAGCGCTCCAGCCATTCAGAGCGATCTTCCGGTGAGGCGGTCAGGACTTCCTGCCAGAGTGAATCCGCAAGAACGTCGCTAATATCCTTTTGCATCTTGGCGGGAATCTTGCCGTCCGCAAGCGAGTCCTTATCTACCAACAACCAGTAGAGCGGGAACGATTGGTGCTCGGCCTCCGATATCACTGCAACGCAAATGGTGGCAGTTTTGGAGACCTCCAGTACATGCTCGTTTTCTCTGTACTTTGCTCCTTGCGTCATCTCCTGGCAGTCTCCCTGTCTGTGCCCTGATTTTGGTGCGCCTCGGCGTCATCATTCCTCAAGCGTTTGAAGTATGTGACCCCTTCTCTGGCGATGTTCTGCAAAACCTGCGGATAGAGCTCGTGCTCGATACGCAGCCCGCGTGCTTTGAAACTTTCGATTGTGTCGTCGGCTTCTCGATTGAATGTCGCTTGCGCCAGAATCGGACCATGATCGACTTTCTCGTCTACTAGGTGAACAGTCACTCCGGCTACTTTCACACCGTATTCAAAAGCTTCTTCATACCCTCTTGTGCCTGGGAAAGCAGGCAGAAGCGAGGGGTGGATATTGATCACTTTGAAGAAGCCGCGAGGATCTTTGAATTCGGCCAGAAAGCCGGAAGAAAGAACCCGCATATATCCTGCCAGCACGATGAAATCCAGGTCGTGCTTTTTCAGCTCTTCGATTACTTTCGCTTCGTGTTCTTTTCGAGTCAGTCCGGCATTGGGAACTACTGCTGTTGCCACACCGTGCTTTGTTGCAATGTCGACAGCGCCCGCTCCAGGTACGTTGACGAGCACGAGTTTTACTCTGGCATCAAGCTTTCCGCTTGCCACTGCATCAAGGATCGCTTCGAGATTCGAGCCTCTGCCTGAGGCCAGAACGGCTATGTTGATAGACATTGGCCGACCTCCCGAAGGGCAATATCTGAACGGCAGTCCATGTCGGCGAACTTGACCTGCTTTATGGCTTTATAGGCATTTTCGCGGGCTTGCTCGATGCTTTCACCAAGTGCCGTCAGTGCTAAAACTCTGCCGCCGTTGGTAACCAGTTTGCCGTCGAGCAGCTTCGTGCCAGCATGAAAGAGAAAAGAGTGAGGGGGCAATGTACCGACTTCAATCTCTTTTCCTTTAGATGAAGACTCCGGATATTTTTCACCTGACAGCACTACACAAACTGCAGCCTGGTCGAGCCATTCGATTCTTTCGGCATCAAGAGTGCCGTTGGCGCCGGCCCAGAGAAGAGCTAGAAGATCCGACTTCAGTCGGGGCATCAGTGCTTGGGTCTCAGGGTCGCCGAAGCGGGCATTGAATTCCAGAACGAAAGGCGAAGGGTCTGAAGCCTGCTCGCTCTGGTTCGCCGCCGGAACACCTACGAGGATGCCGGCGAAAAGAATACCTCTGAATTCCAGAGAGCCGTTGCGCAATGCTTCCTCGATCGGTTTGATTACTAGCGCATTGATTTCATTCTTATGTTTTTCGAACAGGCGCACCGGCGAGTAGGCGCCCATGCCACCCGTGTTTGGGCCTTTGTCTCCGTCGAATCGCCGTTTGTGATCCTGGCAGGCTGAAAGCGGCATCACGCACTTGCCGTCGATGAGCAGCAAAAGCGACAATTCTTCGCCTATCAGTTTTTCTTCGATGACCACTGTAGAGCCGGCATCTCCGAATCTGCCTTCTTTGAAAATTGCAGTCAGGGCCTCCACCGCCTCGCTTTCGCTGTTGCAAACGAAAACCCCCTTGCCCAGTGCCAGACCGTCTGCTTTGATGACGCGCGCCCATTCGTTTTGCCTGACAAATTCTCGAGCGGATTCGAAATCAGTGACAACGGAGAATCGAGCGGTAGGAATTTGGTGCTGCAGCATGAATTGTTTGGAGTGGGCTTTGCTCCACTCTAATTTTGCTGCTTCTTTCTTGGGCCCGAAAACGGTCAGACCTCTTGCTTGCATGTAATCGACGATGCCGTCGGCAAGCGGGTTGTCCGGTCCGATGACAACGAAATCGACCTGGTTGTTCGAGGCGAATTCACTCAATCCGGCGAAGTCGTCAGAAGACAGATTCACATTGGTTATGCGCTCGTCTTGCGCCGTGCCGCCATTGCCTGGAGCACAGTAAATTTTGCCGGCGAATCGGCTCTGTGCGATCTTCCAGCAAAGTGCGTGTTCGCGACCGCCGCCGCCCACAACCAAGATGTTTATTTTGCTGTCAAGTTTCCCGTTTGCCATGTCGACTTACTTGTCACCTCGAGGCGCCGGGTCACCTTTCAATTTTGCTGGCAGCCCGTCGACGAATTGATCCAATGTCGGGTGATCTTTAAAGACCGCCTCTCCAATCAGATGATTCGCCAGAGTTCCGTACAGCTTGTCGATTGAGGCTTTCTCGTCTCCGGCAAGACGCTCCGGCGCTGACTTCAGCTCGGAAAGGGCAATGCCTTTCCAATCGGCAACGCCCCTGCCTTTGGCCATTAACTGTGCTTTTTTGAGCGATTCTTCCCACGGCGTTCCGCGATAGATGCGGCGGATCATCTCCTTGGAGAGATGCACGCCTTTGTAGATCAATCTCAGTTCATCAGGACCGACACTGTCTGCCAGAAGCAAGATGCCTCCTGCCGAATTGCCGCCATCGGCGGAGTCTTTGTGGGCGCCGTAGTCAATAATCATCTCGAACTTGCCGTCCCACAATTCGATTCCCTTTTCAGCAAAGAGAACATAGAGAGCAAGAGCCGCCTGAAATGACATCTCTGTCAGGTATTCGAATTCGAATGAATTCAAGCCTGAGATGTGCGCGGCTTCCTGTGTGGAAAGCAACCTGTCTTTGGGCTCCAATTTTGTGAAAAATTCGATGACTGGGCGCTCCAGCCAATCCCCTTCTTGAGGTTGAGTTTTTAGTCCCAGCTGCCTTGCATAGTCAGGATTTTTTTCCAGCCTCTCTTTGAGCGAACTGCCTGCAGGCATGCCAAAGCGGAAAACGATTTCCAGAGGCACCAAACGTCGGCCGCTCGTTTGTGCAGTTTTTTGTGCTTGCGTATGCGGATAGAAATAGGTGGGCTGTCCATCAATTTGATGCAATTCCGGCCTGTCCACCCGTGCGGACAGCACTTCCATCAGAGGCGTAGCGCCGAGGATTGAATCTACAAGTGAAGTATCTTTGCCGTCCGTTTCGAGCAAATCTTTGAAGTGATGCGGCAATCCAAAATTGACGACTCCGCAAACGCCCTCGAAAACTGGATGTTTGAATCTCGCATCCAGGAATGTCTTGTCGAAGCGCTCCAGGTGCCGACTGCCTTTCAGTCGCTGATAGATTTCCGGGGCGCCCAGTTGCTCGAAAAAGAACGCGCCCATTCTTGCCAGGGCGCGACCTTTGTTTTCGATTGTGTCCGGCATTTTGCCCCAATCGAAGACGGAATAATCATCGGTGAAGTGGAAGAAGAGGCGATCCGGTTTTTCGTGGGTTTTGAAAACGCGCTTGACTGATCCTTCGTAGATTAGTTCCAGCCCACTCGGATTTTTTTGTTTTGTCGCTCCCACTTCTGTTTCCTCTGATGATCTCAGTTGTTTCTCAACACGATGATTTTTTCACTACTGACTCTCTGTCTCTCGTGCGCATCGCTTCAAAATCGCGCCCCGAGGAAATATCGGTGGGATATTGGCCGGTCAAGCATCCCATGCATAAAGTTTCGCTTTCCAGCGCTTCTTTCAATCCTTCGATTGTCTGGAAAATCACTCTGTCGACTCCAAGAATTTCCGCAATCTCGTCATTGGTGCGATCGTGCGCCACCAGTTCTTTGGCGCTGGGAAAGTCGATGCCGTAGTAGCAAGGACTGACGAGCGGCGGGCAAGTGGAAAGCAGGGTCACGTCTTTAGCGCCGGCCATGCGAATCAGTTTTACAATCTGCATGGATGTGTTGCCGCGCACGATGCTGTCATCGACAATCAGGCAGCTCTTATTTTCGAATTCCGGACCGATCGGAAATAGCTTGCGCCGAATCGCTTCCTGTCGGCTTTCTTGATCGTCAAGGATGAATGTCCGGTTGACGTATCTGTTCTTGATCAGAAGTTCTCTAAATGGAATGCCCATCGTTTCGGCAACAGCAATCGCAGAAACTCGACTTGTTTCAGGAACCGGAACGACTACGTCCGCATGCACGTTCTGTTTTTTCAGTTGGCGTGCCAGGACCTGACCCAATTTGAATCTGGCGTTGTAGACCGAAGTCTCATCTATTTCCGATTCGACGCGCGCAAAATAGACCCATTCGAACATGCAAGGAGAAATCGAATCTTGCCTGATGATTTTGCGTTCTAGCACTCCGTTTTTGGATATATAAACAAGCTCACCGGTTTGAACATCTTCTACATCGGTGAAGCCGAGGAAGTTAAGAGCGATCGATTCGCTGGCCATTGCATATACGGTGCTGCCGTCTTCCTGAACACGACGTCCCAGGCAGAGAGGACGGATGCCGTCCGGATCGCGGAAGCCGAAAATGTCTCCTTCGCCGGTCAGGCATATAACTGAATAGCTGCCGACAAGCTTAGACATCAACCGCTTTACGGCACCTTGGGCATTTTTGAAATCGATCGGGCCGGGCTCCAACTCATCGCAAAGCAGCTTGAGCATGAGCTCTGAATCGGACTCAACCCAGGCGGGCTTGCGAGTCTTCGAGTGGTAGAGCTCCTCCCGGAGCTTGTAAAAATTGACTATATTGCCGTTGTGACCCAGCCCGAGCCCTCTGTCATAGTCGAGGAAAGGCTGCAGCATGTTTGGATCGTTGCGACCGACAGTGGCATAGCGAGAGTGCCCGAGCGCTGCGTGTCCTGTCAGAGTCTTGAAGGAGCGCTCGGAAAAGACGTTTTCAACCAGACCGCTTCCCTTTGTCAGGTGAAAGTTGCCTCTCTTCTTTGTGTCGATAGTAAGAATGCCCGCCCCGTCTTGTCCTCGATGTTGCAGGTTCATCAAGCCGAAAAAGACGTCATAGGCTGATCCAGGAGTGCCCGTGATAGCAATCAGCCCACACATATGATTCGTCCGCCTTAGAAGGAGCGTCTAGACTCATAATGGTACGCTCTTGAACTGCTCGATCCAACTTCCGCACCTCATTTCTTACAGTTCTTGTCATAGAAATTGGTTTAAATCCTAGATCTTGTAAAAAGCCATGCAGCCAGTATGAGCAAGGGCGCAACATTAAGTCCGCTTGACAATGGGCGCGAAAATCAATAAATTGGAGGACTCGGACTACTAAAATCTACCTTGCCCGAACCTTAGTAAAACCGAACTCGCCGATCTATATGTCCGCCCGAGAAGCCCTGTTACAGCGGCTTTTCTTATCCTTGCCGATTACCCTTGCGCGACCCGCCCGGTCGTCTGCCTTAAACTGAGGAACGCTAAATGGAGCAAAATCTCCTTCGTGTTCGCACGCTTGATTGTGTGCGTGCAGTGCTTTGCGCGCTGTTCCTGGCGTTGTATTTTTTCATTTTCGATGTTCATAGCGC
>JAIETE010000330.1 GCA_019745505.1 Candidatus Obscuribacterales bacterium | reverse complement strand
TCAAAGGCCGCCAGCGTTTCAAAAGCACCGCAGACGGACACTATCTGGGAGACAATGAAAAGAAACGTCGGCAAGAATAGGGCGTGAGCACAAAATCGCATAAGCTGTTTCTAGCACAAATATCTTTTTCAATTCTTTCCCACCGGTCGAATGCCGCGCTCTCTTCTTTCAGTGGGCTTTCAGTTTTGGTACGAAAACGGACAAGAGAAAAACTTTTTGCTTCTAAATCGCGTTTCGGCTCCCCCAAAACGGGTAGATGCGAAAATCTAAAATCCTCATACCCGCCAGTCTTTCAGAGAACGGTCCCGGATATGAATTGATCAAGACGCAGTCGTATAGCCAAAATTTGTCGAAAAAGTCGATTTTTGGGGCTAGCTCAAAACCCCAAAACCCTTACCAAATGGAGCTCTCCCCCTCGCGGGGGATTCTTGACAGCGCGAGTGAGCGAAAGTTAAGCTTGTAGCATGCGGCGGAAGTCAGGCCTTTTTACACCAGATTGCTGCCATCGTTTAAAAGCGATTCAACCTTAATACTCGGACCAATTTTTCACCAACCAAACTCAACAGGTGATGACAAATGCGAAAAACTAAGAGGGGCCATTTGCCAGCGATGCCGCAAGGCAGACGGCAGCGCGGCAACATGATTGCGCTAGTCGGCGCAATCTGCGGCGGTTTGCTGTTGGCACTGCTCCTGTTCGCTTTAGCCTACACCAGGCTATTAGGCGGCAATCAGGAACAGAAAACTGCTATAGAAGCTGCATCGCTTGCAGCAGCCAAAGATATCGGACGTATCGTCCTCAAAAACGACCACTTCGGATGGATTAGCTTGTCCGACTATGCGCCGACTGGCGTTATGACTAAAGCACCAGATGGTTTATTCCAGAACGTATACAGCATGAATACGATTCTGGCGACTATTCGTCTGGACATGATCTTGGAAGACGAAATCTCGAAAGCCACCGGCAACCCGAACTCCATGGCCACATGGAGACTGCTGGCGGACCAGGACTACGCTGCGGCAATGAAGGCCAAAGACTCTTTGAACAACCTTCTTTCGAATGCGATCCTGCCAGGCGGAGATCCGAATGCCAAAGACATCCAGGGCAATCTCGTCACTCCGTACACCAGTGCCGAACAAGCATACAAACAGAACGACCTGAGACAAAACGATTCGGCTTATGTCAACGGATCGCTGAAATTGACTCTCGGTTGCGTGCAAGACGGCAGCGAAACTACCGTAGGCGTGCCAGTTCCGAACGCGAAGGCATCCATCGGCAGCTCGCCGACTCAGAACGGCAAATACATGTCGTACACGAACTACCCTTATAACGGCAAAGACTTTGTGTTCTCCGGAACGGGAGCGACACTCAAGTTGATCGACGCGAAGAAATTCAAGACCACACTGCCGTTGCCGTACTGCATTCCAGGCGTAGTCATGGCTGAAGCCGACCAAAAGCTGTTCAAAAACGGCGACAAGTCGAAACCAGCCGGAATAACGCACTCGGTAGCATGCGCTCAGTCATTCTGTAATACAGATCCGAAGGTTGCTCCAGGTATGGCAATTTTCGAACCGGGCGTAGACGGGCAAGTTCCAGCTTCGATCGACAGACCAGCCGATTGGTTCAACCAATCTCAATTGACCAATAACACCAACCCCGCGGACATCTTGTCACCCAAGGGAGGAGACTACAACGGACCAGGCTCGACAGGTACTCTCGTTTCCGACACATCGCTCGGCTCTGCGACACTCCCTCCGGCTAACGGTCTGGCAGCAGCAGTTTATGACTGGCTGAGACTCGGTGGACACAAAGTGAACATCGACTCTGTAGTTGCAATGGTCAACGGTGCAGGAATCCCTGGAGGGAAATTCAAATCCAACCTGGTCTACAAATGGGCTATCGACGCCAACGGCAATATCGCTCTGGCCACAGCCGCTGCAACGAAAGAGCCTTACCTGGCAATTTCCGAAAATCAGCTTTATATGGAATGCGGCGATGCCATGGACGAAATCGATGCCACTTCAGGCAGCAAAACTTCACCCTGGGCTCTCTACATGAAAGATCAAAGCCGCAAGTGGGGTGAAGTATTCGGTGGACAGCACGCCGGTCAACCGCTTCCAGTACCCGCAGGCAGCAGTTTGGCCTCGGTCGTCGGAGAAAAATGGATCGCTTGCTTGCCCGAAACTTTGCCTGATTCCGCAATCGCAATGAACGGCGCGAACGGAACGGCAAAACTGGGAGAATTCGGAGCGATGGGATCCGGAGCCAGCCACAAGAAAGGCGGCACCGTAGCCACCACACCGCTACCGGTCTATCGCCTAGACGACTTTGCAGAACCAGGCATCACAGGACTCAATTTCCCGTACACATCTGGTGCACCTGCAAGTGGAATCATGCCCCCGACCTACCTGCAAAACGGTGTTGCTGCCTATATCCGCTTCAGAGTGGAAATGGCCAACGTAGCGACACCCACAAAAGAAGGACACATAAAGAAATAAGGACTTAACTCACCAAACGCACAACGATGATCCCCTAACTCGGGACGGTAAAAGAGCCAGGCGTACCTGGCTCTTTCGCTGTCTATAGATATATCTATCGGTCAAATTCTAGCGATTATTTTTGTCTGGCTCTCGATTGCAGGTCTTGTGCAGAATCGCTATTCGCATCTTGCGTTTGAGCACCTTCTTTATTCCGAGGCTCCGCGGCTTTCGACTCGGACTGAGATTGCTGCTTATCGGCACCCTTCACAGCTTCGAAAGCTTCTTCAATAGTCTTATCCACTAACTCTTTGCGATCCTCTTTCTCACACAGTTGGTCGTAGTTTGAAGAAACGGCATCGGCGAAGGCAACGGTGCTTACCCTGTAAGGAGCGGCAATATCTTGACCGATCATTTGCAAAGCATTGCTGAGCGCCAATTTCTTGTCGCTGCCAAAGCCTTCCACAGTCTTGCCTAAAACCGCTTGGGCTGACGCTTGCGCAAAAGCACGGGCATCTTTATAGATGCGAGTGCAAATCTTCACATGCCCTTTTTCATGCTCCACTACGTACTTCGGCGCGTCGTCAGCAATGGTGGTTTTGATCGGTAGACCCAATTTCAATTTCACACCTGTAACCTGAATCCAGATGTGGAATCCATCCTTCTGTTTCTTTTCGTCCTTGACGGCAAAATCGATTTCCGGCTCGATACTGAATAGCCAGTCTGTTTGAGCAATGTCGTGATCAGAGGCAGCCAGTTCTTTGCTCTTCGTTTCGAATTTTTTCTTGTCGATTGTCACTTTGGGAGGATCGACAATAACTACGATCGGCTCTTTCTCCTTGCTGCAAGAGCTCATCGCCAGCGCAAATACAAGAGATGCTATCCCCGTGGCGAATCTTTTGGACGGCGCTGCAATCATTCTTTTTTCACCGAAAAATCATCAAAATACACTACGCTGTCTGCCTTTGACCACAATCCTACTTTTCCATCAATCGGATCGGGATTTTCAAACTCAAAAACTTGTTTGCCGTTCAGGCTTCCCAATATTTTCTTTCCGCGCACGTTCATCGTCAAGGTAAACCACTGGCCCGGCGGAGTAGTAATGCGATAGGCCCATTTGACCGGGCTGCGCTTACCCTGCACGTATTTCCACAGGACGATATTATTTTCCAGGCAATTAGCTCTAAAAATGAGGTAATCACCATTGGGTTTGATATTGAAAGCAATACCTGCGCACTGGTCAATCCGCCCGGCCATTCCCTTGAATCGAAAGGAAATCTCGCCGTTTTTAAAATTGTCGACCGGCTTGTAGATGGTGAGAGGGAAATAGGCGAAGGCTTGCACTCGGTCTAGAAATTCGGCATACCGGTCACCGTAAATCGCTCGCGATTTATCCGCCACACCGGAGGCGACTTTGCCTTTAGACCATTTTCGGCCGTCCACAGAATATACCTTGGCGCCCTTGTCGTCTGTCACGTACCAATCGCCGACCAGAGAAGCGAAAGCCTTTGGTTCACCGCCGACTTTCTCTTTCTCAAAGTCCTCTTTGTATGAATTGCCAGCCGCCAGAGAGCTGTTGTTAGGTGCAGGCAAGAATCCCGGCCATGACACCGCCAGCAGTATCAAAGCGGACACCGGCATCCGCCACTTCCTGATGCTCATCCCTGCAAACATTTCCACCTCTATCTCCTGCATTTCAGTATTTTCTGCGAACCGACCCAGAGCAATATTACGCAGACCGGCATAAGTACATAAAACAATACTCTGTAATTTCCGGCATCGGCTTTTATGGGGTGTCCGGGGTAAGGCGAATCGACTTCTCCTTCCAAATTTGCTCCCGTCAGGAAATGCAGAACTTCAAGAGCTCGGCGAGCTCCTACATCATGGCTGGAAAGACGGCCGCCTCCATAGTCATAAGTGATAAGTCCGTAATTGGGATCTTCATGCCCTGAAGGTCCCGGATCTTTCGGCAGCTCGTATGTAATTTTCACATCCTTGACCACTCTTTTTAGTTTGCTCAAGAATTCTTTCTCGAAGTCGACAGCAATAGAGTCATCCGGGCTTAAATGAATAGTCATCACGAGTGGCTTATTCAGCTTGCGAAGCTCCGCTTCGTTGGCAGGATTGAATGAATTCTCTCGATTTTCGCTGAAGTCCTTGTAGTAAAAGGCTTGCGATGCCGCCAGAGACAGCACACCCACAAAGGCAGCCAGTACGGCTGATTTCTTGAACTTTGCAGCAAGGTCATCGGCGGCTTGCAACCATATGGCTGCAAGAGCTATAAAACTTGCTGCTGCAATCAGAAAGCCAAGAAGGGTCTGCAAGCTGAACAGCGCAGCCTCGAAGGCTCGCAGGTGCGCGGTCATGGAGAGCCAACTTATGGCATTGAGCGTGCTTTGATTTTGTCCGGCAAATTCAAGCACCCAAGAGGAGATAGTAAAAGCAAGAGTGACGATTGCCGCGGTTTGAGGAGAATCTGTAATGGCGACCGCAAAAAAGGCGATTGATGCGATGAGAAGTGCAAACAAGAAATGTCCAAGCAACAAAATAGATACTTCCGGCACGTGCAGGTAGCCGCCCAGTTGATGCCAAACGCCAAGAGCAGTCAGGGCAGGGATGAAGGAAGCCAGGTATGCAAGCATTACCACACAAAGTTTCATACCGAGCGAAACGCCGATATTGGGGCAGATTTGATTGAGTAATTTGATCGAACCGAACTGCCTTTCGACTCCCAGCAATCTGATCGCCACAAAGGGAAAGAGAAAAACTTCACTCAAGTAGAGCGCACCGAAAGTAGGCACCACAATCCCGTCGAGCGGACTCAAACGGGCCATCAGAATATCGTCTCCCATGATTGATTCTCCCGCGTGAGCATAGAGAAACACTGCTTCCATGAAGCTAAAGCCAATCAGCGGGCAAAGAACCAAAAGCATGACCCAGAAAGATCTGGTCGCCGTCAATTCTCTCAATTCCTTGAGAAACAGCGCCTTCAACATGGTGAAATTGAAACTACTTTTGCTCACGTTAAGGCGACGAAAACGTCCTCCAGACTTCCCGATGCAAGGCCGGATTGCTCCTGCAATTGCTCGAGAGTTCCACTGCCCAAATCCTTTCCCTGGCAAAGCAGCAAGAATTCATCAGCTATTCTTTGCGCATCAACAATCTGGTGAATGGATAAGATCAGCGTTCTTCCTTTCTCTTTCTCATCCTGCAGAATGCTTACGACTTCCTTTGTTTGTTTGATGTCCAATCCTTCAAAGGGTTCATCGAGCAGCAGAAGTGGGGACGTAGAGAGCAAACCGATGGCGATGAGAAGACGTTTCTGGTATCCGCGCGAAAGTTCTTTTGAGGCCTTCGTCAGCACAGCTTCAAGCTTCAGGCGATCTATCAGCTCATCGAGCCGAGCCTGTCCAACAGAAAACATCGTGCGAAAAAACTGCAGAGTCGAATATACTCCGTGGTCCGGATAGGGAAGAACCTGATCGGGTTGATAGAAAACGTGCGCATGCCTCAATTTTGCAGGCACGACAGTACCGTGGAATTCCACTACCCCTTGATGCGGCTGCAGCCCCGTAACGCACTCCAAAAGAGTAGTCTTACCCGCGCCATTGGGACCAATGACACCAACTATGATGCCTTGCTTGACTGCAAAATTGACCGCACTAAGAACACTCTGTCCACCCAGCTTTCGGGACAGATCTCTGACGCGAAGAAGCAGTTGACTCTCCACTTACTTACCAGTCATAGGTAACAGGAATGCCCAAGAGTTTTTCCAACTGGACTATTCCAGCTTTTGCCTCTTCCAATTTGCCGGCATAGAATGGATTGTCAACGTGCTCGAACAAGTACGAAGCCTGATAAGTCACATCTCTTCCGCTGGCAGCCAATCTCTTTATCGCGCTCCAGATCGCCACTCGGCGCTGGTAGGCGAAACCATAACGAGGGAAATAACTTAGCATTTGCGCCTTTACAGCTGCTTCCCTGTTCTTCAAAGCCGCATCTGACGATGCTTCGGCCGTTCGTTGATTGACAATAGCCTGCTCGGTAGTCAGAAGCGGGCCCATTTGATTGTAGATGGGGACGACTTCTTCTGCCTGGCCGGCTCTAATCATGCCGTCCATCTGCTTGTAGAGAGCGAACAGCTTTTGATAATTACCGCCTCTTTTGGCCAATTCTTGAATATGAATCAGCATGATATGACGGTCGCCTTCCTTGTAACCTGGCGCGCAAGTTGCAGACAAAACCTGCTGCACGCCTGCGTTGGCATAGGATGATCCGGAAGAACCTGTACTCGCCTGAGTGCGAGTAATAGCTAAGTACTTCAGCAATTCATCCTGACCAATCTTTCGGGCAGCGAAGTCTTCCACTTGTGCTTGCGAGACCACGCATTGCCGCACATCACGCTGGTTGCCGGAATCGTAGAAATTAAGCTGAACTTGCTTTACGTCGGATCCGAATTTGTCTTTCAAAACTTTAGTTATCAGCACCGAATCGATTTTCAGATCATTGTCAGATACTCGCCCGGAGCGATACATATAAATCGACACCTGCCCCATCGAATATTGAGCATTAACTCGCACAGACGCAGGCAGCACTTTGGAACTAGTAACGGCTTCCACCAACTGCGAGGCAGTCGGTGATGCGAAAGCAGGAAATGGGCTCGAGACTGAGACGCCTAAAAACATCACAAGAAGCGCAGTTAATGCTGATTTGGATACAAATTTGCCAATCACTACTTCTTCCTTCTAATAGAGCAAGCTTGATGAAAACCATTTTAGCGCGGCTTTGATTCCTGCGCCCATAACTGCGCAGAAGGCAATTGTCATGACATCACCGACCGACAATCATGGCGAAAAAAAAGCTCCGCCGAAGCGGAGCTGCAGACTTTTCAAAGAATCAGTATCCCAAGTATTTACTCGGCAATCGCCAACTCATCTTCTTCGGCAGCCTCTGCCGATTCGGCTTCAGCTACCGGTTGAGCGGGCTTGGAAGGCTTATCTTCCATACCTTCCATTACAACTTCAATATTGATTTCAGCCTGGGCGTCGGTAGCCAGTTTGACTACAGCTTTGTAGGTGCCCAGGGCGCCGATGTCTTCAACTTTGATCAGGCGCTTGTCAACTTCAACTCCCGTAGCCTTCTGAATGGCTGCGGCAACTTCTTTGTTTGTAATTTTGCCGTACAGCTTTCCGCCTTCTCCAGCTTTGGCGCCGATGCGAACAAGCTCTTGGTCCGTAATCTTTTGGCAGAGGTCGAGAGCTTCTTGATGCGCTTTCTCGGCCTTCTTTCTCAGCACTTCGACGTCTTCTTCCCGTTTCTTCAATGCACCTGGGGTGGCGAGAACGGCAAGGGAGCGGGGCTGCAAGAAGTTGCGGAAATATCCATTGGAAGCCTCGACGATGTCGCCGGCTTTACCCAACTTCGGAACGTTTTGCTGCAAAATGACCTTCACGATCGTAATCCCCCAAACAAAATTCAAGACGCCCAATTGCGGCGCGCGTGTAAGCAAGCAGTCAATGACTCTACCATGTCTTAAGGCAGAAATATTCAGGCTACACAGAAGTTTCAAACTTCCGTTAACAAGAAATGCCTAATCAGCAAGCCCCCGGCGGATGCCAAGAGCGACCAGATCAGCACTTCAGCAATTTCAGAATTTCAATTGATATCAATTGAAATTCCGCAATAGAAAAAGCAGGAAAAAGCGCGGCTTAGAAGCGCTCGCGGAACATGCCGCGAACGCCGGAAGGATCGCAGGAGAAGCCAAATCGCTTATAGAAACCATCGGTGCCGGGGTCGGCGTACAGAGTTACCAAGGGAATCGGGTAAGTGTCTAATTCTTTGAGAAGCTCATTCATGACAAGCAGCCCCAGACCGCGTCTCTGGTAAGAGGGTCTGACAACCACATCCCAAACTGTAGCGTTGAAAACCTTGTCGCCTGTCGCTCGGGAAAAGGCAATCAAAAGCTCGCCGTCCCATATCGAAACCACAGCCAGGCTATTCTCCAGAGCCTTGGCAATGAGTTCGGGCTCTCGCTTGCTCCAGCCGACCGAAGCACAGATTTCTTGCACCGCAACAGGCGAGATATCTTTCCTGTGCACAACCACCAGATTTGGCGGCAAAGGCTCGCGTGAGCCATCAGGACGCTTCCAAATGCTAGAGAGAACCATCGAGTAAGACCCTTTCTAAAGTTGCCACGGATTCTACGTGATAGGTCTGAGGAAACAGGTCGATCGGTTGAATCCGCACTGTTTTATACCCAAATTTGGCAGGCTTTCCTTCGCTCAAAACTTCTGCAGATGGCACCAAGACCATATCCTCGCCGCAAGCATCCTCTTGGCAAGGCTCGTTATTGGACACACGCACAGAGTCTGGCACTCGCCCTTCAGCCAGATACTTAAGGTCGCGCGCCAGTGTGGAGGGATTGCAACTCACGTAGATAATTCGGGGCGGAGCCAGATTCAAAAGTGCTTCGACAACATCCGGGCTCAGACCCTTGCGCGGAGGATCGAGCACTACCAGGTCAATCTTCTCGCCCAGATCGCCAAGCTGCGGCAGGACTCCGGCAACGTCGCCTTCGATGAATTCGACGTTGGCAATTCCATTCAATTGAGCGTTCAACCGCCCGTCCGTAACAGCTTGAGAGTATTCCTCGACAGCTATGAGGCGCTCACATCCACCGGCCAGCCATAGCGAAAATGCCCCAACGCCCGCGTATGCATCGACAACCAGCTCAAGCTTATCGCCCGGCGGAAGTTGACCATAGGCTTGCAAATAGACTGTTTCCAGAAGCTTTACGGCTTGTTCGGTATTTACCTGAAAGAAACTGGTGGGAGACAATTTGAAAGTCAAACCTGCCTGCAACTTGGCCGGCAGCTCTCTGTTCGATGTTTTCAGAACCTCATCAATAAAGGCACTACCCGACACCAATCTCGTCTTTTCGCCCAAAATACGGTTGCCCGGACGGTCGTTGTAATTAACAGCCACACCGACAATCTTTTCATCGCGAACCATAATGAGATCAACCAGCTCATTCAGGGACTCCGGCTCATTCTCCGGCGAACAATTCAAGACAAGTGTCAGTAAGATTTTTCCATCCGCACGGCTCTGTCTTGCGTGTATATGCCTGAGAAGACCTTCTCTCTTGTGTTCGTCGTATGCTGAGATGCCGTATTCTTCCAGCACCTCCTTGACCGTTTCCAGCATGAAATCAAGTTCTTCTGACTGCACCGGACAATGCTTGATATTGACGAGCTCATGGGAATCTTGCTTGAAATAGCCGGCCAGTATTCGATTTGAGCCCTGCGGATTGCGCACGGGAAACTGCACTTTGTTTCGATAATAGAGCGCAGACTCCGCACCGATACAGGGTTGCACAATAGACGGGGGCAATCCGCCAATATGTGAAATCGCCTGCTTCACCAAGCTGGTCTTGTGTTCAGTCTGCTTATCATAAGAAATATGCTGCCACTGGCACCCTCCACAAACTTTGAAGAGTTTGCAGGGCGGCTCGGCTCTATCGGGCGAGGGACTTATGAGACGCTCGATTTTGCCTTTTGCGAATTTTTTCCTGACGTCATAGAGTTCCACCTCGGCCACATCGCCAGGCGCTCCGCGACTGATGAAAACGGGCAGCTGGTCAGCTTTTCCAAAAGCCTCCCCGCCGGGCGCCATCGATGTAATCGTCAGTTCTACGAGCATGCCCTTGCGCACCGCATGCTCATGCTGCGGTTTTCTATGCGAGCGCTTCTTTGCCATTTTTATTGCCTCTGCGCCACGCGCCCATCGGTAAAAGTGCCAATAAATCCCCCTTATAGGGCAGGTTGAAACGGCCCCTGCAGGGTTTATATAAAGACAGGAGATATTCTAGACTGGGTCGGTCCCCAGCGCAAAAGTATGCAAAGTTTCGGCGAAATTGAAAACTCTGACAGTGTCGAAGTAAAAGACAGCCCGCAAGTAATAAATCCGCAGCAAGACGCTCTCAGCCAATATCTACTGACCTCCGAATCCGGCAGCATGGCCACGGAGTGGTCGGTAATCATCCTGACTCTGACTGCCGTGATTCAATTCGTAGTCGTCTCGCTCTCCGGCAGCATGGCGCTTTTGGGTGATTCGATACACAATTTCAGCGATGCGCTCAGTGCCCTGCCTTTGTGGCTGGCATTCTTCCTTCAAAAACTGCAGCCCGACAAGCGTTTCTCGCACGGATTTGGCCGTTTCGAAGATCTGGCCGGCATATTTATTGTTGCGTCGATCATATTAAGCGGGCTGGTTGTAGGCTTCGAATCTATTCTCAGACTGATTCATCCGGAAAAGGTCCAGTACGTGCATGTAGTGATTGGCGCAGCAATAGTCGGTTTTCTAGGCAATGAGGCAGTGGCCATGTTCCGCCTCAAAATCGGCAAAGAGATCGGCAGCGCGGCACTGATTGCCGACGGCTATCATGCCCGCCTGGATGGACTGACCAGCCTCTCGGTAATCGTTGGTTGTGCGGGGATCTGGATGGGCTATCCGCAGTCCGATTCCATCGTCGGTCTTTTCATGGCTGCCCTGACTTTGTGGGCAGGATGGGAATTGGCAGGCACGATCGTGAAGCGGCTTGTCGATGAAGTCGACCCTCAACTTCTGGCGGCAATTGCAGAAAACGCACTCAAACAGCCGGGAGTCAGAGGTGTCGAAAGTGTCAAAGCACGCTTCGCCGGACATCGCCTGCGCGTCGAAATGATCGTAAATGTAGACGGGGCGCTGAGCGTGGAGAACGCTCAGAAAACATGCGAAACACTGCGCTCTGGGCTTATCAAATCAATGCCGGTGATAGAGCATATGGCGATCGAATTGGCCGCGCAAGAAAAATAATTTGAAACTAAAAGTCGCGACTACTTCGCCGCCGTCAACAACTTCTTCTCGAGAATGGAGCGGTAATCGAAAGCATCGAGATACTGGAACGTATAAGCAGCGATCGCTTCTTTTTCTTCTTTCGAAAGCTCGTTGGCAGTCGCGATATTTGCTTCCGGTGTGGCTTTTCTGATCGTTCCCCAGGGGAAAATCTCTTCTAATTTTTCGCCGTTCCAGGTTGGTTCTTTGAGTGTATCGGAAGTTTCCAACCCCATCTTCTCCAGCACCGCTCCCAGAGTCTTCTTGGGGTCTTCCATCACGTCTTCAGCTCTGACAATGTGCAGGCGATCGGGGAATTTTTCTTTGTACATGAGCGCATGGTACTGATTGAGAGTCCAGCCGAGCATATAGTGCTGCAAGGAATGCGGCACCGGGCGCTTCTTGGTATCGGCATATGCCGACCAGGGGTTGCGCACGACGTGCAGAACATGCGCATTCGGCATATCAGTCAAAATCTTTTCCGCATCGACCACGATAATCGGGCTGTAGCCTACATGAACAAGTTCGCGACCGGTGCGCTTATAGTCTTTCCAGGCTTCGAAAGTGGCCTGGAAAAAGGCGGCCATATTGTTTGCTCTAGAGCGACCGGTGCGCAGAACATGCTCTACATAGAGCTTCTGGCGCTCCTGATCGGCAAAGTCGAAAGGCATATGCCTGAACTTGCTGACCTTCGGAGTGAGCGCACGCACTTTGCATTCTTCGTCGATGATCGCTTTGTAATCTTCCGCAGGGCTTGCATCGAGGGCGAAAGACGGCCAGCGATACTTGACCGGAAACATCGAAGTCAAATGATCGTTCACCAGGCGCGTGCCGGGTTGCGATTCGTATGGATAGACATACAACTGGGGATGCCCATCGAGAAAACGGTGAGTGGTATTGCCGCCATTCTCATACATGGCCGAGAGCATCAGTAAGCGGAAATCACTGGTCATTTTTTTGCCTCACCTCAAAGTCTTAGAAGATCTACCAGTTTTCGCCGCAGATGTCGATTTATGCGGCTTCATTCTTTTACTTGAAGCCGCCGAATCGGTCCGGAAAGCATAGAAAACAAGCTTCTCTCGTTCACTGTCACGTTTTAAAGAAAATGGAAGCGCGCAAGACATTGTTCGGGGCATGCATTCCACGGCAAAAATCTGGTTTCCTGAAGCCCAGGTGACGCTGGCCAGGACTTTACCGGTCTTCAGACTGACTGCGTGCACCCCGCAGATGCTCTTTTCTACTTCCAGTCCGGGAGCGTATTGCTTGAATCTGGGAATAACGCGCGAAGTGCCCACGAAGGCAATTTCGCCGACAATGCACAAACCGCGAGTCCAACCGCCCAAACGTGCAACCGGTTCTGCCTTTCCGTCCACAACGACGGACAATTCTCCGTAACCGGAATTATCGACGTACAGTTGTTTTCCGCTCAAACGAGCCGAGTGCGGACGCGTCAAGCCCTTGCAAATCGGTTCTCTGGTGCGTCCGGAAAATATTACGCCCCGGCCATCGACCGGGTATTTTTCGTCTCCCGGTCTAAGTTTCGCGATGCCGGTCGAAGAGGCTGAGAAAAAAGAATCGGCAAGAGTCTTTCCGGCGGCGATCGAATTAAGCTGTATATGATTCTGTTCAAAAACAGGACCCTTGCTGTTTTCAATGCACCTGGGCCACCAGACCCTCTTGAAGCCGCCGTCGAAATCAAGTGAGATCACCGCGTTGTGTCCCACCGCGTTTCCATGCAAAACGCCGCCAATGAGCGCTAGATCGTGCATGTAGACACAACCGGGCAGATACAAACTGCGCGTCACTATAAGAGGGCTATCCACCTGACCGCCGAATTTCAGGTCGACATCATGGCGGCTTAGAAAACCTGACAATGGGCGCATCTCCAGCAATTGATTGGGGTTGCGAGTGCTGGCAACATAAACGCGTCTCTTTTTCCTGTCGACCGCTACACCCGAAGGGTGAGGCAAGGGCAAATAGGAAATCTGCGGCAATCCGCCCTGCGAGCCCAGGCACAAAAGCAGATGCTCGTACTCGCGGCTGACAATCAGCGCAATATCGAGCTTATTCAACAGTTCGAAAAATTCGCCCCTGACTCGATATTTCAATAGTTCAGGATCCGTATTCTCGGCGTCCTTCCAAAAACTGGCGACTTGAGCAGTGTCACGCCACTCAGCACTATGGCGAGCCCAGAGCGCTTCCAACTCGTCAGCCCTGGACTTGCCGCTGGAGATGGGCGAACGGGCCATTAGTTCTTGCCCTCAATCCACAACTCATAGGCACCCCAATACATTTTTATTGCCGAGCCGTAATTAGTTGTGGATTTGCCCCCATGCCGCTTAGTCGAAAGCACGGGCACCTCAATGACCGGATAGCCCTCCTTTCTGCAGATCCAGTTGAACTCGGCATCGATTAGATCATCATCGCGTTTGAGAGCAAGTAGTTTTTCGAATTGGCGTGGAAATACTTTCGGTGTGCCGTTTATGTCCCAGGTAGGCAAATCGAAAAAGGCACGGCATTCCAGATTGTAAATAAGCGAACCCAGGCGCCGGCGCCAGTTGTCACGGATCTTGCGATTGGCTTTGACGACGACAGAAGGAAACGCTATCGCATAGAGAATATGCAAAACCAGGTGCTCCGGCGACGTGCGCGCGGAATTCGTGTAGCAGATCAAATCACCTTTCGATTCTTTGAGACCCAGACGAACCGCCAATCCCCAACCACCGCTCTCGCTATTGAGCGCGCGAATGGCGGGATTCGCTGCCGCAAGATTGCGACAGACTTCAGGCGAATTATCTCGGCAACCATTGGTGACAAGAATGATTTCGTAGGGAGTTTGAACTTTTTCCAGGGCTTTTACGTATTCATTGATAATCGGCCCGATATGGTCCGCTTGATTGCAGACCGGAAGAATTATCGAGACAAGTTGATTCTCTGCCACGTCTTTCAAGTGGCGCGCCGCACGCGCCTGAGCTCCTGCAATAAGGAAAGGCAACGCACAGCCCGATATGCGCTCCATAAGCAGAGACAAATTTTCGCAGCAAAAGGCGAAATTGTGTATTTATCAGGGGTTAGAAATATTCCACTATCGGTTTTTCCAATAACCCTTTACATCAGCGCGATGCTTATAATGCTTGATTAGCAGCCAAGAAAATTTCAGCAACGGGAAACAAACTTCACGATCATGCCTCCTTCACTGGTCCATGTCTCCGATATTCACTTCGGGTCCGGCGAATCGCACGGGCGAGTGAATCCGGTCACAGGATTGAACATACGCTTTGAGGACTTTGTAGAAGCGCTGTCGAAAGTGGTAGACCACGCAATCGAGCATCGGGTCGATGTGTTTCTTTTTTCCGGTGACGCTTACAGAAATGCCTCGCCGGAGCCCGTTTATCAGAAGATGTTCGCGCGGCAACTGAGAAGGCTATCCCAAGCCGATATACAAACGATATTGGTGGTTGGAAATCACGATCAGATTTTGCGTTCCACCACCAGCCATGCTCTTTCTGTTTTCCAGAGCCTGGAAGTGCCGGGAGTAATTACGGTCGATCAGCCCGTATCCATGAGGCTCGAAACCAAGAATGGACCAATGCAGCTGATTGGTCTGCCCCACTTGACCAAGCATCAACTCATGACCCTGGACAAGTACGCGGACAAGTCGGCAAGAGAGCTGGACAGAATTCTTGTCGATCACGTGCGCCTGCTTCTGGCCGGCTATTTCCAAGACTTGGATCCGGACATTGCCACGGTCGTAACCGCCCACATGACAGTCGACACAGCCACTGCAGGAATTGAAGAAGAGCTGCTCATCGGCTATACGCAAACATTTCCCACCGATATATTCGTCCATCCGAAAGTAGACTACGTCGCCCTGGGGCACGTCCACAAGTTTCAGACGATCAAAGAAAACAACCCGATCATCGTCTATTCCGGCAGTCTCGAGAGAGTAGACTTTGGAGAAGAGAGCCAGGACAAAGGCTTCATACACGTCGACCTGGAGAGAGGCAAGACAAAGTGGCGCTTTGTCTCTGTCAATCCGCGCCCATTCATCACTCTCGATGCGGATGTCACAAAATCCGAAGATCCGACCGCCGACCTGGTCAAGAAAATTCAATCGGGCATATTGCCTGGATGCGTACTGAGACTGCGATACAGAATCGATCAGACGCAATTGCCGGACGTGCGCGAAGATCTACTGAGAAAGGCGGCCGGTGCCGCGCTGTCTGCAAAGTTTCTTCCGGAAATAGTAGTCAGCCATTCAAGAGCGCGGTTGCCGCAACTGAACGAATCGGTAGTGTCATCGCCAATGGTGGCACTGGATACTTACCTGGCCGAAATCGCGCCGGAAAGAAAAGAGCGCCTGATGGGCAAAGCCCGAGAAATAATGAACGAGATATCGCTTGAACTGACGGATGAAAATGGCGCTCGCCGCAAAAGAGCTGGTGCCGAAGCCGGCGATGAAACTGCAGAAGCTCTATAAACGACATTTATAGGAAAAGTTTAACCAGCAGAGGCGCTAGTTCAGAACATAATCACTTTTTCGACAATTATGGAAAATCGCCAGTTGATACAATTGTGCGCGACCTAATCTACATCTACTTTGAGTCCCCAGGCGCCGCCACAGCATCGCGCCCGGATATGCCAGGGTAACCCGCTGTTGCTTACAGAGTTTTTGAAAACGACGATTCCCTGCGAAGTCTTGGAATCAAGCGAATATGAGGGTATCGACGATACTCTTTTGATTTCCATTCCGAATTCCGGCGAGAAGGATGGTCTGGTATTGCTGCAAAAGGGCAAGCTCTATTGCTTCAATTTGCCCGGCTGCAGCGGACTCTGGCTGGAGGGCAACCGACTCTACGTTTCAGTCATATTGCCGGCTTGCATGACGCTGCTCATCTACGAGCCCGGAAAGAAAGTTCAAACGATAGTCAATACCAAACTCGGCGACATCCACGATGTGCGAGTAATCGACAATCAGCTCTACGTCGTCTCCACCGGCACCAACGAAGTTGCCATTGTCGATATGCAGGGACGTGTTTGCCAAAGTTGGCCTTTGGCAGGTTACGGCGACTCCAGCCACATCAACTGCCTGGACGTCTGGGACGGAAGGTTAGTGGCCACAGCATTCGGCAAATTCACAACGTATAGAGGATATAAGGGAAAAACCCAGGGCTCGGGAATTCTCTACGACGTGAAAACACAGGAAACTCTATTCGATGGGTATTCCGCTCCTCATACTCCCAGACGAGACGAAATGGGAGCAGTCTATGTGTGCGATTCGCGCGGTGAAGGCGTTAGTTACCACTACAAAGACGAACGAAAGATGATCTCCTTTCCCGGCTCTTTTCCCAGAGGCATGGAAATCACAAAAGACAAAATCTATGTCGGGCTGAGCAGCTTGCGCCATAGAGCCGACTTGAAAGATGGAGAAGCCGTCATACCGAGTGCGCAACTGGCAGTAGTGGATAGAAAATCTTTCCAGACCTTAAAGCGAATCTCGCTTCCGCGAGCCGAAATTTATGACGTTTTTGTGGTCAACAACTGAAAAATGAAGAGCAAAGAACCGCTGAAAGTTTGCCTGATTACTCCGCATTACCCGCCCGAATTCGGTTGGTACGGACAGGGTCGAGATGCAATGGAATTGGCCGAAGAATTGCACGCAAGAGGATGCCATGTCGAAGTGATCGCCTGCGCAGAAAAGCTGACGCCAGGAGAAACATGGCAGGACGGCATCAAAGTCATACGCACAGACTGGCGAAGCAAAGGCAGTGAAAACGGTCTGGTGGCTCACTCCTTGCCGCAAGCCCGAGTGCTCATGAATATCAATCTCTCGGCCTGGCACGCATATTTGCAGTCCGCACGGACAAGCGAATTCGATATCGTAGATGTTGCGGGTTTCTCTGCCGAGAGCCTGATTCCCGCAATTATGTCGGATTGCCCCGTTGTCGCCAGCGTATACGACAACCCGCCCGCTTTTCTTTCAAGAGAAATGGAGCTGATTGGCGATTCGGGCTTCAAGTTCGAAAAATTGATTTCCGCTTCGCTGGCAACTTTGTCGTCCAAGTGCGTCAGCGGCGTCTCGACAATCGGTGCTGAAAAAATTCAAGGCGACCATTTCGAGAAGCGCAATTACTCCCTCGACACGCAAGCTTTTTCGCCTGAAGGTCCGTCCGCAATCGATACAAAAGGCAGACCGGCACTGCTGATTCACTCTTCGATTCAATCCGACAAGTACAAGACACTGGTCAGCGAAATAGTCTCGAGAGTCAAAAAAGAAATTCCGGATCTATGGCTCACAGTGGTCGCTCACGATATCTTTTCGGAAAGCAGCGAAAGTGAAATGAAAGCCGCGCTGGCACAGTCGGGCATCGAATGCGACATGGTCATCAATCATGTAATGGCCAGACTGCTGATGCCCGGACTTTGGCGCAGCAGCCTTTGCGGGCTGATTCTGGATTGGGAAGTTATGGCTCCATATGCGGTGCTGGAGCCGCTGGCCTGCGGCAAGCCCGTAGTTGCGGAAAATCAATCTGCCGCGGTCGGCTACCTGTCCGGCAAAGAATTTGTGCGCCAACCGTCCGATTTCAACGTCGACGACGTAGCGAGCATTTTGATTCAGATGATCAAAGACGAAACGCTGCGAACAAGACTGGGCAATGAATCACGCAATTACATCCTCGCCAATCACTGCCGCAAATCGAATGCGGACAGAATCGTAATTGCGTATGAAAAAGCAATTGAGAAGTTCAAAGCAAAAGGACGACACGAAAAAATAGAGCGAATTGAAAAGGTTTTGGACCAGATCAAATCAATCGCGCAGGGGCTCGATCAATGGCTCTATGACTTACTTTTTGTTCGCTCATTCAGATTTAGAGTGTCTCACTGGCTGAAAAAATTCCGCAAAAACCAGCCGGCGGGACGAAGATAACAGACCGGCAAACGGTTGCCGCCCCATCTACTTTTGCCGGTAGAGCATGATCTCGCTACCGTCCGGAACTTTCTTGACTGCGATTAGTTCGAACTTCCCGGACTCTTTGACGAATTTCAAGATATCGGCATTCGCCTTTTCGGACTCCGGATTCAGCAGACGCAGACCGGCATAACCGGATTTGAGCAGATACCACTGATAGTACAAGGCCGACTCGGGACTATATGTAACGGTATCGCCCAGAACTGTCCAGGTTCGCGAACTGGTTGGACGAACGGCGCTTCCCATCTCCTTTCCCTGCAACGTGAAAGTATGGGGATTGTATTCGACATGGTTGGCCATAACGTTCAGCCAGACAGGAAGATTGGGATCGCGTTTGCCGATGATCTCCAAAACCCATTTGTGACCCCAATCTTGAAAGGGTACCGGATTAGCTTTGCCTTTCTCATCCGTGCCCATGGAACTGGTTCGGGCATGCAGAACATTCGACAGATGGACCATAAAAGAAGGGTTTGCAAACGGATAGGGAAAGAAACACAAGGAGAAATACTGCAGAACGCCTAGCAGGAGAATCGAACAGGCGAGCATTTTGGGCGCCGGCGCAAAGGGTTTGAACTTGCAGTCCCAGAGACGCACAAAGAATGCTCCGGTGTAGATTGCCGGCACGATCAAAGCGCCGGCAATATAGCGATGATGAGGATACTGCCAGGGCAAAAGACTGATCATGATGACGCCGCCTGCAGTCATCAACACCGGCAGCAAGCGCAAATGCAGAGCCTTGCCTAAGGAACAAAAGGCCACTGCGGCGATGCTCAAAAGCAAGGGGGTCATCATCTGCGGCAGAGAAAAGGAGTAATAGCGTATCCCTCTCTGCAAAGCTTGCGGCACGGTAATTGCTCCAGCCGTGGAAGTGATCACCTTCTTATTGGTTTCGGCAAATTCGGAGATGAAGCCATAACTGGCCACTGCCCAAGGAACCATAAGCAGAGCCGCTATTACCGCCATGCTTACCAGCTGAACGGCTTGCAATTTCCAGCCCTGGGGCTTGCGAATTACTACGGACAAAAAATAGTAAATTCCCGGGCCTGCCAAAAATGCGCCGGCGACCTGCTTCGTTGCCAGAACCAGCGCCAGCGCGATACTACAAATCGCAGTCCTTTTCCAATCAGGTTTTTTACTCCACCAGACCAGAGAAAGGACGCCCAAAGAGATCATGGCCGCCACCTGGAAGTCCAGCAAATAAGTGTGGCTCAGGAAAATCAGCTCGCTGTAGAGATTGACGACTGTTGCTGAAACGACAGCAGCCAGACGACGGCCGGTCAAAAGCAAGGTGGTTGCAAATACTGATGCAGTCAATACAAAATCATAAATCGAAAGCGAAAGGCAATCGACAAAATGCGCCGGACCGAAGCCCAATTTGAGCAAGCCGTTGAAGGCATAAACTGCAGGCGGGTAGAAATTGTTTACGGTCAGTAGTTTTTGATACCACCACAATTTCAAAACGTGAGGGTGGCTGAAAAGCTCAGTGTATTTGAATGCGCAAAGTATGTGACCGGCCTCATCCATGGACGGTTGCCGGTTATCCAGACTGTACCAATAGAAAAGCAGACTGGAAAACAGCAGCGATACAGCCAGGGCACAGGCAATAGAGAGGCTTAGAGAGCGGTTTTCAGGATCCGGTCTTGGTGAGACGAGAACCGGGTCGTCTGGAGAGTCGTCGGCGATACTTTGCACACCGTTATTGAAGAAGCGGGGAACGATTAGGTCATTAAAGACACAGTTCAATTCTAGCCTGTACGGTGTTATGCCGCCGTTTTCAATGCGTTAACTGAAAGATATGCCAGGGGAAGAGCAAATCCCGGGCAGATTGACGCCGCCTGCAATAGAAAAAATTAACATGCAACGCTGCGTATATGTCGCAGTGCAGGTTTTCAAGCCGTGAGCCCCGATCGCGATAGAATTAGTCAGCTTGCAAGAGTTCGGCTTACGACATCCGGCAATGAACAACACCTTACAGACAGAAAGTACAAGCAAAAGCCAGCCGCGCCGGACAGCCCTGCTCGAGAGAGTGCCTGCCAGCATCTACATTGACCTGCTTCTGATTTTGGTCTTAGTGCTTGTCGCTTTCGGCCGCACCCTGACTAGTTATTTTCTTGCCGACGATTTCGGTGAAATTCGCTATCTGCACCGTATGTGCACCACCGATCACAGTCTTTTGCTGGCGAATTTTACCGGCAATTACATGCAGATCCCCGGAATGAGCGTTTATCGCCCATTTCTTCTCCTGTCACTGCTGATTGATTTTATTGTTTGGAAAGCCAATGCCGCAGGTTTCTACACGACAAATTTGCTTTTCTACTTCTTCGACGCCGCTCTTCTTTATCTAATCGTCTTGCAACTGGCGTCGACCAACAGCAAATTGCGCAATCGGCTGACCGCCCTTTCGGCGGCGTCACTCTTCGCCCTCAGTCCTCTTCACTGCGAGAGCGTTTCATGGGTGCTCGGTCGTGTCGACATTGTCAGCGCCTTCTTCTATGAAGTCTCATTCCTGACCATACTCCTTTCGCGCCAAGCAAAATCCCGCATGCTGACAGGGATAGCCATTGGCTCTTTCATCTCCGGCTTGCTCGTCAAAGAAATGGCCATCGGTATACCCGTCATCGCATTTCTTGTCGGCTGGCTCTATACGCCCGGTCAGAAGCGAGAAAGCATGGTCGTTTCGCTGAAAAACGCTCTGGCATTTTCCTGGCCATATCTGGCGGCAACGGTCCTCTACTTCATTGTTCGCTTCCTCTGCCTGGGAACACTGGTAGGCGGTTATGTAGCCGGTTTTGGAGCAAGCCAGGAGCAGCATGCGCTGGCTCGATGGCTGGATAAAGACACAATTGAGAGAATTGCCTTTCCGCTGGTTCAAAATCATTTTCAGTCAGCAAATATACTGTGCACCCTGCTGCTCGTCCTGTATTGCCTACTCTTCGCCAACCTGGCAGTGCGACTTCTGGCCCGCCAATTCCCACTGAAGCTGATGGTTTTCCTGGGCGGATGGTTCCTGACCACACTTCTGCCTATCTATAAACTCTGGGGCATCGGCTACAACCTGGAAGGGGCTCGCTTTCTTTTCTTCTTCACCATGCCGCTCTCGACACTTTTGGCTGCAGGACTTTTCCAAAGCGATGAGAGCGAAGAAAAGGTTCTGGACCGGTCGCTTCTCTCCATCTCCTGCGCAGTAGCAATCGGGCTGTCTGCCACCTTCGGTTATATCGCGGCAAAGACTGATCTCATTTGGGTGAATGCCGGAAAGGAGGTAAAGGCGACCGCAATCTCGGCTCGAGAGATTCTGCAAAAGTACAGTCGGTATCCCGCGATTTTCCTGGGTATCCCGAAGGAATCCCAGGGCACTCATATGATTCTCAACGGTGATACGTTCAAAGCCTCCGTATCCAAGCCATTTGCAAATGATGAACCGAGAAGATCGTTTGCCACATTTGATCCGGTCATGTATTCACCGGAGTACAAGATGAATTCGCAGCGGCTCAAAAACATGGTCGCAA
>JAIETE010000125.1 GCA_019745505.1 Candidatus Obscuribacterales bacterium | reverse complement strand
TAGCTGACGTGCGAATGATCAAGCCCGGTTTCAGGCATAAGGTTTTTATCGCTCAAATCGACACCGAATTTCACCAATCCCGCCTCAATGCGAGCTGCGTCGATTGCTTCTCCATCGAGCTCCGTAAAGTCGAGACTGTCGGCTGCACCTTGCAGTTGGTGCCAGAATTTCTGGCTGTCTTCCTGATTGACGAAGACAACATATCCTTCTTCACCGGTGAGCGATTTGGTAAATAACTTTGCCGGAATATTGAAGAGATGCGGCTGCGAAAGAGGAAAATCAAGGTCTTCTGCGGCTCTTGCTCCAGCCTGTATGAGAAGTTTTCGCGCTCTTGGACCTTGAATGGCGAACAAATCTCCGTTCAATTTTTCAAATTCGACTTTGTCCGCGAAACGAAAAGCATCCAGTTGCGCAATTACTCTTTCCCATCCATTGTCCGGGATCAAAAGCAGATACTGCTCGTTGCGCCTGAAGACGTCAAAGAGTGCCAGAACATGAGCTTTTCTGTCCAGCAATGCGCTGGCATGCCCATCCGACATTTTCATTCCTTTGACGTCATTGGTGGTCTGAGAATGGAGAAATCGCTCCGCGTCTTTGCCTGTGACTTCAACGATGGCAAATTCAGGCAGCGCAAAAATCGCACCGGTTTTGCGCAGTCCTTTCTTTGCTGTTTGGGTTTCTGTTTTTGCCGTCACGAGGTGGTTTTCTCGTCAAGAGAAGTTCGGAATGGGAAATGATAAGCATAAGGCACCGAGCCCTGCTTAGTAAAACAAGAGAACAAAATCCGGTCTCCTGTTAAGACGGGAGACCGGACCGATTGCCTTGATAATGTCTTAAACGCTGAAAGACGAGCCGCAGCCGCAGCTTCCTTTAGCTTGCGGATTCTTGATTACAAAGCCGCGACCTTCCAGCCCGCTTTGATAGTCCAGAACCGTACCTTTCAGGTAAATCGAGCTTTTCGGGTCTACGAAGACCTTTACACCGTGCATTTCGATGATATTGTCCTTTTCGGCCGGATTGTCGAAGCTCATGCCGTAAGACATGCCCGAGCAACCACCGCCTCGGATCTCGAGTCTGAGACCAGAATTGCCAGGCTCTTTCTCCAGAAGTGCTTTTACTTCCTGCGCAGCCGCCTCGGTGATTGTCACAATGGCAGGAGCCGTCGCTGTTTGTTCTGTCATAGTCAGATTCCTCAAGATTTTCTGTTTGCTGGAATGCAAGGATGCTTGTTTTCCGTACGGGCGGAAAAGGGTACCGCCACCGTAAATCTATCACATGACAACGCTTGCTGACCGTCAGGTAACGATATCTTAGGGTTCTGGAAGATAAGTTATTGGAAATTGTCGAACATTATTTGTCCGAGCTCGCTGATTGTCTTGAATGACTCTTTGGCTACGTCCATATCCAGACCGTTGAAGTTTTGCGGCACGGAGAGGGAAATACCGGCGTCGGTGCGAATTACCAATTCGCTGAATTTTGCGTAGTGCTCCAATTTGAGTATCTTTTCGAGAACACCTGGGAAGTGAACGAATCTTTCCGCTCTCTCTCTGCTGTTGTAGGAAACGAGGAAATTGGACTTGATGCGCGGCTCGTCTATAGGCTGACCTTTCGACTCCAGCAAAAGCAAGCGAGCAAAAATCGAGTACAAGCCGCGCGTCATTCTGGGATAGAAAGTCATGTTGAGCGCGTCGGGATCGACCGGCTTGGGTCCTTCGCTCAAATCGCCGATTTCAAGGAAAAAGGTAACTCCGAATGGAAAGCCTGCTCGAAACGCTTCCAGTGTCACTGGAAAGCCCAGCAGGGTGCCTTTGACACATACTTCTACACGGTCGGAATCATCGACTACTCGCCCCTCTACCAGGTTGGCGATTGCCTCCAATTTCCAAGTTTGCACGCCCATTTTTTATTTACCGAGAAACTTTTATTGCTATTTCCAAGCGTCATTGCTGGTTTGCGATTCATTGTCCTTAGAGCCGGCGTCGGTTGGACTTGGTTTTAGGTCATCCCCCGATCCGGGTGGCTGAACGAACATCTCCACCTTTTTCTCTTCTTTTGCTTTGCGCCTGAATAGCGGGAAGCGCGGCTTTTGAGCAGCGGAATCGGATGCCGATTTTTCCGTGGCTGTCTTTTCCGAAGCCGGCTTTTTCTCCACGGCGGCGACCGTGCCGTCTCCTGATTTCTTAGTCGTGGTGCCGGTTTCCTTCGATGGAGGAACAACCGTCATTTCTAATTCTCTGGTTGCCGCCTCGCGAGTAAATTCTGTCTCTTGCTCCTTGAGCATCTTTTGCGCGTCTCTGACGAAATCAGAGCTGGGTGCCAATTCCAGAGACTTTTTCAAAAAAACATTCGATTGCGCAAGGTGTTTTGTCTTGTGCAGAATTCCGCCGATTCTGTAATAAGCGTCAGGCATCACAACTTTGGGATTGGCTTCGATCGCCTTCATATACTCTGCCAGCGCCGCCTTGTCATCCTTTTCGCTTTCGAGCGCATTGCCCATGTTGTAATAGGCGGATCCGAAAGTGGGATCTATTTCTATTGCCTTGGCCCATTTGTCTTTGGCTTCTGCAGCTTTACCGCGGGCATACAAAGCATTGCCCAGACCGTTCAATGTTGTCGGCTTGTCGGGTTTGAGCGCCAGGGCTTTGTTGAAGGCCTCTGCCGCTTTTTCATAACTCTTTTGAGCAAGATAAACAGCACCCAGATTGCTGTACGCCTCGGCCAAACGTCCATCTGCAACGATGGCTGCTTTGTATTCTTGAATCGCCTGATTCAAGGAGCCGTTTTGATGGAATTCGACGCCGCGGTTGTAGTGCTTCACGGCTTCTTCAGCATATTGCTTTTTCTTCGGTTTTTCCGCCGGTGCTTCTGCGTCGGCTTCGCCCTCGGCGGCCGTGCTCGGAGTGTATAGAGCGGCAAAACTTCCTGCCTGAGCTGGATTTGCCGTCCAATAGAGCAGTCCGGACAAGCAAGAAATGAGCAAAACTATCTCAGGTACTGGTTTTCGATGATCCGCCACAGTGATTTAGATCCGGTTAATTCAGGTCCACTGAGCCCGTTTGCAGGCACTGGGTTCTTATTATATCTCCAATGCTGAAAGCAAACCCGCTGCTGATGGAAGCTTGATAAGCTTTGAAAGAATCGGCTTCTTGTGGGTGCTAAAGGAAGCCTCCAGTGACAGTTGAAATTGAGTCGCCTGTCAAGCGGATGTCTTTTTCCGATTTTCGAGGCTTTTTACAAGCGCTCTCAGTCCCAGGAAGTAGGAGTCGGCACCAAATCCGGTGATGACACCAATGGCAATATCAGATAAATAAGTCTTGTGGCGGAACTCTTCTCTTGCATAGATATTGGATGCGTGCACTTCGACGCATGGCAGAGCAACGGCCAGAATGGCGTCTCTAAGTGCAATTGACGTATGTCCGTAGGCGGCCGGATTGATTAGCAATCCATCTATTTTCTCGGCTCCAGCCTTGTGAATCTCATCAATAAGAACGGATTCGCTGTTTGACTGCAAACAATTGATTTCGACCGACAATTCATTGGCTATTTTTTCCAAACCGCTGTTGATGTCGGCAAGCGTAGCCGAGCCATATAGCGACTTTTCGCGTGTGCCGAAAAGATTGAGATTGGGCCCGTGCAGTACGAGAACTTTCAATTCAAACCTTAGTCTTGGTCTTCATCCATGCCGTCGAGCGAACACAAAGAAGCGTTCAAGAACGGATCGTTGCGCTGCAGGATTTGCTCGGAGCGAATCAGCCCGATAATCTGCGCCAGAAGATCGCGTGCCAGAAGCTGCTCACTGCCGTGCTCCACGGATTTCGGCACTGTGAACATTGTGGCGGCCAGAAGCATGCGTGCTTCAACAGGTCCGACATCTTGCGACTGCAGAATTTCCGACAGAAGCTGTGGTTCGACTTTGTTCTCGAATACGATCGACTTGCAATAGGTGAGAATCGACGGTTTCAAGCCTTTGCTGCGGTCGCCCGGAAGCGAGGCTGCGGCGCGAATGAGATTGACCTTGTTGGAGACATCGCCCAGCGATTCGGCGCTGTCAACGAGGTTACGAACCTGGTTGGCTTTTGTGTTGAATTGACGTCTCAATTCATTTTCGGCTACTTGAGCAACCGGTTTGGTGGCGTTGTCATAGCGCTTGTCGTAGAAATCCTGGACCTGCTGACGCTTAAGCTCTACGCCGTAAGGCATGAGTTCGATAAAAATCGACTCCAGCCCCTCCAGCTGAGATTGCAGATACATCAATTCGTCCTGGGATACTGCGGGCAAAGCGATACTCCTCAAACTTCCTGCACTTGACAAAAACACGGGTGCGCAGGAATAACACCCATAATATTAGATCTTAATTCCCAACCTGTGGCAGGTATCGTTCAATAAAGTCATCTCTTTATTGACTATGCTCGGTTTTTCATTCTGACCAGAATTTCTTGCGCCACCTCGTCTGTGGAAAGCCCGTCTGTTTGGACCGTTAGCTGCGCTCTTTCATAGACTTTCGAGCGCTCGGATTCCAGGACGCAAAGTCGCTTTCTTAATACATGTTCATCAGATTCGGATTCGCTTTTCGAATTCGCCTTCAAAAGCGGCCTGTCATGAGTAGATGCAAGCCTCTTTACCAGTTCGTCGACAGCGGTTTTCAGGTAGACAACTCGGCCAAGCTTGAGCAGTGCGTCCATATTCCCCGGTGTCATCGGCAATCCTCCGCCGCAACTGAGAACAAAGGAGCCTGTTTTGAAATTATCCAGCAGGTCGCATTCCAGTTGCCGGAAGCGTTTTTCACCGTCTTCTTTGAAGATAGTGCTGACGGTGCGTTTTTCATTCGCCTCTATGAGCCTGTCCGAATCGAAGAAAGAGAGCTTCAAGCTTCTTGCCAGAATTTCTCCGACGCTCGTCTTGCCCGCTCCAGGCAGTCCGATAAGTACAACAGGTTCGACCTGAGCCGGTCTGCCGTGGTCCACTGGCTGCTATCCCGAACGACCTGAACTGGCCAGACCGATATGTCTGTAAGCAGATTCGATTTTGTTGTGGGCATCAATCAGATTCGGGTCCAATTGCAGCGCACGCTTGAACTCGGCGATCGAGTGCATATAGTCTTTCAAGTTGTAATACGCCAGCCCCAGACCATAATGGGCGCTGGGCATGTCGGGCGCTACACTCAGTGCTTTTTGGAAATTCAAAACGGCAGCATGATATTGACCCTTGAGAGAGTGCATGGTGCCCAGGTTATTACGCAGAATCGCATTATTAGGATGATGCTTGACGGCACGTTCGAGAACAGCCATAGCCGCGTCGTGATCGCCCTGAGTGCTGAGCATCGATGAGAAATGACCGGCCGCTTCGAGATTGTTGGGTTCGAGCAGCAATGCCTTTTCGAATTCATTCTTGGCCTTGCCGGTGTCGCCCAGCGACGCATAAGTCATAGCCAGGCTGGTGTGAGCGACTGCATCCTTCTCATCCAGACGAACTGCCTCTTTCAACTCTCTTTCCGCCACGGTCAGATCGCCGGAATGGGCAGCCACGATACCAAGCTGCTGGTGAGCGATGGCAATGCCCGGTTCTTTTTGAACGATAGAGTTGTATTCGTTGACGGCCTCTGGCACTCTTCTCGATTGCATGAGAGCTTGAGCGCGCGCGAGAGCCAGAAGAGTCTGCGGAGAGATTCTGGTGCCGCTCTGTCCGAGCGCTGCACCGGGAGTGGCCATTCGGCTCGACGCCGTCGGCCTGTTCAGATCCGCACCGACCGATATGTCGTGCTTGAGTTCTTCCAGCTGAGCTACTACCTTGTCGTGCTGACCGAGGCTTTCGAACATACGGGCCAGATTGCCGTGAGCGGCGGACAATTCCACATTCACTTTCGAGCAAGCTAGAACGGCAGCTGTCGCACCTTTAACGTCTCCGGTCTGACGGAGCCTTTGAGATTCCAGTGATTTTTCTGCGATCTTCTCGCGCCCTATCGATACCACCCGTCTGAAATGGCTGATGGCCGTTTCGAAGTCTCCTGATTCTGCATATATAAGTCCGAGCTGATTATGCAAAGCTGGATTGTCAGGATCGCTCTCCAGAGCCTTCAAAAGTTCACGGGCTGCACCATCCAGCAGTTTGACCTGGTCTCTTTTCTCCCGCACGTTGTTCGATGCGGTAATCACACCGCCGCGGGCTGTCGAAGGAGCTCTATTGATGATGCCGAGAATTTTTTGCTGCCATTCGTCGATTTTCGGCAAGCCGGGTCCTGGTACACCCCAAAAAGTGAGAGGCAGGACCGGCAAGGTGACCAGTCCGACAGCTGCGAAGAAAACAAAAACAAGACGCCCCCTACCGCGCCGCTCTCTGGGCTGGTTGAAGGTGTCGTGAGATTGTTTTGTCCTTAGTGATTCCAAAATTGGTTGCACCACGCCAGATGCTTTTTTTGAGGACTTGAGGTATTCGGGACCTTTGATTTTGAAGGGCCCAGTTTTTGGAAAGATGGTTATATATATGCGCTCGTATGCCAAGAGTAATATCGTTCGATCCGAGAGTCAATACGGAATTCACGAATTACGCCGCAATCGACATAATTGCCAAGAGGTTGAATGTGCTTGTTGTAAAGAGTTTTTTGGCTCTCTTTATTAACGACTCTTAAACCAGAGGATCACTAATCCGAGCGAGCCGACAAAAAGATTAGGCAACCAGGCTGCCAGCATTGGCGGAATTCGCCCGGCTTCCCCTAATGCACCCGAGGTGGATTGAAGGACGTAGTAGATAAAGACTACGACTGCCGAGTAGATTAAGCCCAGGTTGCTGCGCGAGCGTCTAGCCAAAAGACCAAGAGGTGCTCCGGCAAGGGCGACGATCAAGCAGGCTAGGGGCTGAGAGAATTTTTGATAGAAACGGACCAACAGATCGTTTGATACCGCATTTGATTCTCCAAGCAATTTGATGTAATTGCCCAGCTCCCACATATTCATTTCTTTGGGATTGATTTTGCCTGTATCCATGACCTTCTGCACGTTCTGAATGCCGGGCAGGGTCAGTTTTTTGAATTGCAGGATCCTGGTTATATCGCTGTTTCCGGCAAGAACATATGTTCTTCCCTCGCTCAAAATCCATTCTCCGTGGTTCCAAACGCCGGATGCCGCGCTGATGATTTGCACCAATTTGTCACGCGTGAAGTCCAGGATGATGACGTTATACAGGTTCTTTCCATTGCACAAACCAATGTAGAAGACCCTGTTCAAGTTCAAGTCTTTGCCTCTTTCCATATACGTGAAATTGGCTTGTCCTGAAGGAAGTTCGGACTTGTACAGGGCAAGGAATTCCAATTTTTTGGAGGTGCGGTTGGCGACCGGAACGACGCATTCGTTGACGGCAAAGCTGGCAATGCTGGTCAGCAAGCCGAAGAGGAGCGGCGCCACCATGATTCTGTAGAAAGAGACACCGCTGGTGCGCATGGCGATGATTTCCGAATCGCTCGAAAGTCTGTTGAATACCAGCAAAGTACCGAGCAGTACACCGATGGGAATCGTCATGACGATGATTTCCGGCAAGTGCAAGCCCAGGATGGTGAGCGCCATATTGATGGGGACGCCGGCACGCATAATCAAGTTGAAGATCGTCTTCAACTGGTCGGCGCCGAACCAAACGCCGGTAACGATGCCTATACCGAACAGGAGCGGTTGCCAGAACTCATTGGCAATATACCGATCAATAAGTTTCAAGCCGCCGATCATAGAACGAAGTCCTCTCCGAGATACTGTTTGCGCGCGACAGGGCTGTCAGCGACTTCACGGGATGTGCCCGCAACTAGAATCTTGCCGTAGTCAATCAAATAAGCTCGGTCGGTAATTTTGAGTGTGGCGCGCGGGTTGTGGTCGGTAATCAGAACGCCCATATTCCACTCGTCGCGCAGCCTGCGGATCAATCCTTGAATGTCCACAATCGAGATCGGGTCGATACCGGTGAAAGGTTCGTCCAAAAGAATGAATTCCGGCTCGATAGCCAGGCAGCGGGCAATTTCCAATCGGCGGCGTTCACCGCCGGAAAGAGAGACCGCAGTCATGTTGCCCAGGTGAGTCAGTCCGAATTGCTCGAGAAGCCAATCGATGCGCTCGTTTTGATCGCGTCTTTTCATTTTGCGCAATTCGAGAACCAGACGAATATTTTCCTTGCAAGTCAGTTTGCGGAAAATCGAATTCTCCTGCGGCAAGTATCCGACGCCCATTCTCGCTCTTTCGTGAATGGACTTTCTGGTCATCTCTTTGTCGCCGAGCAATATCTGTCCGCGCTCGGGCTTGACCAGTCCAAGCACCATGTCGAATGAGGTTGTTTTGCCGGCTCCGTTTCTTCCCAGCAAACCGACTACTTCGCCGCGGCTTACATGGAAGCTGACGCCGTCAACGACTTTTCTGCCGCTGTAGCTCTTCTGCAGGTTCTCAACGGTGAGCGTTTTGGTCGCTACACTGGTTCGATTAAGTGCGGTTGCTGTCATTTGGGAGTTTCCACCTTTGAGGCGCTCAGCTTTGTGGAGCCGGGCGATGGTTTCGGTTGCGTGTTGGCAATTGTGCTCTTCGGAACGATAAACATTGGAGATTTGGATGTGACGGTGGGCTGCTTTTGAGCGAGCATGCCGCCGCTCATGCCTGGTGCCCTCTGCTGCAGAATAAAGGCTTTGGTATTGCCTTCGGCGATCACCTTGTTGTCGGCGACCGTGTAGGTGATGCGGTCGGCAATCCAGCGTTTGCCTGGTTGCGTTATCTGGCACCGCCCATACAAGAGCACCTTTTCGGTCTCGCCTGTAACTACGTTCTTCACCATGACCATTTTGGGCGCTACGCCGACTGTGTCTCCGTATAGAAGTTTGACATTACCGTCGGCAGTGCAGCGTCCGGTGTTTTCGCTGTAGTCTTGCGAGTCCGAGAATATAAAGATTGGCTGTTTCTGAGTTTCTTCACTGCCATCGGCCAGTTGGGTGTCAGTTTCTTCCGGGTTGGCAGCAACCGGATCGCCGGAGTCTGCTCCGTTTTCAGCATTTTCCGAAGGATTCGGTCGGACCGGCGCCTTTATGGGTGCCGCGCCGATTACAGGCTTCTGGACTCCGGTTTTAAAGGTGCTGAATGGGCCCCCCTTTTTAGGAGCTTCAGCTTGCTGCGTCTGAACCACCGTTGATTTCACATGTCCTGTTGCTTGTAGCCGCTTCGTCGTCAGGAAGTACGTCATCAAGTCGGCTTCCGTACAATTCGAGCCCTGCGTCGCCTTCACATGCCCCGTAAAGAGCGCCGTCTCTGGCTTTTGTTCGGCATCGTAAACAAGCTTTAGAGAGTCAGATTTTACGAATACATCTCCGGTTCTTACTCGTACATTGCCTCTGGCATCAAACTGGCCGGTGTTGCGATTGTATTGCTGGTGATCGGCATCGGTAATGATTTTCTCCTGTTTGGCCGGCTGATCTTTCTTTTTCACCGGTGCCGGTTTTGGAGCCTCTTCGCTGACCACCGGCGAAGTCTCTTGCGTTTCGCCCTCAGCCTTCAATTCTTCTTTTGGTTCTGCCGCTGTTTCTTTTGCCGGTTTTTTTGCGCTTGCCTTCGCATCGACTTTTTTGGAGGCCTTTGTGGCATTGGAACCGTCTTGCGGTATTACTTCCGAGTGAGCATTGCCCTCGGCAATAATCATTGATGAGGTCATCTCGAAAGTCAGTTTGTCTGCGTGAATCAAGTTCGGACCCTGACGCAAGCGCGGGTGACCGGTGAAAATTGCGCGTTGCGGCTTGCCGTTGGCATCTTTGTACAGAGTGGCCATGGGCGCATCGATGATGCTGTCTTTGTAAGTGACATGCACATTGCCGCGGGCAATCACGTGATCGTCGGCAAACTCCTGCTCGGCTGCTTGAATGTCGATCGTGCCGCCACCACTGTCATCCATGCTGAACTGCGCATTGGCTTGCAGCGGTGACAAAAGAAGGACTGCGGCCGTGCATACGGTCGAGGTGATTTTGAGTTTTTGGCTTTGCTTTCTCACAACGAGCTTCCGATTCTAGGGTTTCCCTGATGCCTACTTGCTAAATGTTCACTATCGAGTGTGTATTGCCGATAACCCTCACGTTGTGTATTCCGCCCTTGCTGAACTCGCCAACTGCCTGGTTTCCAGTCACCTTGGCTACCCCGGGCATGTCGATGTTAACACCACCTGAAGCTGTAAACTGATTTTTTTTAGTTAACTCCAACTTTGATGACTCCATGCGACCTTTGCCTGGCTCGCCCTCGGCGATAACACGTGCGACCTTATTGGAATCCAGACTGACTTTTCGCGTCGCTTCATTCGCCACCCCGGTGGGTGCCGTTAAACGCATTTTAATTTTGTTATCTTTGTAGTATTCGATAACGACTTCAGTCAGATTGACGTCTTTTGTTGCCGTCACCATCGTCCCTGTCTTCGCTACCAGGTGCCAGCGCAAGGTGTTGTTGTCGTCGACTTCTTTCAGTTCGTAATTGTCGATGGCGACGCGATCCTGGGAAGGATTTTCCTTTTGCTCTTTCTGGTACGACTCCATCTCGATGCGAGCTTGCTCGTTCGAGTAGTACCAGAAGTATGTAAGACCGGCAGGAATCGAGAGTGCAGCCACGAATTTGAGCGTGTTCTTGCTGAAAATTTTTCCTAAAAACGACATTTGCCCCTTCTTTCCAGCCTACTGAGACGCACCACGCAAAGCGATTGCCCTTGAAATGTTACTCAAGCATTCCTTCAAATTGCCTTGCTTGAGATAGCCTTCCCCAAGGAAAAAGAAGGCGGCCGGATTATTGGGAAAGCGCTGCGCGCAGTCTTTCCACACAGCCATTGAAGAATCCAAATCGCCGGAATACTCGAGATTCAAATGAGCTCTGTAAGCGATCGCCCAGACATCATCGGGCTTTCTTCTTATCAATTCGTCGAGATTAGCCAGTGCCGATTGATAGTATGATTTCACTTGCGCCACTACGGATGGTGCAGCCTGTTCAAGCGCACCTTTGATATGAGGGGCATCTGCGCCAGTTTTCAGCTCAGGAAGCTTTATGACATTGCCGTCCTTGTCTTTTGGCATGTACGGTGCAGCCCAGGCGTTCAACCAATTAGGCGCATTCGTTTTTGTCGCCGCACCGGCAGCTGCAGTTGGGGTTTCCGCCTTTCCTGGCGAGTTTTTCGCGGCTTGAGCGGCGGCGGCCAGTTTTAATTTCTCGAGATATTCCTGTTCTTTTTTCGATTGTCTGGCCACCAGATAAGCCTTCATGTAATAGGCCCAGGCCAGCCCGTAGCGGACTCGATTCTCATCCGGATAGTTTTTGACCATATCCTCGTATTGCAGAATCATTTTGTCGAAATACTGAGGTCCGCCGTCTTTCTCAGCCAATCGGCGCGCTCGGCGAATTTCTTTCAGCGCCTCCTCGACCCGGCTGGTTCTTGTCAGAGCAACGGCATAAATAAAACTTGCCTCGGCGCTTTCCGGATAGGCCTCTGCCTGCTTTTTGGCCATCGCCGGATCATCAGTCGGCACGAGGTCTTCGGTTGCAGTAGAAACATTAATCTCGACGCCCGGTCTGGCAATGATTTTTTTGCGCACTGCCGGCTGGTCACCAGCAGTGGTGCTCTGACCGGAATCTTGCGCGCTCTGAGGCGCCGGCTTATCGGCCGTATTCTGTGGTGCGCCATCTTCGGCGCGAGCGGCCGCAAGAGAGGCAGCAAAAATCAGGCACATGGTGCCGGCTGTGAATTTCGTCTGGCGTTGATAGCTTCTTGTCAACTTTCTTTTTCTCAAGCCGCCGAAACGGTAGTCAATTGCATATAGGACACCTGAAATCGGCAGGTGTGCGGCTCTTAAGAACTGCCTGATCTTAACAGACGACAGGAAGTTGCCAGTTGGTCCCGCTGTCCTCTTAAAAAGTTTTCGTCAAATAAGCAACGATTGGCACGAAATCAAGCCAGTTTCTGGCTTTTACCGTTAAGAATTATGCGCGAGACCTCGTCAAGTGAATCAACGATGTAAAGAGGTCCTGCCGTAATCAGGATTTCCTTGCTGTGAATTCCTGTTGTTACCCCTATCGCATCCACTCCAGCATTGCGAGCCATTTCCAGATCGTAAATACTGTCTCCGATTACCACGGTATCGGAATGCTGAACGCCAAGCAATTTGATGGTGTGATGCACGGATTCCGGATGGGGTTTGTGATGGGTGATGTCCGTAGCGCCGACAACCAGTTCAAAGAAGGCCGACAGCTCATGATGCTCGAGAACAACTTCTATAAGCGGTCTGCGTTTTGAAGAGGCGATGGAAATCTTGATTCCTGCATCTTTGAGGCTGTTCAGCATCGGCAGAAGATCGGGAAACAGAGGACAGATTTCGATTGTCTTGCCGTCGTAAATCGCCCGATATCGATCTGCCACTTCCAACCAGAACTCTTCCGAGTGGTTGGGAAAGATAATTTCCATCTGCTTGCCGAGCGGCACCCCGACCAGATCTCGCCACTTCGTAAGAATGTCTTCGTGAAGTTCGTATTCCTCTATGACTTGACGCATGACGTCGATAATTCCGGGAGCGGAATCGACAAGGGTGCCATCAAAGTCGAAGATCGCGAGTTTGTACAAATCAGACGCTCACTTTTCGATGGGATTCGATTAGGTCGAAAAAGCGCTCGAAAAGATAGTTGGCGTCGTGCGGACCAGGGCTGGATTCCGGGTGATATTGCACACCGAAAATTGGCAGTGTTTTGTGGCGGAAGCCTTCGACACTATGATCGTTGAGATTTACATGGGTCAGTTCCAGTGATTCCGGAAAGCTCTCTTCTGCAACTGCAAATCCGTGATTCTGGCAAGTGATTTCGACCTTGCCCGTAAGTAAATCTTTGACTGGCTGATTGCCGCCACGGTGACCGAATTTCAGCTTGTAAGTTTGGGCACCCATTGAGATGCAAAGAAGTTGATGTCCAAGGCATATGCCGAAGATCGGCAGACCGGCGGAGATCAGTTTAGGCAACTCGTTCAGTACACCGGCGCAAGCGGCGGGATCTCCGGGTCCGTTTGAGAGAAAAACCGCATCAGGTTTGTCCGCCAGGAGCTTGTCGGCTGTTGCCGACGCGGGATATACAGTCAAAGACAGATCCCGGGCTGCCAACTGGTCCAATATGCTCTTTTTGACGCCGAAATCCATCACGGCAACCTTATATTTGCCGACTCCGACTTTATAAGGTTGTTTTGTGGTGACTTCCTCGGTAAGGTCGAGTCCTTCCATTTCGCTGGACGATTTAGCCAGGGCGATAAGTTTTTCCGGATCGAGGATTTCGGTGGACATAGCCGAGCGCATCGCCCCTTTGTCGCGAATATGACGCGTGATGGCTCTTGTATCCACGTCGGAGATGCCCAGAATGCCTTGTGATTCCAGAAAATCGGATAGAGAAGCCGTCGCTCGCCAATTGCTGTAGCGCCTGCTCAAATGCCTGATTACCAGACCGCGCGCAAATATCTGGCGCGACTCGACGTCTTCGTTGTTGGTGCCGTAATTGCCTATTTCCGGATAGGTAAGAGTGACTATCTGACCCGCATAACTGGGGTCGGTCATAATCTCCTGGTAACCGCTCAAGCTGGTGTTGAACACCAACTCACCGGTTGTCGTGCCAGCCTTGCCGAAAGCAATCCCTGCAAATGTCTCACCGTCTTCCAGCGCAAGTAGGCAGCGCTTGGGCGAGTCAGCCGCTTTTGCGGATTTTGTATCCGATGTTTCCACCAATTCGAGTAACCTCTTGTATCAATTATATTACCGGAAACGCCTGAACTGGGTACGATCCTATTGTTACCGACCGTGTTTCGTTAGCATTACATTGGGCGCATGCATATGCGCCATATGGCAAGAAAACGTCCGGATGGCACAACTGCGCGCCGTCAAGCATATAGGTCCAAAAAGCAATCTTGCTTTCGGCTCAGAATTTGTTAATAGGCGTAACAACGCGAAAGTATTTCAAGCTGTCCCGCTTTCTATGTAATTTCTTTTCTCATTATTAGCTGAATATAAGCGTTTCTTTAGGGAGTGCACGGCGCGCCTTTGTAGAATTAGAAGGCTTATTTCTCAGGTTTTTGAGAGCTAGATATCCAACAGGCAGCTCTAGCCGACTCGAACCGATTCTAACGGACGACACCTAGATGAACGATTTGACCCAGTACGCCATTTGCATCAAATATCTTCTTCCTGAGATATGCCTTGTGGTGGCGATTCTTTTGGCTGCGGTGTGGAACCTGTTCGTTCCCAAAGCAAAAGAATGGACTCCGTTTTTCAGTTTGCTCGGACTGACATCTGCGATGTGGTTCTTGATGAAGTCCTGGTCAAGCACTTCTTTGTCTCTCTTCAACGGCTTGTTCACAGTCGACCAGCTGACCACCAGTTTCGGGTTGCTGGCTTGCATGGTAGGGGCGATTTGTGTGCTCATGACTGTCGGTTACGAGCATCATCTGGGAAGAAATCGCGGTGAATTCTATGCAATCCTGCTTACTGCCGTCCTTGCAGTAATGCTGCTTGCCGGTTCCACTGATTTGATCATGCTCTTTGTCAGCCTGGAGACACTCAGCATTTGTTGCGTCATTTTGGCTGGTTTCTCCAAGACCGATGCGCGCAGCAGTGAAGCCGCATTGAAATATTTGCTGTCCACCGCTGCTACCACCGCCACCCTTCTATATGGTCTTTCCTTCTTGTATGGTCTGACAGGCTCGACCAGCTTTCAAGCAATTCGCGAGCGTTTGGAAATGCCGATGTCTTCTCCAACCGAGATGATGGGCAGTGTGTTTTTGCTGGTTCTGCTTTTGAGTGCTGTCGGCTTCAAGCTCTCGCTCGTTCCTTTTCATATGTGGACGCCTGACGTTTATGAGGGCGCACCAACACCTGTTACCGCCTTTCTTTCCATCGGTTCGAAAGCAGGCGGATTTGTCGTGGCGCTGCGTCTTTTGATCGATGTATTCGGCAAACAATCTTCCGACTGGGTGATCGTTGTAAGCGCTCTGGCAATTCTTTCCATGGTCGTCGGCAACTTGGTCGCGCTAGCTCAGAAGTCTTTCAAGCGAATGCTTGCCTACTCTTCAATAGCGCATGTCGGTTACATCATGATCGGCCTGCTGGCGCTCAATCATGAAGGTCTCGGGGCAATGATGTATTACGTCGTTGTCTACGGCTTCATGAATCTGGGAGCATTCGCCGGCGCAATTTTGTTCGCTAATGAAACCGGAAGTGACAAGATTGATGATTATGCGGGATTGATTCGCAAGCGCCCGTTGCTTGCTCTGGGTATGTCAGTCTGTCTGCTCAATCTTGCCGGATTGCCGATACCGCCGGCCGGATTCTTCGCCAAGATTTTCGTCTTCTGGGCTGGTTCTTCCATTCAGACTCCGATCTTTGGAGTTTCTCTCGGGGCCTTGCTGGTCGGCGTCGCGCTGGCCACGTCCGTTCCGGCAATCTACTACTACTCGCAAGTGGTAATCAAAATGATTGTCGATAAACCTTCAGCCAAGGTCGAAGCTCTGCCCAAGGAAAAAGCCTATATCGACAGCCCTCAAGAAGCGCCTGCTCTGGCACTGGCTATGTGCCTGATTGTCATTGTTGCCACCGGCACTACAGCTGTGGATCCGGTGATGAAATTCTCGAAAGAAGCAGTCAAGCCGCTCATTGCTAGACCGTCCTCATCCTCGCCTCCGGTCAGTTTGCTCGAGGATGCATCGCCATTCGGCAAGAATGCCGAGATCTTGGGAAATACAGGTTTGACGCACTAGTGAATCGGTGAGATGAGCGCGCATTTGCTCGTCCAGCTGAAGAACCAAATCGCCGACCCGACTAGGTTGAGTCGGCCTTTGCGTTATCTTTTCTTGTTGCTGTCCATACTTGTTCTTTTGCTGGCCAATTACTGGCCGTTCTTGTTTGGTGGTCGCAATTATGTGTCTTCCGATCACCATCTCTTTTTTGAACCATTCTGCCGCCTGATCGGTGACGCATACAAGCATTTGCGCCTGCCTCTCTGGAATCCGTGGCTGTACTTGGGGATGCCGCAGTTTGCTTTGCCTTCTCCGTCATATTTGTATCCGCCGACTCTTCTGTATTCGGTGATGACTTACAGCCAGGGATTATCAGTTCAACAAATCCTGCATCATTGCGTAGCGGCAATCGGAGGTTGTCTGCTTGCCGAAAGCCTGGGTTTGAGTTTTGGAGCGGCCGCATGCGCCGGCCTGGCTTTTGCATTTAGCGGCTATATGTTTACTCTGAGCTCGAATTATTCGCTTGTAGCGGGTGTGAGTTGGTTGCCCCTGGCTTTGTTTGCGTCCAGACGAATTCGCTTTGTTCAGACGCTTGCGCGAAGAGCCATGTGGATAATGATCTTGTCTATCTGTGTCTTCCTGATGGTAAGCGCCGGTCGGCCCGAAGTATTCGTGCCCGTTCTAGTGATAGTTCTTGCCCATGCTCTAACAGGTATAGGGCGTCACTATCTTCTTAAGTTCAAGTCGAAGTGGAAAAGAAAAGCCGACTCAGAAATCAGCGATCCCGCCGAACAATTACACAACGAAGCGCCGCTCAAGATTTTTATTTGCCGGGTGATGGGTCTGGCGATCGGTTGCTGCTTATGTATGCCTCTTCTGCTGCCTGCCATGGAGTGGGCGTCCACTTCCAATCGGGCCAAAGGGCTTTCTGCAGATGAAGTAACGATCTGGAGTGCGAACTGGTACAGCTTTGTGACTATGATTTTGGCTCAGCCTTTCGGTGATTTGCAAACGATCGGCAATGGATTTTTGCCGATTGCTGCCGATCGCGCAGCCTATATGCCTTTCCTGCCTTCTGCCTATGTTGGAGCGGCGGTTCTCACTCTAGCCTTTCTGGGGATTTTTCACACCAGGTCACCATGGCTGGTGCCCGCCTTTATGTTGTTGATTGCAGGCACGACGCTTACTCTTGGACGCTATACGCCGGTTTTGCCCTGGATAATACATACATTTCCATCATTGGCTTCGTCGCGTTATCCCGTAAAGCTCATGGTTCTGCCGATTATGGCTGTTTGCCTGTTGGCGGCTTTCGGTATTCAAGCTGCCAAAGACAATCGTATTGGTTTTGCTGCCCTGAAAGCGATGTCTGTTTTCTGGTTGCTTGTTTCGGGCGGTGGTTTGGCGACAGTATTCATAGGGCGATACTGGCTCACCATTCAGTCAGCCAAAATGAGCATCAATGCAGAGGTCGCCATCGCAATCGGTACGGCAATTTTTCACAGTGGTGCTATTGGTTTGACGATGGTGGCAATCTGTATTCTGCGCCAAAAGAATTGGCTGGGACATCTGGGATTTTTGTTCTTTACCGTTTTGCTTCTGGTCATGGACTTGCTTGGTACATCGATGCGTTTTCCTGCATTGTCGGCTCCTTCCAGCTTTTATTCGGACAAGCCTCTAATCGTGCAAATGTTGGAAAAACAAGTTGGTGAGCGAGGTGTAGCCAAAGCAAGAGTTTTGAGCCTCTATTACGATCCGCTTGCTGCGCCTGCTTCAACCTTCAATGGAGAACCAAAAGAGAGAACTCTCAAATACTACAGATACTGCCGAGATCTGCTTGTCTGCAATAGCAATGTCGACTATCAAGTCCAACAAGCATATGGATATGAAGGCACTCTTTCCGCCAAGTACAGGCATCTTGTACTTAGCCTTATCAATGATGTGCGCAATGCGACTGAAACAGATGCAAGCGGCAATACGAAAAAGGTAATTGACGACAATATTTATGATGAAGGTCTGCGCCGTTTCGTTGCTGCCACCGGACTGCAGTACGTGGCATGCCAGCTTCGCCGAGACGGCAAGAAACAGCCAGATCTGTCGTCGGCAGATTTTGAGATTGTCGAAGAAAACGATCCGAAAAATGTCCGCCTGTACAAAGTGAAAGCTCCCAAACCGAGAGCTGAGCTGTCGGATACTTGGACATGGGTAGACAATACCGAGCAGGCTTATCGAATGTTGCAAGTGGAGGAAGCGAAAGAAAATGGATTGTCGCTGATGCCACTCATAGAGAAAAGGAAAGAAGAGAAAAAGCCTTATCCACTTGGTTTTGTCCAAGCAGGAGCTCCGCAGAAGGCAACATGCGAGTTTTTGATCGATGAACCGGAGCACATTACCTTATCTGTGAATACGCCTCGTCCTTGCATGTTGATCTTGAGGGATCAGTTTTATCCCGGCTGGAAGGCTCTACTGGACTCCGTTAGCGTTCCGATTTACCGTGCAAACGGTTTTACAAGAGCGGTCTACGTTCCTGCTGGTGCACACGCCATCGAATTCAATTACCGCCCCGATAGCCTGAAATATGGAATACGAATTGCACTTTTAGCTCTTGCTGTGTTGGGCGCGCTTGCGTTTTTGGCTTTCGGACCGGCAGTATGGCGATTTGTGAAATGGTCTGCTGGGCAAAAGTGAGTTGCAATGATGCTAGGATCTTATTTACCGGCGAAAAGAGTATTTTTGGCCCTCTTAGTTCAGCTGGATAGAACACCTCCGTCCTAAGGAGGGTGTCGGGGGTTCGAATCCCTCAGAGGGTGCTCATTGCAAAAGGGAAAGGCGATCCCCATGCCTTTCCCTTTTACATTTTGTACTGATCTTTCAATCAGCTCAAGAATCGAAATTCTGTCTTTCACATTGCTCTATAGGCAAATCCTTTCTAGTTAGGGTGCGTCCGGTTTGAAAGAAAGCGTAAGCTGTCCCTCCTCTTTCTAGTAGGTTGTAATAAACTTCGGATTCTTACGTCACAGCCGCTCTTGCATGGTGTGTAGAAGCAAGAGGACTACTTCTTCTTCGGATAAAACTTCCTATGCTGTTTTGGCCCGTTTCCTGCCACCTTTTACCGGTGGAGTGTCGGCAAAAACACCTTTCACTCTTTCAACGACTTCGTCGTCGTCCTCATCACCTGCGTCTTCATCGATGTCGTCGAATTCGTCAATTTCGTCTTCAGCTTCTTTGTATTTGATGCTGCGCACAGATTCACCTTTGGCGAATGTCCTGCTCATGTCTGTTTCACCTCCTGAAAAATCTGCCTGAGAACGTCTAGGAAAGGCGATTTGATCTGCATTTACTACAGGAGTGACTCTCGCTTGACCGTTCTTGTCGGTCCAACGATCAAGCGTGAGCCTTCCTGTCGCGGTCACCTGCTGACCTTTGTCCAGAAATTGTCCGGCGAGTTCAGCAAGGCGGCCCCACGCTACAACGTTGTAGTAGTCCGCTGAGTCACTTTCGCTCTTTTTAGCGTGGTTAACGGCTACGACAAAAGTAGTTTTTAGCTTTCCACTGGCAAGTTGTATCTGCTCGGGAGCCTTCACGAGATTCCCCACAATTGAAATATTGGCAAGACCCATAACTCTACCTCCGGCGGGCTTGTGGACCGCATTAGGGGTACGACTGAAGTGAAGTGGGGAGATGATTAAAAGTTAGCATGCCATACGGACGTATGTCAACTCTTGACTTTTTCTTGTCAGAAAACCCCATCTTTTGGGCTTTATGGCTGGATTGATAGCCCGGAAGCAGGGGTATGAATCTATTGCTGTATCGGTATCGTGAGGCACGGCCATGTGTGCAAGTGCCGGAGTTAAAACTCGTGATTCAGAGCTCCGCTGACTGGTTTCAACGGTATAGGTTTTGCCAACCGCTCGGACAGGGCGGTATGGGTGTCATTTACCTTGCCGAGGATAAGTCTCAGGGAAATAACCAGTGCGTAGTCAAACAGCTGATCAGTAAGCCCAGCAATCCGGACGAACAATTCGAAGCCGAACGTCTCTTTAAAAGAGAAGTAGAGATACTCAGGCAGCTCGATCATTCGGGAATAGTTCGCTTCTCTGATTTCCATGTAACGGATGACGGCAAGTACTTCCTTGTAATGGACTATGTGCCAGGCAAGAATTTAGACAGCATTGTTCAGAATTATGGGCCGTTCGGCTCGGAAGCGACTGTGGAAATAGGCATACAGTGCTGCGAAGTTCTCGAATATCTCCATGAGAGAGACCAGCCAATCATCTACAGGGATTTGAAACCGAGCAATCTAATGCTCACCCCTGAAGGACAAATCGTATTTATTGATTTCGGTATTGCGCGTATGTTCATGCCGAAAGAAGCAGCAACCCGTGTCGTTACAGCAGGCTACTCACCACCCGAACAATATTTCGGACGTCCGGAAACGCGCAGTGACTTGTATGCCCTTGGCGCTACGCTTGGGCATTTATGCACTGGAGTGAGGCCTAAACCCCTTACCGTCAGTGCTCCGGGTATCACTCATCCGGACGTGATTCCTGAACTCGACGATCTGATAAGAAGAATGACGGCGCACAATCCGGAAGACAGACCCTTCAGCGCGCGCGAAGTGCGCTACGAGCTCTACAAAATCTATCACGGTATACATCCGGATTTCGAGATACCTGAAGAAGCCCTGGTGCCGATGCAAGCGGCGGTTCTTCCTCAGAAGGAAGGACCTCCTACTAATCCAAACTTACGCTCAGGTCTGCATTCCGACTCGAGCAAGCGACCAGCGAATTGGTTGGAGCGCGAACAACCTCAAGATGAGGATTTGCAAAAGGTGACACGCAAAGACGCAGAAAGGGTCATTCCTTCAGATGCTCAGCAGGCACGAAGAACGAGTGAGAGATTGACGCGGCCTGATGCCAGAGATTCCAATTACAGGCGAAGAAATGCTCAGACGCAGCAGTCTTCACAGAGCTTCTGGGATAGACTCAAGCAATTTTTCAGCAAATAGTTGAGTTTGCACCACCACAAGCAGCATTAGAGAGCGCACGAACAGTCAGTTGCGCTCTTCTTTGTTAATGGTTTGGAAACAAATTGGACCGGTTTGCTGGTTACATTGAAGGCACCCATCCTTTTGATTTTTCAGTTTCTAACCGCGAGGTAGTCCTAGTATGGTTTTCTCCCCCTCGTCTTCGTTCGAGAATATTGAGCCGAGCAGAGCCAGTCACTCAGTAAATGACGGTTTGGACCAGGCAAGAAATGCCGCCTACGGGCCTGGAGCCTCTGACGGGTGCAAGATGCATAAGGATTCGGACCTGGAGCGTCTGGAAATATTGGGAATCGAGACTCCCGGAGCGTTCGAGCATGTCTTTCGCAAGAACTTGCCTGATTGGGATAAGGACAAAGATGGCTGGGTTTCAAAAGAAGAGATGGATGCAGTTCAATTTGATTCAAATAACGCATCGGATCTCGATGTGGTGGTCTGGCACGCTCTGCGCGAAAATCTCCAAGACATTCAGTCATTGAGCAATGATGAATACGGCCTTGAAAATGATGGAATTACCGTCAAGGACGTATTGGCTCTGCAAGAGCTGAAGCAAAGTCATAAGCGAGGCGCCGATGGAGACGTTGTTTTCAACGTGAAAATGAGCGCCTTCGATGCGGATAGACTGCTCCAACCAGTCGAAGCTGAAATCAGTCGCGCCGATGCTGGTGCAGGCAGAAGTGCTGTGGAGAAAATTCCTACCAGCTATAGCTCGATTACTCGCAAAGGCAATGCTCACTACGTTTATCACGAAACCGAAAATCCGAGCCATCCAGGCGTGTCGTATCCTTCCCAACTGCCACGAATAGTCTCGGAGGCGATTATGATGGGATGGCCAAAAGAGATTCACGAGTATCTGACCAAGGAGAAAGGTGGTCGTTATACCGGAGAGGAAGCCGATCTTAGTGGAATTGATCTGGAGAAGCTCAAGAAACAGTCAAAAGACGGCGTAGCTTTTCATAAGATTGACCCCGGCACGGTAATGGATGTGATCAATAATGATGGCTCGCTGGCTCGCTACTACAATCAAAACAAAAATTGGACGGTAGAGCAGCGTGCTGAAGCTCGCAGTTACAGCCAGCAAGCCGATTTCCAGCGCATGTTCAAGGAGCATCTGGCGCTCTGGGACAAGAATAAAAATGGGGCTCTGAGCAGCGCAGAAGTGCTGGA
>JAIETE010000218.1 GCA_019745505.1 Candidatus Obscuribacterales bacterium | reverse complement strand
CGCTCTTCCGATCTATACTGAAAAACATCTCGTTTCCAAGAAAAAGGCGTAGCTCTTCAATTTCCGGAATTTTTTCCCGGTTCGAATAGATGGCTCGAAAACGTCCGACATATCCGTCGGATATTTGCTCGCTTCTTTTCATGCGCCTTTTCGCTGGTTTTTGTATGTTGCAAAGGCATCCGTCAGTCCCCCCTGGTCGGATTAGATCCTGATGCCAAGCTCCTTTTCGGCAAAAAATAATTTGTGCAAGACGATGAGTTTCTCTACATAATGGGTATAAGAGTTAGTTGAAGGCCTCCGGGCCAGGATTAGCGAGCCCAATCAAAAAACGAAGCGCCAAACTCTGACCTGACCGGTTCCGTGGTTTTAGTGGTTTTAGTGGTTTTAGTGGATTTAAAGGAAAGGACAGAACCGGCTCGAACAGTCGATATTTTCAGTGTTATCTCACGCTGTTATTTACTAGGAAACATTCGAATTTGCGATACCAATCTTTGAAACTATTTGAGGGCAGCTCGAGCGAGAGGCTTTCCCCGCCGAAAAGATTAAAGCTGGCTGCGGCTGCGCTGTTATCGCTTTCGATCACGCTGGCCGGTGTTATGCCGGCTCATTCGATTGGTTTGGTGCCTGGTCATGGCGTTCATCCGGTCGCTGTGCCGCATGTAAGAACCGTGCGCCGAGCATTGAAAGTCCAATCCGTGCGCAGAAATTTGAGCAGCAGAGCTGCCGTGCGGTCGTCGTACAGGGTTCGGGCCGGTCGCTCGGGATTGAAGGCCGCTCGGGCATCGGCTCGCCAGGGTAAAATCCGCGGGCGTCGCAACACAGTTGCCAAACATGCTGCCGCACCGCATGCGATACCGCCTCAGGCTCTGGCCGCCAGGATGGCGGCGCGTACGATCGCTCCGGGGGTAGTGCACAAATTCTTTCGTGGCGCTCTTACTATCAACGTTCTTGATGTAGACATGGTCAATTCCGACGTCAAAGTGCGTCCTATGCTGGCCGGCAATGACTTCCATCAGCTCAAAGACGTCACCGATCATGCTCGTGAAAGTCGCGCAATTGCAGCTGTCAATGCCAATTATTTCAAGTCCAACGGTACTCCGCTGGGCACTCTCATCATTGACGGAGAGTGGGTGGCCGGACCGCTGTTCGATCGAGTTTCTATGGGCTTTACTCGCGATGGTTATGTGCGCATTGACAGAGTCAATCTGTTCGGCATCATGCGTTCATCCAACCCGGAAGTGCCGACTGCCTGGATCAACAACATCAATCAGCCCAGGCGTACCGGCAGTCGCTTCGTTGCCTACACGAGACGCTGGGGCAGTTTCGTTCAATTGCCTTATGACGGTGTTCTCGTCGCTATTGATTCTCAAGGTAATGTGATCGATACGAATCCTCGCTCCATGGGCATTCCGTGGGGCGGATACGTCCTTTCTGATTCGAAGCACGGAGCTATTTCGAAATTGAAGCGCGGCGATTCAGTCAGCATTGCCTGGCAGACGCGCCCATCCGCTTGGTCTGATGTCGTCAATGCCGTCAGTGGCGGACCGACTCTTGTTAAAAACGGCAAAGTGCAACTCGACCTCCAGCAGCAGCACTTTACGAAGCGTTGGACCGGCGCTCAGATTCACGCTCGCACCGCCGCTGGTGTCACCAGCGATAATCATCTGCTTCTGGTCACTATCGAAGGCCCTCATACAATGTGGGACCTGGCCAAATTCCTGCGCGATATGGGTGCAGTCGAAGCATTGAACCTCGACGGAGGCGGCTCTACAACTATGGTTGTGGACGGCAAAGCGGTCACCAGGGGAGCAAAGAACGCTCAAAGACGTGTGGCCAGTTCTATTGTGCTTGTCGACGAACGCATAGCATCTCAGAACTACCGTCCTTTTAACGGCGGATACAAGCCTCAGAGCGATATTTCCGATTTCTTGATGCCGGCGCGAGACGTTATGTCCAGTCTTTCGGTCAACTCGGAAACTTTGAGCACCCTGGGCAAAGACTATGTCGATTTCGGTTTCCAGGAAGACTTTTCGGAATCGTTGCTTATGGACTCGGCCCTCAAGCCGGATTTGGAGCATGACAGCAGCTCCGAGTTGAAATCTCTCGATACGCAGCTCGAGAGCGGTGTTTTGCAGGCCGCTCATAAATTGCCCTCCAGACCGGAGCCAGCTGCCAAAGCAGAATCCAATCTCAAGCGAGAGAGTCGAGGTATGTTCAAAGTGCCGTTCAGAAATCCCTTCAACTTGAATTTCCTTGGGCGCAAACGCGGTTAGAATTCGTCCCTTGACGGCTTCAGTCCCTCAATTTGCTGCCCGGTACTCTTGCATTAGCGAATTTGCAGAAACTGGACCTTTGTTGCAAAACCGCGATTGGCTGTAGTTTGGGCTCTATTTTGCGGGCATACCTGCTGCATATAGATTTGATCTACTGGAAATAAAGTAAGCGCCAATTCAAAATAGGCATGAATCTATGGGGACCCCCAAAGTCATGGAAAAATTTGCTGTAGGTGTCGACTTCGGCGGCACCAAAATCTCGGCAGGCGTTGTTAATCTTGAGTCTGGGCGCCTGGTAGGCACGGCCAAGAAGAAAACTCGCCAGGTCCAGGAGCAGGATGATGTAATCCGGCGGATTATCACGGTTGTTGATGATGCCATCAACGAATCAGGCGTGGACATGAGAAAAATTGCCGGTATTGGTATTGGCGCAGCCGGTATGGTCAATCGTGAAAAGGGCATTCTGCTTGCTGCCGTCAATATAGGAGCAAATGATGTTCCCCTTGCCGAGCCTCTTTCCAGACATTACGGTTTGCCTTGCAAGTTAGGTAACGACGTAGAAGTTGCAACTATAGGCGAAATGGCTTTCGGAGCCGGACGGGATTGCAAGAATTTTGTCTGCATCTTCGTCGGAACCGGTATTGGCAGTGGGATTGTACAGAACGGTACCCTGGTGCGCGGAGCGACTGGTACCGCCGGCGAAGTCGGCCACATCACCTTGTATCCGGACGGAAAGCTCTGCGGATGCGGCGCTTACGGTTGTCTGGAAGCATATGCCTCACGCACGGCGGTTGCTAAAGATATTTTGGCCGACCTGCAGCGTGGCCATGATTCGGTTATTCGCGAGAAGGTTGATATGACCAAAGGCATCCTGCGTTCCAAGGCTATAGCGCAAGCCGTGGCATCCGGAGACGAGATGGTTACCGGCGCTGTTGAGCAAGCAGCGCGTTGCATGGCCACCGGGCTGGTAACGGTGATCAATTTCCTCAATCCGCAGCGAATTATCCTCGGGGGTGGCCTGGTCGAGGCTGTGAACCTCTATTTCGACACTGCTGAGCTCTATGCTCGCCGGCGGTGTTTGAAGATTCCGGGACGTAAAATTGAGATTGTGCGAGCCGAATTGGGCGACTATGCCGGCATTGTGGGCGCTGCAATGTTGTCCAGGAATGGCGCAAGCAAATAGCTGAAGATAGCTAAACTAAAGATGGCTGAGGCGTCTTTCCCTTAATCAGCGTCTGCGAGAAAGCATGCGCCCGACGATGAAAAGACAGGCAATCAAGCCGGCGCCGCTGCCGTACTTTTGAGCTTGCCAGCGATTGGTTCCGATTTCAGCCTTCTCCGGAGTCTTAATCACTTCGACCTTGGGGATTACCCGAGAGCCGACTATTGTGTTGACTACTTCAGTAACGCCGTCAATTGGACCTTGCACAAGCGAATGGCTGAACGAGTGCATAAATGCCCCTGCGCAATCCGAAGGCGAGCAAACCTCTTCTTCTTGTTCCATATCGACAGTTGTCTCGTCCATCGGAATTATCCTCATCTCATCGCTCATGACCACAACCTCCAGGCTAACTCTTTCTTGCCACAAAAAGCGTGCCGGTTATCTAGGGGTTTCCCTGTATTGCAGATAAAAACTTGGATCTGCCCGGTGGCCTAGCTCTCAATCCCTATCTCTGCTAAAAACTTGGAGCCTTGGCGGCTGCCGCGTCTTTCCAGTTCCTGGTCGATTTTGCCCATTATACGGCTCTTTTCAAAACACCATTCCGGGGCGATAATCTCTTCTCGAGTGCCTTCGGCTACCAGTCTCATTACCACCATATCCGGTGGCAACATCTCGAGTGCGTCGCAGACCAGAGCGACGTAATCATCCTCTTCCAATAGAGGCAAACGGCCAAGCGAGTAGTCGATGGCCATGGGGGTGTGTTTATAGACGCAAAGCTGGTGAATCTTGATTGCCGTGATTCCTACATTGGCGACTTGGCGAACGGTGTCCATCATGTCTTGCCTGGTTTCGCCCGGTAATCCAAAGATCAAATGAGTAGCGACCGTCAAATTTCTCCGGCGCGCGCGCTCCACAGCATCAAAAAACTCTTCGGCGGAGTGAGCTCTATTAATAAGATCCAGAGTTTTATTGTGAGCGCTCTGCAGACCTATTTCCAGAAAAACGAAAGTCTTCTTTGCATACTCGGATAGAAGGTCGAGCACATTGTCGTCCAGACAATCCGGACGGGTGCCTATACAGATACCGACAACGTCCTCATGATCGAGCGAAACGTCGTAAAGTGAACGGAGGACGGCTTCCGGCGCGTAGGTATTGGTAAAAGCCTGGAAATAAGCGAGAAATTTCTCCGCTTTGAAGCGTCGCCGTATTCTTGTAATTCCTGTATTGAGCTGCTCTTTGACACTCAAGACCTGATTGATTGTCGGTGCGCCTGAGCCCCTGTCGTCACAGAAAGTGCAACCGCCCAGGGCTCTTGTGCCGTCTCTATTTGGGCAGGTAAAACCGGCATCGATGGGAACTCGATAGACGCGAGCGCCGAATTTCTCCCTCAGATATGCGTTAAAACTCGTATACCTAGGCTGGCTTTCATCAGTCCGTGTAGTTTTGTGCTCAACCGCTTGGGCACTTTTGCCTGTGTTTTTGCTCATCTGATTGTCAGTCTTATCGTTCAGTGTTTGCATGGACAAAGCCGCCGCCTGAGAGCAGATACACGCCAAATCCCTGGCTAGAGTCAAAGACTCTACTACATTTGCCAAGTTTACAACAGGAATGTGCAGCCACATGTAAACAGCCAGTTGCAGGCTCCCTGGCTTTTCGAGGCGTTCCCAAGAACTGATATGCCTCTCACTTGTCACCCTCAACAGTTAATACTAGTAAAGACTGAAGTTGACACGCTTTAACCCGGTTTGTTATTCTGGCTTTTTACTGGAACTCTGGCTTTGCAGTCCGGGCAGTTCACGCTGTTCAGATATCCATTTTGCCCCCATCGTCTAGAGGCCCAGGACACCTCCCTTTCACGGAGGCGACAGGGGTTCGAATCCCCTTGGGGGTAAATCTTCTTACCGGTTGCACTGTGTGCGACCGGTAATTTTTTTGTTGCCAAGGACGTACCCTGGAATTACCGGCTGATTCCCGCAAGAGTCGGCAACGAGCAAGCCTGTGCGCTTCTACTATTCGTCGTACAATAAATAGTGGACGAAGCCGGAGTTCTCGTCATGACAGAAGCGACAGACAACGAACAGAAAGTATTGCGACTTGGGGAGTTGCTCACCCAAGTCGGCATTGTTCAGCCGCACGAATTGGCGGAAGCCATTCAAACCTCCAATGAGACCGGTCTGCCTATCGGTCGTGTGCTCATCATGTCCGGATATTTAACTGACCAAGAGTTGCAAGCAGCTGTGCAAGCGCAGTCCCTTGTAAAAGATCGTGTAATCGAGCTTGAACTGGCGCTGAGAGCTTTGCAGGCTGTCTCTCAAGAGGGGTTGACGCTCGAACAGGCTTTGCGTTCGATGGGATGGGTAAACAAGCGAGCTGCGACAACTGCAAAACTAGGTGAATTCCTGATTGAAGCCGAACTGTGTACGCAGGAGCAACTGAACGAGGCCTTGCGAACAAGCCAGGAGACCGGCTTGCCACTGGGTCGCATTCTTGTGCTCACTCAAACCGTCTCCGATGAGCTGCTCACTGCAGCTCTGACCGCACAAGTTCTGGTTCGCGACAACAAAGTCACTAAAGAAGAAGCCATCCAAGGTTTAGCTTCTGCGCGCAGACGCAGAGTCAGCATCGAAGTCTCCCTAAGCGATCACGGTTTCTACAAAGCTCCAATTCGGCAGTCGATTAAACTCGGTGAACTGCTGGTACTTGCCGGGCTATTAAACGAAAGTGATTTGATGACGGCTATTGAACTGGGTCTTGCTCGTGAAATGCCGGTTGGCAATGTGCTGGTGCAGACTGGTCAAATGACCAGGGCTGGTCTAGATGCTGCTCTCAAGATTCAGGAGATGGTCGCCAACGGAACTTTGCATGCGTTGCAGGCTGCTGAGGCCTTGAGGCAAATCGTATTGAAAAACATTTCGATAGCGCAAGCTGTTGCCGAACTCGGTCTTCTCAAGTCAGAACCCTCTGAAACTATTCGCCTTGGTGAAATACTTCAAGCCGCAGGTGTAGTCTCTGACGAAGACATCAAAAAGGCAATTGAGCTAAGCACTAAAAACTCGGCCCTGGTTGGCAAAATGCTTTTGGTCTCAGGCATGATAGACGAAGTGATGCTTCACTCGGCATTGCGTTGTCAGTTTCTTCTGCGTGAAGGCTTTCTAAAAATGGAACAAGCCGTAGTCGCTCTGAATCATTGTCAAAAACATCGCGTCTCTTTCGACGACGCGCTAACCCAGCTCGGCTGGACCTTGCGTACCCGCTCTAAATAGGTTTTCCAGCAAGACTGACTTCAATACTTGAGCCAGCTGCGCTCGAGAGTATGTTGCTCTCTAGTTTTGAAATAGACGGCAACGGCCAGTTTTTCCAGGTGCTGTGAAATGGTCCTGTGCCCTTGCCTCACTTCATTCTTTTCGAAGTGATCCTGGACATCCAGCAATAGATCTTCCGAGATCAAACCAGTCACGCCCTCGCACATACGAGGGACCATGACCACCGGATAAACCTTTACCATCTTCTCCCAGTTCTCTTTCATATAGGTCCAAGCCATCTCGCGCCCCCAAGGATTGAGCATGACCGAGCGCACTACATATGGTGCATTCTGGGTGCGAATCTCGCCGTTCAAGGTTTTCTCGAGAGTCTTGGCCAGCAGCGCTTTGTCTCTGAATCCTGCCAGAGCATACATGAATCGCTCTTCTTCCTGCGGCGTCGTGGCTTTCTTGAATTGTTGGACGAAATCTTTATACAGAGCTTCGTCGCCATGATGGGAAAGAACACTGACAGCGGCTGCGGCCAGTGCGGGGCTTACTGAAGTTCGGGATTTCTTGTACTGAGCGTAGATGGCTTCAGCTTCCTTCACCACTTCGACGCTCTCGGCAATCGTGCCTGCTACTGAAAAGAGCATGCCGCGAAGCTGTTCTTTGACAGCGTCTTTGGTGTCTGATTTCTTAAGGCTCTCATCGGTTTGAGAAATACCGGTCCTTTCCAAAGCCGGGAGAACGAGCTCTTTTGCATATTCTTTGAGCGATGAGCGCTGACCTTTGCCGACTATCTGATTCAAGTAGTTGATGGCGCCTAGGAGCACCGTCCATACATTCTTGTCGGTCTCGGCTTTGAATTTGTAGCTCTGGCGCAGGAACGATTTAAACTCAGTAGATCCGTTCAACGCTGACGCCCACAAGTCGCTCAACAAGCCAAATCTTTCAATGGCGGACAGATCGTTAAAAACGTCCTTTGTAAGTGCGGCCAGATCTTCGTCGCCGTATGCGCATCGATAAAATCCATGCCCGCCTGCATTGAGCAAAATCCAGTCGGCGGCGGCGGGAAGTTTGATCTCTGTCGAGTTGCCTGAGAGCAAAACTCGCCCGGCTGCGCGTTCATTTCCAAATGCGGCTGTATACATAATCGGCACCTGGTAGTGGCAGACGCTTTCTTGTTTCACGTGAGAGCGCTTTTCTTCCGGTAGATAGAAGAATCGGCGCTGGGTAATAAGCCAGCTCTTCCCGCCTTCTTCGCGTGAGGCATGCAATATAGGATATCCACCTTGAAATATCCATGAATCCATCATTTGCCTGACCGGCTGATTTGACTTCTCTTCGATGGCATCCCAAAGATCGGTGGTTTCGGTATTGCCGTATTTGTGATTGTGCAAATAATGCGCAATTCCAAGTCTGAATGGCTCTGCTCCCAGATACTGCTCGAGCATGCGAAGCACGGAGGCTCCCTTCTCATAAGTAAGTACATCGAACATACCCTCGGCGTCTTCCGGCTTGCGAACGGTAAATTCAATGGGGCGGGTGCTCAAGAGCCCGTCGGTTGAAAAGGCTGCTCCTCGCGATGCTCCGAAGGTGTCCCATCTTTTCCAGTTGGGCTGCCAATCGTCGGTGGCCAGCATCTGCATGAAAGTTGCAAATGCCTCATTGAGCCAGAGTCCATTCCACCAGCGCATCGTTGCCAGATCGCCGAACCACATGTGGGCCAATTCGTGGGCGACAACGTCTGCTACCCTCTCCAGCTCTTGCTGGGCAGCGGTCTTTTCATCGAGCAAGAGGGCGTTTTCTCTAAAGATGACGCAGCCGAGATTTTCCATCGCTCCGAACATGAAGTCTGGAACTGCCACCAGGTCAAGCTTTTCGCCTGGGTATTTGATGCCATAATACCGATTGAAAAAGGAGAGTGCTGACGACGCCACCTTCTCGGAGAATTTGCCCAGTTTTGTCTTTCCTGCAGGTGTCCAGACCCTGATTGGGCATCCGTCGACAGTGACCGGCTCCGTTGCCTCCAGGTGCCCGACCACCAGCGCGACCAAATAGGTCGACATCTTCATGGTCTCTTTGAAAACGACTAGTTTTTTGTCTCCGGTTTTGGCTGATTTTGCGCCTTTAGCTGATTTACTGTCTTTTGTTGATTTGCTGGTTTTTTCCGACTGAGAGCCTTCAATCTTTTGCGACTCGACAGGAGAGTTGGAAAGCGCGACCGCTGCAGAGTCTACAAGAACGGATATTTTGAAAACCGCCTTGAAATCAGGTTCATCGAAGCAGGGGAAAATGCGGCGCGCATCGGTTGGCTCGCATTGAGTGACAGCCAGAGTGTGCTTGACGCCACTCTCATCAGTGTATGAACTGCGATAGAAACCATGCAGTTTGTCGTTTAGCTCACCCTTAAAGTCGATCTGCAATCGCCAACGACCCGCCGAGAGAGTTTCGCCGAATGTCAGCTTCAATCTTTCGTTGTCAGCATCAAGTGTGACTTCGGCGCTGATCTCCTTGCCTTTGTCATCTACCGCTTTACCCGCGTCAATTATTAAATCGAGGCTGTTGAGAGCGATTTCGTCCGTATCGGCAACAACGTCGCAGGTTATGCCGACAGTCCCTGAAAACGTCCCTTCTTCAATATTAGGTACGAGTTGAAGGTCGTACCGCTCAGGAACAACGGAGCGCGGCAGCCTGTAGGAAACGGACTCATCCAGCAAAAGACGCGTTTCGGTGGACATAAAACGTTGTCCTCTTTAGTTCTTGGGTGGCAATTAAGTGCCGGAGAGGTTAGCATATTGGGACTTTGATTTCATTTCGGCAGGCGTTCATCTTCGGCTCCCGAATGGCTTGTATTTTGCAAGCGCTATATTCACGATTTACCGGCAAAAGCGATGAGAGGTTAAGCGAAAATGGCAGAAGCAGCCACAGTCCAAAGCATTACCAAGCTGGCTCAGCAATTGCGGGTCGACAGCATCAGGTCGACAACGCAAGCCGGTTCAGGGCATCCCACCTCTTCTATGTCGGCAGCCGATTTGATGGCTGTCCTCATGACTAAATATTTGCGCTACGACTTCAAGAAGCCGGAGCACCCGAACAACGACCGCCTTATCTTCTCGAAAGGTCATGCTTGCCCGCTGCTGTATTCCTTCTACAAGGCAGCCGGTGCAATCACCGACGAGGAATTACTCAGCTTGCGTAAATTGGGCAGCCGTCTTGAAGGTCATCCGGTGCCGGAAATTCTGCCCTGGGTAGATGTCGCTACCGGCTCTCTTGGCCAGGGTCTCTCCTTTGGCGTCGGCATGGCGCTGGCAGGCAAATTCCTCGACAAATTGCCCTACCGCGTGTGGGTATTGCTGGGCGACAGTGAAATGGCCGAAGGCAGCGTTTGGGAAGCCATGGCCTGTGCATGGCACTACAAGCTCGACAATATGACGGCCATTCTCGACATGAACCGCCTTGGCCAGCGTGGTGAGACCATGCTCGGCTGGCATTCCGGAGTTTATGCCGAAAGGGCACGGGCGTTTGGCTGGCACACGATTGAAATCAATGGCCACGACCTCGACGCTATCGATGCAGCCTACAAAGAAGCACTTGCAACAGAAGGCAAGCCCACTCTGATCATTGCCAAGACAGAAAAGGGACACGGTATTCCTCTGACGGCTAACAAAGACAACTGGCATGGCAAGCCCCTCAGCCCCGAGCAAGCAGCCGAGGCTGTCGAACATCTGGGTGGCGTTCAGAATACTGTCATCGAAATCAAAAAGCCGGAAGACAAGCAGCCGGCCAATGTCGATCGTGCAGTCAAGAAATTCGAGTTGCCTAAATACGAATCTGCCGTTGCCACGCGTGAAGCGTATGGTGACGCACTGAAAGCCCTCGGAGCAGCTAATGACAATGTCGTCGTAGTCGATGCGGAAGTATCCAATTCGACCTATGCAGACAAGTTTGCGCATTCATTCCTCGAGCGCTTCTTCGAAATGTATATCGCCGAACAGTGCATGGTAGGCGTGGCCATCGGTCTGGCCAACCGCAACAAAATTGCCTTCGCCTCTACATTTGCAGCCTTCCTCAGCCGCGCATATGATTTCATCCGCATGGGTGCAATCTGCCGCGCAAACATCCGCTTGTGCGGTTCGCATGCGGGCGTTTCAATCGGACAGGACGGTCCTTCGCAAATGGCCCTGGAAGACATCGCCATGATGCGTGCAATTCACGGAAGCACCGTTCTTTATCCTTCTGACGGCGTTTGCGCAGCCCACCTGGTCAAATCAATGTCGGAAACCGACGGCATTTCGTACATGCGCACAACCAGAGAGAAGACCCCTGTTCTATATAAGAATGATGACAGCTTCCCTATTGGCGGCAGCAAAACTCTGCACAGCTCGAGCAAGGACAAGGCTACTCTCATAGCGGCTGGAATCACTCTGCACGAATCGCTCAAAGCCTACGAAGAATTGAAGAAAGAAGGCATTGAAGTGCGTGTGATCGATCTTTATTCGGTCAAACCAATCGACAAGGCAACATTGCACAAAGCAGCTAAAGAAACCGGTACTCTTATAGTTGTGGAGGATCACTGGTTCGAAGGCGGTCTTGGCGATGCTGTTCTCGATGCATTCACATGCTGTGAAAAAACCATCAAAGACGCATGCCCGACTCCTAAAGTCGTTAAGCTGGCTGTGCAAGGAATGCCGGGCTCAGGAACTCCGCAAGAGTTGCTCGATGTCGCAGGCATCTCCGCCAAGCATATTGTCGCTGCTGTAAAAGCGCTCTAGAAAAGAGAATAGGCATTTGGTCTGGTCTGGAATTTCAATCATCAATTGAAGTTCCAGACCTCTGCCTACAAGCTTGATGCTCTCTGGCAACAATTCGCTTTTCTTTGAAAAGGAAATATTTTGATTGAAAAAAACAGGCGTTTTCTAACGGTCAATGCCTTTGCTGAAAAACCATATGGTGGAAACCCGGCCGCAGTTTTTACGCAGGCTGACGGCTTGCCGCAAGAACTTATGCAAACAATCGCTCGCCAGTTGAATCTGGTCGAGACTGTCTTTGTTCTTTCCGGCGAAAAGAAAGCTGATTTCCATCTGCGTTATTTCACTCCCAGTGTCGAACTTCCAGTCGCCGGACATCCAACTGTCGCCGCCTGGTGTGCCCTTCTTCATGAGGGCTTGATTGATGTGGATAAACGTACTGTGTTTACGCAAACAAATCAGGCCGGCAAGCAAGAAATCAAAGTCGAAAAATCGAAGAATAAGGGCAAGCCGATTGTGACGATGAAACAGCCAAATCCGCGCTTTCTCGACACTCCCTGTACAAGAGAGCAAGCAGCCAGCGTGCTCGATATAAGCGTTGACGCGATTGATGACCGTTTGCCGATTCATGCCGTCGATACAGGTCTCGGGCATCTGATTATTCCTGTGCGCTCGCTTGATGCTCTCATGTCTGCAAAGCGTCAGATTGAGCCTCTTCGTGAGCTCTGCAAATGGAACGGAGTCAGAGAGGCTCAGCTCTTTTGCTTCGAGACATTCGACAAAACCTGCCAGTTGCACACACGCAATCTATGCCCTAGAGAGGGTATGGAAGACCCGGCGTGCGGAGTCGGCAACGGCGCCTTAACGGCCTACCTCAGCCAGTATTATCGGTTTGCCGACAACGATTTCAGCTTGCGCATCGAACAAGGCACGAGCGTCGATAGACCTTCGGTCGTTCATACGCGTGCAGTCAAGACAAAAGAAGAGCACAAAATTTTTGTAGGCGGCTCGGGCATCGTCATGATGGAAGGTCAGCTTCTCTTCTAGTCGTCGGCTGGAATTTCTCTCAAGCTGCGGAAGCAGAGCGTTTCTTTGCGCCCGATATCTGTTTCTAATTGTATCGGTATGAGTGTGCCAACATCTTCAAAGATCTCGCTGTGGCGGACGAAGTTTTGCTTGCGTAACTCAGATACCAGCCCCTCTAGCGACTGGTTCGGCACCCTTATTGTGACTACCAGGTTGCGGTTGAGAGTCAATTCCAGGCGCAGCCGTACAAGAGCGCTAGCGCATGCCGCTATTTCGGCATCAGACATCATTCCCAATTTGGACTTCACAAAAATCGCTGCTTGAGCGCGCTCTTCAATGGGAAGAGTGCCATATCTTTTGCATCCCAGTGGAGCCCCCTTTTGATACCAGAGGTTTTCATATCTCAAGGCTGGCGCGTTGCGGTTGTTCTTCGTATCTCTGCGGCATTCCACATTTACTTTCACTACCGAATTAAGCCTGTTGTTAGCGAAGTTTATGTAGTTTTTCAGCTCGTCGCACTGGACTTCAATGACATTTTCGTATTGTCCGATATCCACCATCTGCGGTGGCATAATATTTCTCTCGTTGTACTGCAATGCGGAACCGCCACTGCGACCTCCTGCTTGCAGGAGTATCGTTGCGCATGAGAACAAAACCAAATAGATTTTTTGGTCCATAGTAATTTCTTCCAGGCTGCCATCAGATCATTTCCCAAAAGAGGGCTAGAAGTCCCGCTGGGGACGTCTCAGCAATGCTTAACTACTGTTTAGATTTCTCCGGGCACGTAATTGACTTGCCTGGGGCAAATGGTCGAGTGCCACTTCTGATGAGCTTCTTGTCTCTTTCTGTCACTTAATTGCGTCAAGGTTTCCCTATCATACTTGTTGGGTTTTGATGTACGGCAAGCCTCGCGAGGTCCATTGACGGTGCGCTTGGGGCTTTGCTAAGTTGGGAGAGGCAGCTGGAAAAGCCTATCAAAATATTACTAAGCTATTCCAAAATACCTGGCTTTCCCTTCCTTTCGGCGTGTATAGAATGCTTCTAGTCTCTGGTATTGCCAGAGACGGTACCTTGCTTCGGCGAAATTGGCTTTTGACCTTCGTGTAAGGAGGTTCTGCGTGCTTAACCGGTCAAGTCAACTCTTACTAAGTGCTCTCTGCTTGAGTTTTCTGTTGTCGCCAGCTGCTCAATCACAGCAAGTAATCAACGGATGCTCTATTTTTCCACCCAACAATATCTGGAATCGCCGCATCGATACTTTGCCGCTCGATTCCAATTCCTCTACATATGTCAGCACCATCGGCGCCTCGACTCGCTTTCATCCGGATGTCGGCAACGACATAAATTCGTTCGGCATTCCGTACAACTTGACCAAGGCAAAAGGAAAGATACTTCCTTCCTTCGATTATGCCGATGAGAGCGACCCGGGTCCGTATCCGGTGACAACGAAATTACTAATCGAGGGCGGCACCTGGTCCACCGTCAATGGCGGCGACCGCCACGTCCTTATGGTCGACACTAAAAAGCAGGTGCTGTACGAGCTCTACGCCACCTATCCTTCCGGGAAAAAGGGAATCCATGCCGGCTCGGGTGCCATCTTTCCGCTCAATTCCAATGCCCTTAGACCGAACGGATGGACCTCTGCAGATGCTGCCGGACTTCCTGTCTTTCCTGGACTTCTGAATTACGACGAAGTAGCAACAGGCGCTGTACGCCATGCCCTGCGCTTCACTACCAGGCGCACCAACGGCTACATCTGGCCCGCTCGCCATCAAGCCGGTCCCCAAACAACGGGCTATCCGCCGATGGGTCAACGCTTCCGACTGCGAGCCACCTTTAACGTGTCGACCTACTCACCTCGAATTCAAGTCATTCTCAATTGCTTGAAGCAGTACGGCATGTTCGTTGCTGATAATGGTTCGGACTGGTTCATGACCGGTGCTCCCGACCCCCGTTGGAGCAATAGCGAACTCGATCAATTGAAGAGTCTCGTAGGCAGCGACTTTGAAGCTGTGGACGAGCGATCGCTTATGGTCAATCCCGATTCGGGGCAGTCACTCTAATGAAGTTTCCCCGCAGGCAGTTAGCAAAACGCGATGCAAGAGGAAGTATGCTCTTCCTCTGCATCGCTGTTTTAGCTGTAATGCTTGTGATTGTCGCTCTGGCGTTTTCCTTCTATCTGGTCTTTTTCTCCCACAAGAATTTGCAGAGCCGCTCTGAGGATCTCGCACTGAAATGCGCAAGGCAGTTGAACGAAAACGACCATGGCGGGAAGATCAACAATCTCATTGCCCATAGCCGCGAACTCGTTTTCACTTCCAGGGAGCTATACAGAAGAACCGACAATGACGAATTTCGCGGTCTTCAAAGCTTGGCTGCGCAGGTGCTGGAGCAGTCGCGCAGTGGTGCTCTGCTCGTGAAGGATGAGCGCAATCGATATGTTGACGTTTGCTTGCAGAATTTGAAAAAGGTCGCCAAAGATGCAGAGAAGAATGACGCCGGACTCTTTCTCTCAAAGTTTTCAACGTCCGCCGGCGAAGTCGTGGACCTGCGAGTTGGTGATATGGGGCAAACTTTGTCTAATGTTGAAGCCTCGTCAGGAGTCTATAACCTGAACTCATACGACCGTCAGCAGAACTTCGTAAAGCCCGGAAAAGAGGCTGAGCTGTTCGTGTCGAATGTTAATCTCAAACTTCCAGGAGAGGACTCGGACCTGGAATTTCAGCTTGCGTCTTTGCCTGGACCTGTCAAAGGCATTGCCGCTCCACTTCGGCTGACCCGCGGCAACGGCTTCAAGAATTCACTTGTTCTGCGCAGTGCCGGTCAGGACGGAAATGGCAAATGCCAGGTGATACCGTCGGCAGTGCAAGTAACTATGTCCATGAATGTCAAACAAAGTATAGTTGGCGAATTCGATTCTAAAACAAAAACGGTGAACACAGCATGCGCAAATGGCGCATGGGCTGAACCCTAGAGCTGGCGGGGCAATTTCATGAAGATCTCGAATGCAAAAATTCTACCCACAAGGCGCAGGCGCCTTCGAACTCAAACCGGAAGCAGCCAAGTCACAGAATTTGGCGCCGCTATTTTTCTTCTCTTCTCCTGCATTGTCATTCCTTTGCTCGATTTGTCCATTGTCCCTGTCCGTCTGGGTCTCGGTAAATCGCTCGTTAATCATCGGGTGCATCAGCTCGCCCAAAGCGAGTGTTTAAGCGACGCATTCAAATCCCTGCAGGAGAGCGATTTCCATAACGGACTGACGAAAATCGGTGGATTCAACGCCAAAGCGACACAGTTGTCTCTGGTTGCCACTTCCATCAAGAACCCCGACGTGTCTATGAAAGTCGACCGCCCTGGGGCATTGCCTAATGACTGGCTGCCCGGAGGAAATAGAGGTCCTTGCCTCTATCGCCTGGATTTATCAGTTGATGCGGAAATCGAGCCGCTGATCACCGCCAAAGTCCCGGGCTTGCACATTCCCGGCTTGACGCGACCAATTCCGTTTCATCTAAGCGAAGAATCAAACTGGGAGAATATGGGCTGCGATCCATTGAGTGGTGAATTCTTCGTCAATAAGTAATCCTTGCGATTTTAGCTGCCTCTGACGCCATCGAGCTGGTCTATTACTTCATTCCAGTATGGAGTTGAGGCGGCACCGGAAGCGCCGTAATCAGGTGCTATGAAAATATAGCCATTATGATTTTCTCTCGCCATGGCTTCTGCTTTTGCAATGTCTGATTGCTGAACTCCAACCAGCATTGCCGCAAAACGGTTTGAAGAATAATCTTTCTGCCAACTGGCCGAACGTGGTTGGTCGTCGTAAGCGTCGGCGTATCCTTCGTAGGTTCCCTGAATGTCGAAGGTGTCCATGTAGTCGCGATTTGGCGTCGCGCCTGCGTTTATGGCTGCTATACCGCCTTTGGATTTTATGTAATTACCAATTTCTTTGAAGTACGCTTCGGATTGGGCATCAGTAGCGTAGCCGCCGCCATTGCGGTTGGCGGAGTCACCCAGGTAGATGCCTTTCACGTCTGAATGCGCGTACCATGAATCGATTTCTGCTTTAACTTCTTCAATCGGTCGCGTGCCTCCTCTGGTGCCCACGTACCCTACTGGGTTCAAACCTTTATCACTGGCGTCCGCTATGTTCTGTTGTAATTGAGGATCCATTGTAGTGAACGGTTTGTCCGAGTCCCATGAGACATCTTTTGACGGTAATGCCACAATCAAGCTGCCTTCTGGCGCGTCATTATTGATTTTTTGCCAGTCGTTTTGAGACTCTGGAAAAATGTAGATGAGCTTTGCTTCTGAGCTGTCTGAGTGTTCGCCTGTCGAGTCCGTCGGCTCGGTTGGTTGTTCGCCTTCAGAGGATGAGTTTTCATCCGGCGGTTCTTCCCCGCTATGCGATTCTTCCACACCAGGGGCTTTTTCGCCGCCGTGAGGTTCTTCGCCTTTTTGTGCTGCAAGTTTTTCCAAGAACTTTTGGAACTCTTCGGGTGAAACCACACCGTCGCCATTAGCATCCATGGCTTGAAACGCTTGCAAAAGCTCATCCAGAGTGATTTGACCGTCACCATTCTGGTCAAGGAAATTCATGAAGTCTTTGAATTGATCTTGTGGCGATTCTGCCGGTGGATGCTCTTCCCCGCCGTGCTCTTTTTCGCCACTGTGCTCTTCTTCGCCACCATGTTCTTCTTTACCGCCGTGATCTTCTTTACCTCCATGATCCTTTTCACCGCCATGCTCTTCTCCACCACCATGCTCCTTACCGCCTTTATCATGCGGTTTCTCTTCAGATCCGTATTTCAGCTCATCACAGCCTCCGGCATCGATAATGTGTTGACGGGCTTTATTCTGAAGCATGTCCAGTCCGCGCAATTCCTGCTCGGAGAAGCCGTCGGCGCCGAAGTATTGTTGGGCTCGGTCAATCAGAATTTGTTCTTGTTGCAGGTTGGTAAATTCGTCGAAGTCTATTTCACCCGACTTCACTCCGTCAAAAATGGCGTGTTCTTGTCGCTCTAGGCGGACGTCTAGGCGTTTTGGATCGCCAATGGCAGGCACTTTCGCTAAGTTTGACTCTGCCTGATAAGGGTCGCTTGAACCCATGTCCAGATAGTCGTGATTGCCTTCACTTTTACTGCTTCTCGCATTCAATTGCTCGAAGCTTGACCATTTGCTGCCTGTGCCGTAAACCTCATCGAGAATTGCGTTGTCTGCGTGGCGGGTAGGATTTACCTGATAAACCGATTCCATTTGATGTTCAGTCATGAGTGACTCTCTCCATCGAGATGATCTGAATAGGCACGCAGCAGTTTTTCAGCCTGTCGGCCGGAACTTGCTTCGCTTTGCTTAGTAAGTGCAGAAAGGGGGTCAGCCGACACTCGGCTGATTGGAAGATGGGCGAAAACGGTTTGGTTATTATGGGAGCGCTATATGACAGCAATGTGGCATGCCCGTTCATCAGCGAGTTCGACCGATTTTGGTTCTTGTTCAGGATTTGTTCAGTAAGCCTTCACTAACCTATATGTGTCAAACACATTGAGGTGGTGTTGAGAAATGTCAGAACGCTCACATTTTAGGGATAGAGCCGGAAATTTAGATTTAGGCTTGAACCGCCAGTCGGACGGCGACAATCTAGACCTTTATAGGTTCAGTGGGGACGATTTACCTTCCCGCAGGCTTAATGCGTGTGTAGAGCGCGAGCCTTTTAAGCGAAAAGAGCCTGATGTATTGAACTTGCATCCCTATCAGTACGCAGAAGATGACATTCGACACGCCAAAAGCACTGCAGCGAGGCTTACCGCACTTGAGAAAATTGCCTCGAGTGGAGAACATGGCTTTGCGTTCAGGGATCTGGACGGTGTTGACAGAGAGTTTCGAGTGGAATCTCAGGAATGCGGCGCGAAAACCCTCATTCATTGCTTTGCCAAAGACTCGCATGGCAATGAGCAAGTTGTGATGCGGGCGGCTCGCAATCCGAGCGGCGAAATAGAGCAGCAGCGAAACAGAGATGGTCAGCCGGTTCCATACTATGGAGACAATTGGTCGCGCACAATGCAGGGTAGAACATTTCTTGTCGGTGAAAGACATGACGATGCCCTTAGTGCGAAAGAGAAGCATGAGAATCCGGGTGAACATTGGCAGCGAAGCAGCTACGAAGAAGAGTGCCCCTGGTACCGTAAAACGTTAGTGGATTTCGTGTCGAGATCGGCGAAGTTTGTCAAAGACTGGCTGTTTAGTGACGAGCCATCCGCGCCTCGCTTTTATACGCTACACACCGGCGTCGGCGTCGCCGGTAAATGTTATGACCTTAGACTTCCTAAACCGTCTGATTATGGTCTTGAGCCTAATTATTACGACGCTTTCAAACGCGATGACTGCGAAGACTATGCGACGCGCCGGCAAAGTACTTTTAGGGGAGAGCTTCTACGGCGTGGAATGCTTCCCTTGCGCTAACTTTTTGTCCTGACATATGGCTGTAGCGCGCGTAACATCGCTGAGTAGCCTGCGTTGTAAGTCAGATGTACGTTATCTTTTTGGAAGACGCCGGCTTTCATGTTGCCGCGCGAGTCAAGCAACTGAGGTCCGATATCGACGAACTTGACGCCTGGAACTCCTTCCAATTGACGTCGTACTATTTCATTAACCGCGTTCACTTGTTTGCGCGCGGAATCGTTTGCCGAATATCCTCTCGGTAAAATACCCATGACCACCACCTCGGTTCCGGGCATACGAGCGGTCATTTCGCGAGCATTGGCGAGAATGCCGGCGGCGATTTGGTCGGATGTTTGGGAGCCTATATTGTTGGTTCCGATTAGGAGAACGGCTGTTTCCGGCCGACTTCCATTGAAATCAGCTTCGCCGTTTTTTAGCCTGTAGAGCAAGTTTTGATTGGTGTCTCCTGGAATTCCGAAATTCTCTGCTCTTCCACCGAATGCAGTTTTGAAACCTGAATTCAACTGCAAACCTTGGGTTATCGAGTCTCCATAGAATGCGACGTTCGGCGCTCCACGTCTTGCTTTTGCTACCAGTTCGCTGTGAGCACTCCGCCAGCTCTGTGAATTTTTGGCTTGTGGCGTTGTTTCCATCGAGGGGTTGATATCCCTGGGTGTGAAGGAGCCATCGTTGCGCCGTCCTTGCAAGAGGTCTCTGGTGGTTTCTGGCGTGAGTGGAATGTCTCCACCTGGTAATGGTCCCGGCTGATTGGGTTGTCGATTGAATTCGCGACTGCCGGTATAAGGCCTTAAGGTCTGAGGATTGCTCTGGAGTGAGGGAACACCATTGAATTCGTAGTAATTGGGAACGTTTGTTTGTCGTCTAGTCTCCTGCTTGCGACCACCGTTGAGGTCGTAATAATTGGGAGTTCGACCTTGAAGCTGCTCCCACGTGGCTGTCGATTGACCGTGTCTCAATTCTAGACCGGCTCTGTCTGCGCTTCTGTCCGGTGACGTGTCTATCTTCTTTCCAATTGGAATATTGTTCATGTCGGTGACATTGTTTTTCTTTGCCAACCGATTGCATTCGCCCATGATTTCGCTATTGCTGGGCTTGTGACCGTTGTTCTTTTGAAAACTTGCGGTAGCCACATCCCACAATGTGTCGCCGTAACGAATCTGATGAATTGGATTTCCACCCAGAATATTCTTCGCGCTCTCTTGTCGCGCTTCCATTCGTGCGCTCGCCCAATCAGACTTTGTTCCACTGCCTTTATTTTCGATTTCACAATTCGGAATTACTCGACTTTCGACCAGAGCGTTCTGGTCTTTGGCGGATTGTGCCATTTGCTCTTGTCTCGTGACCCGCGAGTTATCGCGCTCTGAGCGTGGCAGAACATCAGCCCTTTCGCTGCTTGAATTTTGATCACAACTTTCGTTGCTCTCGAATCTAGGCGTTTGCTTGGTCATTCGAAGGGCCGGTTAACTGCCCGAGCGGTTTTTGCGCGGGAGGGGCATTTATAAATTCACGAATGGGGTCGTTAGCTATGGATATTCGAGTATCCATACAGATCTGATACTACTTAGAAATCTTTTCGAAGTAAATGGGACAACTCCCATTCCTTGAACGCGAGTCGAAAAACGAAATTCGTATAACTTTTCCCAACTTTATCACGCGCACCTGATAAAACAGAACCTTACAGCTGGCTGCTGTCTTACGATACAGGGTTGAAGGAACTTACTTTCGTTTTGGTAAATGATGCCGGACATTTTGCAGCGCAAGGACAATCAGTGCCTATTAATTCGCGAGTAGGGCGAGGATCTGTCGGCTTTTGGCCGGTGTGCAGCTGCGTTGCATCTTTGTTGTTATTTTGTAATTCTGTGCAGGCTTCTGATGTGACAAACACACCTGGCTCGCGTCCAGTCCTGACCAACGAGACGAAAGCGATTGCTCCAGTCGATGCGATAGCGCCAGCCGATGCGAAGGCGTCAGTAGTGCATCATTATCATCATTTTGATAAAGCTGCTTCTAAACGTGCTGACCATGGCTTCCATCCATTTAGAACAACCATTAAGGCTCTGGAGAATGTAGAGCTTCAAATGGAAGGGTTGAGCCAGCCTATGGAGGATTTGCCCGTGCGAATCCGGCGGCTACGTGAACAGATGTCTGAAATCGTAAAGCCGATGACCCTGCTCCAGCAAGAAATTGGAGAGTTGAAGAAACCAATGGAGGGTCTCAACAAGGGCGTTACAGAATTAAATAGTGGTCTCAGTACTAATCTCCAGGATTTGCACCCGCGTCTTCGTGTCCTCAATTCCGGCATCGAAGGAGTGCAGACAACCGTTTCGGCCGTCAACAGTGGGCTTCATTATCTTCGACCACCGCTGAATACTCTCAATACAGGGCTCCACGAATTGCGAACTCCGCTCGTGGGGCTGAATACAGGGTTGAGCCAAATGAAGTCGCCGCTGGTGGGTTTAAATACCAGTGGGCAACGATTGAGCAGCGAGATCGGCGATATCAAACTAGAGATTCGTGCTTGCGAAAAGCAGCTTCCCGAAGTTCAATCTTCTGTCAAAAACCTGTCCTCAAACATCGGTTCGCTGCTCAGCCCCGTCGACAGTTTGAAGAATCAGATTTCGGAGCTGAGGGGAGAACTGTCGCAGCTAAAGTCTGTGGTAATCATCTTTTCCATTGCGATTGCAGCTATGTCCGTCGCTTTGATTATTGCGGCAACTATTGTTGCGATCGCGATCAGAAAGTCGATGGAGATAATTGTCAAACTCGCGAAGTAAGCAGATCTTGCGATGATGTCTGCCTTAAACTTGTTAATCGAAAGCGAATCTACTTGGAAGCAAACAACATAAACTGAGCAGAAAGCCGAAGTTTCTTCTTATACTGGAACTTCCGCTTAAAGCATCGTAGCTAGAATATCCACTGCTCAGCGCGCAGTAATTCAACGACTATCTCGCGAATTTTGCCTGCGAAAAGAAACTGCTTCAGTTCCAGTTCGTTCAATTCGTGCAAGTTGAGCGTGCCATGCTCGTTGCGGGATGGATACTTCAGAGGCGCATTCCAGAAAGGCAATTTGCCTGGACCCGGCTCCACCTGCCCGGCATC
>JAIETE010000225.1 GCA_019745505.1 Candidatus Obscuribacterales bacterium | reverse complement strand
CCTTAACGGCGCCAAAGATAGTTCCCGAGGTGAACGTTGCCGGTCGGGCGGACGCCCGACAAGATGCGGTTGGACGTATGTGTGATCGTCGTTTTCATGACGTTCTCCTTTTGGGATTTGCTGCAAATGCAGCGGTTTTTGGAAAGCAGGCAGCGAATGCCGCCTGCTCGTTAGCTCAGCAGCGACCGAGCTTGGCTTCGACGGCGGCGACGAGAGCCAGGCGGATGCCGGCTAGCACCGCATCGGGGAGCATCGGAGCTCGGTCGAGAACGGCGAAGGTGAACTCGTGTCCTTTGCCCTTGCCTTTCAGGGTGAGGCGACTCCTCTGCTCCTGGCATGTCAGTGCCAGGGCTGAACTCTCATCGTTGCCGACCGAGAGATTGAGGAAGCCGACCTGCAGCGCTTTGTGCAATTCCAGCGAGACGAGTGCCTGATTGCAGGCGATCGCTGAAACTTCGCCGACGCCGTAGCGCCGTGCGAAGTGAATGTCGGAGATGGTCTCGAGCGTCTCGAGATCTTCTTCCAGAACGGCCAGGCAGATGCTCAGCAGCAGCCCGTCCTTGATGTTGGAACGCAGCCACCACCAAATGCTCATGCTAGCATCGTCTTCGTCATTCAGTCTTTGCAATTTTCCCTCTTTCTTGCAGGACTAAGACCTGCATTTCGTATCGCTCGCGCGCTCAGCGGGCGGGAGCAGCCGGCGCCGTCGGCCAGATCGGAACGAAGTGGCTGCCGGTGAACGGTTTGCCGCGCCAGGTGAGGCGGAACCAGGCGTCCTGCAGCCACTGCAGGAACGAGAGCTCGCCGCTGCGCCCATCCAAACGGAACTTCAAAAATCCGTTCGAGGCGCCCTTCGGCACGATGCGCTCGCGCACGGCGCAGTCCATCACCTGCTTGATCTGCCCGATGTGAGCATCGGTGGGAACGACAAGCACCAGGTCTTCCACCTGTTTCTCGCCCCCGGAGTTGTACTCGAGTCTGGCGTTGAAAATGCGCGTTGCATCTGGTGTTTTGCCTTGCGCGCAGAAGCAATGTCCCGAGCAAGGTGTGCTGAATGTGCTATTCATGTTTGCCTCCGTGGGCGCCAGGACCCATGTCCTGGCGCCCTTTGAGTTGCGTTTAGAAGAGCGTCAGGCCTTGGGGCGAACACCCCAGGCACAGCGCGGCGAGAGGGCAAGCGTCTTCGGGTCTTGCTCGACCGCGACGATGCCGCCCAGGAACTCGTAGTCGAGCTTGGTGCCGAGGTATTCCCAGATGAAGGGAACCTTGCTCACCGGGCTGATCAGGCGGTCGTGGCGGATGGAGGCGTCACGGCGCTCCAGAAGCGGATTGACCATCAGCTTGCTGTCGTCCCGCCAGTCCTTGCAGAAGGGGAAGAGCTTGAGCAGCCAGCCGTTGATCTTCTCGCCGCCGGATTCGCTCTTCTGCTTGTAGATGTCCTCGAAATAATGCGTGTCGGCGTGGCCGGCGGCTGCCCGGGCGAGCTCGTCGACGATTTCGATGACGTGGCGCAGCCAGGAGCTGAGATCCGGGTAGCGCTCTTTGAGCTGCCGGACCTTGGCGGCGAGCTTCTGCCAGTCGGCGACTTCACCCTTGAGGATGATCTCGGGGATGCCGCAGAGAGTGGCGACGCTGTACTCGAAATAGGACTGCATCGAGTCCATGAGCACGATCTGCGAAACGGCCTTTTCGACGGGACCCGTCGTGCCGAAGTCGCTGACGATGAGCCCATGCGTCTCGTCGCCGATGTAACCGCGGATGGCGTCGGAGAATTCACCGAAGCAGCCGGCCCAGTCGTTGTTCGGCGAGCCTTGCACGAACTCGTTGCGGATGATGCGGATCTTCTCCTTGCCCTCGTGCGAAACGAATTGCTTGCGCCACTTCTCTGGGTCCTGGGCGATGTACGCAGCCAGACCCTGCGTGACGGTCAGCCAGATGTGATCCGGCGTCAGCATCAGCGGATAGTGCTGGCGGAATGCCAGGTCGGCAGCCGATACGAGCCCGTGGATGGGGAAGTGGGTGACGACGGCGGCGTCTGCGTCGCTCAGAGCTTCCAAGGTTTTCTTGGGGACAGCGGCGCTGACGCCCCGGCGACCGCCACCCAGCGACTGCCCGCTCAGCACGGCTTCGAACATGTTGCCGAGCGTCGTCGACGCATGCGGCGAGTATGCGGCGTTCACCCGGCAGACCCGGAAGCGCGTCACCGGAATCGGCTTGTCGACGACCTCGACGGCGACGACTGCCGGGGCCGGGTCAGTACTTTCGACCACCGCGGCTGCGGTAACCTGCTGCCCTCCGGCATCGGCAGCGACGGGCTGCACAACCGGCTGGGCTTCGACGGCCGCAGCAGGTGCAACCACGGCCGGTGCCTTCGCCGTCACCTGCAGCTTGGCCTCGCCTTCTTTGCGGCTCACCGTCCATTCGCTGTCCGCGAATTTGGCGATGGCGGCATCGACAGTGGCGTCGGAAACGCCTTCGATGCTGACTTCGATGAGCTTGCCCTCATCGCTTTCGGTGATCGCGGTCACCAGAGCGTTGTGCAGGGCTGTTACTGCGGCGACTCGCTGCGCACGCAGAGTGGCAACGTCAGCTTGGGTCGGAATCGTTTTGTCGGTCACGCTTTCTCCTTGTGTCCTTCTGGGACAAGAGTTTGAGTTCGGAAAGTCGCGCCTGCATTGCAGAGAGTGCAATGCAGGCGCTGAACTTGTGCGGCCGAGACGATCAGCTCAGATCGGCTCGTTGACGACTTGCAGGTGTGGGAACACTGCTTCGAAGAAGCCCTGCATCTCCTCGGCTTGCTCAGCCGACGGCTGGAACGTGCCCGAGTTGCGGTTGTAGTGGATGACGCCCGCTTCGTCCTTCCAGATTTCTCCGGCGAAGAACGTGAAGGCGCTGTAAGCCGCCATGAGGACGTGCTTGCTCAGAATCCAGTCCAGCAGCTTGGCGCCGCTGGTGATGCGGGCCAGGATGATGGTGGTGACGATGCTGCCGTCCGCCTTCTTCTCCTTCAGCACCACCAGGTTGTACTTGTTGGGCTGCTGTTCGGAATGCGTGCGCAGCATGTTGTACACGTCCTGCTCGCTGCGCAGACCGTTGACCGGTACGTAGCGAGGCACGAGGACCTTACGCATCAGCCAGATCACCGGGCGCGAGAAGAGCACCGCCTTCTTCGCCCTCGTCGCCAGATTCGGCTTCGCCTGCGGGAAGGGCTTGAGCGGCTTGGGCTGATACTTCTCGACGTCGACTCGCGATTGCGAGCCTTCGAAGAGATTGTGCGCGCCCCAGAAGAGCCGCATGACGGCGCCGGTCTTGCTGGCGCTGGACACTTTCATGTCGATCTCGCGCAAGTACTCGACGGTGTCGGGCAGTGGCGGAGCGACAGGAGCGGTGTTGCGGTTGGCCTTTCGCTTGCCCCCGCCGCCGACAAGGCGCGCAGGCAAGCCGGTCGCGGCGAGCATGAACTTCGAGAACTTGCTGCCGGCCTTCGCCTTCGCTTCCATGTTGCGCTGTGAGTGACGGCAGAACGTGGTCACCTCGGCGCCGATGATGCGCAGCGCATAGCGTTCGATGCGGTCGGGCGTGGTGCGGATCACGTCGAACTCGACCTTCTGACCGTTGAAGGTCAGTCCGTCGTTGACCAGCGACGTGAAGAGCGAGTACGGCCAGTAGCGCTTGTGCAGCGGACGGCTCCCCGATTTGAACCCGGCGCGCTCCATGACGCGCATGCACGCGTTGACGCAGGTCCAGTACTTGTTGCCGTGGAAGTACTGCATCGCTTCCCGGAGCCGTTCAGCTGCCTCAGGGGGGAGCCCCTTAAGGCGAATGAGCAGACCCGATTGCGCGAAGTTGCGCGTTGCTTCGATGACGGAAGGCGCCCGCTTGAGCGACTTGCCGGCGAACTTCTGGTAGCCGCCCTTGCCGTCGGGGCAGACCAGATACGCATTGGGGCGTCCGAAGCCGATGAAGATCTCGTCCTGTCCAGAAAAGACGTCGGAGATCTTGAACACCATGAGGTCGCCGACAGCGTTCTCGCGCACCGTGGTGGCGTCGATCACCTCAGGGATGAGACCGCCCATGAGGTCGTTTTCCGGGCGACGTTCGAAGTGCTTGGCATAACCGTCAGCGGTGCCGACTGAATTTTGTTCGTTTCGAGTCATCTGTTTCTCCTGGAATGCACAGCTCATGTAGGGTGAGCCGTGACGAAGCTTGAGAGACTTACTGGACGGTGTTTCGGCGAGCGAACTTACGCACACCGGAGCCCAGAGTGACAATGCCGGAGAGCACCACGAGGTAGCTCAGAGGCGTGTACAGAGGAAGGCTCTCGTTGCCGCCGGGTGAGACGAGCAGGAAAGCTCCGAAGAGCAACCACGAGAAGCCCAGCAGCACGTGACCGGCGCCGCGAATTCCTTCGTTCTTGGCGAAGAGCGTTGCTGCGTTGGCGACCGCGAGGAGCACAGCCCCGATGAAAAGGCTACTTGCGAGCATGTTTGTTTCTCCTGTGACCCAGAGCGAGCACACGCAAACCCTGACGGTGAGCGCATGTTCATCCGAGTGAAAAGACTGGAAACAGAGCAACCGAAGAAAAGACGCCGGTTGCAGGTGGTTTATCTTTCGCACTTCAAGCCAGAGGCGGTTCAACCAGTCCGACACGAGTCCGGAATAGGAAGGTCAAGAAATATCGAGTCAGACTGGGCTGAAGACCTGAACCTGTGGAGAGAAAAACGAATGGGATACAAGTCGAAGTTACGCCCGGGCGGCATCTATCTCCAAAGAATGTCAAGAAGCTTGAAATAAGTGCTGGAGATTCCAAAAGCCGCATAAGTTGCTCGATTCCAGAGCTTAGACGGCGCAAGTGAGAGAGAACTATTCTCGTGATAGCTCGCGAAAGCTAGCCGGGCGTTGCGAGGATGCACTTCTTGCAAATGAACTGGTCCGGTTTGCGTGTCGTGCAAAGTGACCGATCCGGCGGAAATCGCTTAGCAAAAACGGACTCTTGGCAACCCTGCGCGAGGTTGAAATATTGGGGCTTTAGCCGCTTCATAAAGCGGCACTAGAACAGAGCATTAAGTGCTGAAACCCTTGCATGATGGGGCTTCGTATCTTCGCGCGAGCTTGTGCGAGCATGCCGAAATTCAGCCGGACAGCCTGAAACGCTCATTAAGGCTCAGGTTAAAACTGTTCCAAATCGTTGTCTAGCGTCTCTTTCAGTTGTTAGACAGAGATATCCCATTGTTACTTATGCAAATTCCAGTAAATCGACGACAAGTCCCAGCTTCGCTCTAATTCGTTCTCTTCATTTCCCACCGCTCGGTGGTGAGTGGAGCGTCGCGATTTTGGCAAGCTCTGGTTTTTGCGCATAGGGAGCATCTATATGTCTCTAACCAAACACGAAAGGAGGCACTGAATGATCACCCTGATCTTAATCGGCGCTTTCTTCGTCTTCAGCATCGGCTTGCTCGCCAAGTACGTGCTGGACAAGAAGGAGCACGAGCTCAGGATTACCTGGCCGGAATTCGGGATTGCGGCTACCGTCCTGATGATTATCGTGATTCCTCTGACAGCCTGGGTGGGACTCAAAGTCGCGTTTACCAATTCGGTGACGTACAACGAGTTCTGGTCAGGCTACGAAGTGGAAGCACAGTGGTTGAGAATCCAAACCTCTCGTGACGGGAGCGGTGCCCACAAGTGGGACTGCGACCCTTACGACGTATGGGTTGTCGACCAGGCCGCCTACACCGACGACAAAGGCGTCAGCCATCCCGAGGTTGGTCATTGGGAAACGCGGTATCACCGCTGCCCGTACACCACGGAGGAGTGGACGTTTGTTGTCAGAACGACGGTGGGCGACTTCTACATTGCCGAGAATTGGCTGCCGACCAACCCTGAGCAATACCGCTATCGCAGTCCGGAAGGGAACTCCAAGCGAGCGCCCGGCCATCTCAATCGCGGCGTACCGGAGTTTTGGCAACGAGCCAAGGATCGCATCGACAGCAATCAGCCCGGACCGGTCACTGCCAGGAAAACGTACGAAAACTACATCCTGGCGTCGGATCGGACCATCCTGAAGAAGTACAGTGCCGACATCGACCGGTACAAGAAAGAAGGGGTTTTCCCGAAGCCTAACGGCGCGATCAACGGCGTTTACAGCGCCGACCGCGTGTACTTCGTGGGGGTGCAGCCGCCGGGTGACTGGCAGCGCTACGTCAATGCGTTCGATGCAGCACTCGGCATGGAGCTGCAAGGCGACCTGCATTTGGTCATCGTCGACGCCGGAAAGATTGTCGACCCGGAGAACTACTCGGGTGCGATGTTCGCCTACTGGCAGTCGCCGGAATTCGGTAAGGACGCCATCTCCAAGAACAGCATCATGGTCATCCTCGCAACCAGAGACGGCAAAACCGTTGAATGGGCACGCGCGGCGACCGGCATGCCCAGGGGCAACGAGCGGCTTCTCATCGAGATTCGCGACCAGATGAAGGGAGTCGCTCTCGATCCCGCCTCCGTTCTGGGACCGCCGAAAGGCGAGCTCTACAGCTCGGGAGGCAAGACCTACGTGCGCATCATCCACTCGCAAGGAAAGCTGGACCAGCTCATCTGGGGACCAGCCAAATTCGAGCGCGTGCGCATGAAGGACTACAGTTATCTGATTCACGAGATCGAGCCCACGACCGGGCAGAAGGCGTGGATCATCTTCTTCATCACGTTGTTCGGCTGCGTGGCCTGGGGCATTTGCATCGCCTACGGCCCGAAGACCTATCGCAACTTCGTCGGCAGATTCAGGTAACCGCAACCCGAAGCGGAAATCTGAACCCGATGGTATCTGTCTGTACAACGGAGGTGGACGGCGCGATTGCCGCCCACCTCCTCAACCCGCCGTCAAACGGCAGCCAGCCGGTATCCGGCAAATGAAGGAAAAATCTATGAACACTGACAAGATTCTCGAAGCTCTCAAGACGCCGAAGGTCATCATCGGCCTGATCGTCGCTGCGGTGGTGCTCTTCATCGGCATCTCGGTGATCGGCACGTACACCAGCGTTCGCAACGAAGGTCGCTCGCAGGAGCTGGCCATGACCGCGCACTGGAAGAACACCCAGTCGCGGTACGGGCAGTTCCGCCTGGGCATGGCCGACAAGCTCGCCATCGCGCGCGAGAAGCGTGACGCCATCAACAAGATCCTCGTCGACGCGGTTGCCGGCCGTTACGACAAGGCCAACCAGCCCGGCACGGTGGACCAGCAGGCGGTCTTCTCGGCCATCGTCGAGGCCTATCCCGACACCAAGGGACTGGACATCTTCGACGGTCTCTTGAAGGACATCCAGGCCGGTCGTGAAGCCTTCGCCAAGGACCAGGAGACGATGGCCGACATGGTGCGGTCGTACAACTCCTGGCGCACCACGGGCAGCTTCCTCCATCCGACCTTCGTCAACTGGGCGGGCTTCCCTTCGCCCACTCTGGAAGCGCGCGTCGGTGACAAGGTCTACACCGGTCAGGAGGCGCTCGACAAGATGTCCAAGGTGATCGTCGGTCAGGACACCGGCGAGATCTTCGACACGGGCAACGACAAGCCCCTCGTGAAGTAACCGCTTCGGCGGCTGCTCGCTGCACGTGCAGCAACCAGTCGCCTGTCAGCGGCTGTTGAAACTGGCGCATCCGCGCTCTCTCGAGGTCGGACCACGCAAGTGGTCCGGCTGCGGGTGTTCCACAAAAAGCAATAAGAAACTCAACTCGAGGATAAAGCCTATGATGTCAATGATTATCATCGGAGCACTGATTGTGCTGGGAATTGGGCTTGCAGCCAAGCTCTTCCTGGACAAGAAGGAATCTCCGTACCGTATCACGCTCGGGGAATATGCCATCGCTGGCGGTGTCATGCTGGCGATCGTCATTCCCGGCACCACGTGGCTCGGCTACAAGATGGCGTTCGACAACGCCGTCACGTACGAGGAGTACTGGGGCGGTCAGGAAGTGCAAGCCGAGTGGAAGAAGATCGCGTGCGAAAGGGACGGCGCTGCTGCGCACACCTTCCGCTGCGATCCCTACAAGGTGCGGGTGCCATACGACTGCTCGTATTACACCGGCACCGGGAAGAACCGCCGGCGTGTGTCGAAAACCTGCTACAGGTGGGAGACGCGCTATCACAGCTGCCCGTACGTGACCGAGGAATGGACCTTCCTGGTTCACACCACGCTCGGCACCTTCACTATCGCCGCCAACAACTTCCCCGACAATCCGGAGAGGTATCGCTACACGAGCCCGAAGGGCTACTCGGAACCAGCTCCGGCTAACGTTCCGCGGGGCATCCCTGCCTTCTGGCAAGAAGCGAAAAACCGGCTCGACGCCAACAAGCCGGGTCCCGTCACCGTGCGCAAGCAGTACGACAACCTCATCCTGGCGTCGCAGCACACCATCCTGAAGAAGTACAGCCAGGACATCGAGCGGTACAAGAAAGCGGGGGCGTTTCCGACGATCTCCTCTTCGGTGCGCGATTTCTACATGGCTGACCGTGTCTACTTCGTCGGCTTGACTCCCGATGCTCGCTGGCAGTGGCACATCAACTACTTCAACGGCGCTCTCGGCTACGAGTTGCAGGGCGACTTGCATCTCGTCCTCGTCAACGCCGACAGGGTGAACGACCCCGACAACTACTCAGCCGCTCTGGCTGCCTACTGGCAGTCGCCCGAGCAGCAGCCCAACGCGTTGTCGAAGAACGCGATTCTCGTCGTCCTGGGCGTCAAGGGCGATAAGGTCGAATGGTCCAGGGCGACGACGGGCATGCCGCGTGGAAACGAGGCCATGGTCATCGAAATCCGCGACCAGCTGAAGGGTGCTCCCTACGACCCCCGCTCGATTCTCGGGGTACCGCAGGGAGAGCTGGTAAACGAAGGCGGCCAGACCAAGGTGCGCATCGTTCATGGTCCCGACCAGGGCGCGCTGGAAAGCATCATCTTCGGTGCCAACAAGTTCAAGCGCGTCCGTATGACGGACTACCAGTACCTCGCGCATGAAATCGAGCCGGATTCCGGACAGAAGGGGTGGATCTACTTCTTCATCGTCCTGTTCGGCTGCATCGCGTGGGGCATCTGCATCAAGGTCGGCACGCCGGCCCTTCGTTCTCGTCGCGACCCGTACAACCGGTAAGCAAGACAGTCTCAAACGTCAACCGGCGCTGCGCATCGTGCGCAGTGCCAAACGCTGGGCGTCAAAACCCGGCACTTCGTTCAAACCTGCCGCCAGAAGCGGCAACAAAACTCGTAAGGAGAATTCGTATGAAGAAGCTCATCGTCATCGGCGTCATCGCCGCAGTCGTGCTCGGCCTGGTTGGCTGGGGTATCAGCACCTACACCTCGATCCGCAACGAGGGCACCCGTACCGAACTGTCCATCACGGCGAAGTACAAGGCCATGCAGGCCAGCTACGGTCAGGACCGTCTCGCCTTCACCGACCAGATCGGCATCGCCCGCGAGAAGCGTGACGCGATGGACAAGATCCTGACGGATGCCGTCAGCGGTCGCTACAACAAGCCGGGTTCGCCCCAGGTGGACAACGGCAAGCTGTTCTCCGCCATCACCGAGGCCTATCCCGACCTCGCCGGCCTGAACATCTTCGACCAGATCATGCCCTTCATCACCAAGATGCGCAGCAAGTTTGCGCAGGACCAGGCGCAGATCGCGGAGATGATCAAGGACTACAACACCTGGCGTCAGACGGGCAGCCTCCTGCACCCGACCTTCGTCAACTGGGCGGGCTTCCCGAGTGACGCGCTCGAGATGCAGGCCAACGGCAACGTCTACCGCGGCAAGGACGCTCTGGACCGCATGTCTCGTCCGATCATCGGCTCCGACACCGGCGTCATCTTCGACACGGGCGTGGACCAGCCGGCGCTCACTCCCGAGAAGAAGTAAGTGCACGGCGGCGCCACTTGTTCGGTTCGTTAAGAACTGAGCTCGCGGTTCCGCTCACGCACTAGCTGATGTTCTGCAAGGCGAGGCAACTCGCCTTGCAGACATTGGCGGCATTGGCGCTTCGGCGCCTTTGCTTTTTTGATGCTGATTATTATATAAAGTAGTAAAAAGTCAATCAGTGATGCAAAAACTAAAACTCTGTGCCGTGCAATATTTGCGTGACACAGAGTTTCTTCTTGCTGCTGCTTCTCAGGCTGCCCGATAGATTTTGATTCTGAGCGAATCTCCTCTATCTTCTGTCGCCATTGAAATACCTATCCGGATTATTCGAAGGCATGTCTTTATCATGCACTTCGTCGTGCGGGTCAGGTCCGTGCGGATTAGGTCCATGTGGATTGCGTCCATAGGGATTTTGTATCTCCGGTTCGTCATAGCGAGTTTTGTCTTCCAGCCGAACGATGGGAGCAGCAGCTTGCACGGCGAGAGAAATGGACACGCACAAAAATAGTGATGACGCCATAGGCACCTCCTTGGAGTGTATGTAATTAGAGGTCGGAAAGGTTCGCCAGATGCGAATGCCCGCGTTAAGCTGCGGGATTTCACCCGTAATTGAAGAGAGCAACGCGTCCCCACCCTAAGTCTTCAGTCGTGAATGCAGCGTGAATCGAATGCTCCGTTAACGGATTGTGAATCGGACGCAGTCTGCTTCTGGAAAGTAGCTTTAGGACTATCTCTTCGTTTGTATCCCCTTTATGTGGCCACTTCATAAGTTGTTGGCGGGCCTGTTTCACCCGGGCGATCGCAGATTGTGAATTGGGTATTGCTGCGGATTTGAAAAGGCTTCCGGAATATTGATTCGCGCGAGATCGACTGGTAGTAGTCGAAATGTAATTTCTATTTTCGCTGTTTCTACTGTTACCTCAGCCGCTCTCCAAGCATTACTTGCATTCTGTAAATTTCTTTCTGCGGCGTTTGCCGCCAGGCTTGGTTCGAGTTGTCTTCGGCGCGCAAACATCTGATTGCCGGCGCGGGTAACAGTTTTATCCACACAATCACAAAAGAGGTAATCATGATCAGAATTACGGTTTACACGGTTCCCGGACGGCCGGTATTCGACGTGCCGCTCGATACCACCACCGACACGGTTCGCGAAATGGTGCTGCGTCGCTGGGGGTGGATCGGCATGTATCAAACGCACAGTTGGGGAGGCGAAGTCATCTGAACGGACGGACTTGCCCCTGGCATTGCGAGGCATTCTTGTTTTCCAAACCGGGACGAATTTTGTCCCGAAGGCGTCCTATGAATTATCTGGTGCTTCTTTTCGGACTCGTTGCCGGAGCGCTCTGGCTGCCATGCCAGGTCGCTATTTCGGCGAATATTCTCAATCGCGAAGGCTGCAATCTGCAACCCAATCTCAAGCTCTACGGCGTGCTTGGTGCTCTGGTCGGTCTCATGGCCGGACTCGGTGTCATCCAGGCGCAAGTGGGAGGTCTAGGATTGCTGGTTGCGCCCGGGTTGGTTGCCGGTCTTGTGCTTGTCGAACTGCTGGCAATAGCGGTGTTGGCTTTGTTGATTCTCGTTCTTCAGTCTGTATGTGAACATGTCTGCTCGCTGCTTCGCTGGTTCATAATCTGAAGGACGACCTCCGGGGATTGGCTGTCGTCAGCCGTCGGCGTGTTTGGTGATCGCGTGACAGGAGTATTGTGGGGCGTCCCGGTCGCCCTGCAACTCCTTGCGGGAATGGGCAGAAGATTGTGCTTGAAAATTTCAAAGCGCTCAACCACTTATTCTTCAATGCTAAGATACGATATAAAGTAATAGAACATTGGCTAAGGCACCGCCGGTGGTGTAGTGTTTAACGGGCGGCCGTTTAAGAGACCGCTGTTGCTGAATGTAATGGTGTTGCTGTTACGACAGCTTTAGTCGAGAAAAGGAGTGCTGCGAAAGTTTCGATCAAGCTTTCGGTTTTCTCTTCTTCCAGAGCGGAAAAATCAATGATGAATTCTGGGCGGAAAGCTTCTTTCTGGGAGTCGGACCGATCATTTGCTGTCATCTTCAAACCCGCTGCCTGAGCTGCTTGCATTAGCACGGGCAAACTCCATTGACTATCGAATCGAACCACAATCTGGGTTCCTGCATGAGATGCATATATTTCAGCCCTCGTATCGAAACGCTGTTTGAGAGCAAAGATCAACATCTGTCTTCGCCGCCGCAGAACTTTCCAGGTTGCGCGAATATGTTTTTCGAGTAAGCCGTTGTTGATGAAGTCTGCGAGCGCGAGGTGTTCTACTGTTGGCGGCGTTGACGTTTCAGAAAAACAGTCGTGAAACCTGTCCATCAATCTGTCTGGAGTGATCAAAAATTCCAGATTTGCCAGTGGGTGAAGTAACCCTGTTAAAGAGCGATGATAGACGATTGAACCGGAACGGTCTTGCGAAAATAGCGAGGGTGTGCTTCTGTTTGTGTATTGAAACTCAGCCCCGGTCGCGTTTTCAATGATAATGCCTGAATTGATTCGAGCCCATTCAATCAATTCATAGCGTCTCGCGTCTGAAAGAATAATGCCACTGGGACGGCTACCTGACGGTGTCACGGCTAGCCACTTCAATGCGGCGGCAGATGTGCCCATTGCATCGATACGAGCACCCTCGCTGTCAATCGAGAGTTCGCTTATGTGTGCGCCGTGCCTGCGGAAGAGTTCGTAAATAGCAGAGCCTTTGTTCTCGCAGGCAACACCTTCGTTATCCGTCATTCTGGCGATGCTTTCCATCGCGCTTGCGGTTCCTGAGAAAATGGCGATGTTTGCCGGCGAGCAGAGAATCCCATCTGTTCGTCTGACAAATCCGCAGATTGCTGATTTAAGATCTTGCAGGTCGCTAGTTCTTTTTTCCACACCAGCCTTCACAGCCATCAATTTCGCAACCTGCATGGCGACGGTCTTTTGCCATTCTCTTGCAGGCAGCATGTCGAGTGGTAGCAAACCCGAAAATGTTGGTGGTTTGTTTTCGACTGGTGGTTCAAAAGATAAGAGCTCGGTATCGCAACGAATATCCGAAACAAAGGTCGCTTGTCCCTTTCTTCCATTCAGATAACCGCGTGCGATTAGCTCGTCGAACGTGCGCACGACGGTGGTTCGGCTCGTACCGGTGAGCTGTGCGATTTCACGGCTGGACGGCAGTTTCTCCCCGCTCTTGAGCAAACCATTGTCGATTGCATGAGTAATTGAGGCCGCCAGTGACTTTGTTGTTGCACGCCCTTTCAAGTTTTTGAGAAAACACAGGTCCATAAAACATTGCCGCTAGAGGAAGCCTGACAGTGCAAACCTACTTTCCTAACGTGACACCTATGTGGCTGCGGGTACGTGATTGCCCCAGCATCTCGAATTCGGGCAATACTATTGAATGTAGCAAGAGTTGGCAAAATGAGGAAATAGAAAGGCAGGCGGAATCTTTCCCGCCCACCATCTGCCCTGCGAATGTTTACTGCTTGTTGTTGTTGTCTTCAGTCAAGCTTCCGAGCTTCCTGGCAAAAATTCGGTCCATTGCTTGCACCGAAATCCGGCTTGCTCGCCCTGTCAGGGTGCAGATCAGGTAAATCACTGGAATGATCGCCGAGATGAAGAAGGTAGCCAGAGCTGCGAATACCAGGCCTCCATCATGCTGAATATATTCAACCGTGCTGATGAATACTCCCAGTACGAAGCTAAACATCCCATTGAGAGCCAAAAGCGCTTGCGCGTCCCGGATGTCCCAGGGTTTGTTGAGAAGAATTATGCGCCAGAATATGCCGCGAAAGACGACGAAGCTTGTTGCGGCAGACAGGATAACAGTGAGCGCAAATGCCACATGGTCCTGCAAGAAGTGTTCAACTGACATTGTGACCTCTGTATTGGTTTTGTTGGTGGAGACTATCTTTCTACTTACGAGGCGGTCCGATGATTCGGTCGACGACGAAGTAGATAAGCTTGATTGCAATGATGTACGGCAGAAGATGGAAGAATACTTCGAAGCAAAGCCTCACAATTAGGCGTGTTGCTTCAGGGTTTGCGACGGCGCAGCCGACGACAAAGCCGAGCAGTGCTGCGCATAACATAACAATCCAGGTGATAGGTTGTTTGAACATTTGCATGGTTTCAATTGCCTCAGTTCATTTGGTTTCTAGGACTTGGTGTTTTTGTGTTCTACGATCGCCGCCAAAGACCAAACTGTGGCGATCGCTAAAAATTGCACTTGTGCGCCAGTGAACACGATAGCGAGCACGTACAAAACCACAAAGCCCACGCTTTTGGCGAAGGCGGCGGCAATTGCACGAATCTTGAGATTTTCAATTTCGCTGACTTTTGAAAATTGATAGGCTTGTTTGCCAATCCGGTCGTACAGAGAAGTCAGCATTGAAATGAGGAAATTCACAACGAAGATGCCGGATCTCTGAAGCATTTTGTGTCTCCATAAAAAAACAGAAGGTCGCTGCAAGACAATGTCTTGCGGCGACCAGTTTCAGACCTCGATAGTCTGCTACACGTGAGTGAGGAATTCGAGAGCCTTGCGACCTTTTAGGGATTTGGGATTCCAACGAATCCTAGAGCCCGGATGCCGAAAGACCTTGGCGGCAAACCAGACGAGATGGGAATCTTTCTTTGCAAGCGCTTCGATATTTGCCATGACACTGTCGCGCTCGGCCTGAGTCAGTTTTGCGACACGGGTCTTGTATGTATCGGGCGTGCCGTACAAGATCTCCCGCAGCAGAGCTGCATTCAGCCGAACTATGGACTTTCGCTTCGACACCTTTTCCATCTCGTTGTCCTGGCTGCTGAGAAGCATCAGGTTCTCCTGACGGAAAGGTGCTTTGGGCAGATCTCCGACTCGCAGATGTCCGCCGGCTTGCGCCGGACCGACATAGACTTGCTGCGTTTCATGAGCCAGGCGCGTGAAGAGATTCAATTTCTCTTCGGCCTTGCGAGTTCTGGAGTCGGTTCCTGTTTCAACCCTATATACCAACTCCATCAGTTGCCACTCTGCCGAGCGAATTGACCAATGTGTGGGCAGGAGTTTGAGCGCGACCCATGCCATCGAAAGCAGAACTATAAGTCCGATCAGCACGAGCAAAGGATGGGAGACATAATTCTCGATTTGCGAAGCGATAATCAGTCCGCCAATCAATAACAGGAGACTGACTATGATTCGGTAGAGGATTTCCAGCGGCATGATGAATCCTTTCCGGCGGAAGCGTCGGCTTAGCGTTTGCTGATCTAACGGAAAAGCTGATGTTTGCGCCTTTAGCTGGATGGAACCCGGGGGTGAAAATGAAGTTGAACAATTCAAGTATTGAGCAGTAAAGGAGTCGAAAGGAACAACTTCTCTGTTGATTTTATGTCTCTAACACGTCTAATTTTGTTTGGCCCTGGCGTGGTTTGCTATGCGTCATTTACTTGCGGTCGGCCTTTGTCGAGGCGCTAGCAGGCCAGCTTGAGATGAGGACAGTTCAGGATGTTGTTTCAGGGCGAAGTGTAGGGCGGGAAATCGCCAATGGAAGAGTCTCGTTCTATAACTGTGCTGAACGCACTGCTTATTGAACAAGTCAGCGCAGTTCGACAGACCGTGAAGCACATACCGGCCAACGTGCTGGCTACAATCAGTACAACACCAATCTGAACAATATTTCGCTTCTTCATGCTTCCATTGTGACATGTGGAAGACGGCACTTCCCGGGGGTGAGAAGTGCCGTAGCAGTGGAGTGTCTGTTGTCTATGTTGCGTGTTTTTTGTCTTTCTATCTAGTCCTGTGTTAGCGGGTGATTAACTGGCTGATGTGTCGGCTGATTGTGGAAATCCTTTGTGGATTTCCCATTTGCCCATGATTCGAAAAGCGGCTACTTCCTCTTCAGCATCTCCAAGAAGTCATTGGCAATGTTGGAATTCTGCCATCAAGTGAGTGCAATAGGCGTGCAATCGATTCTCTTCGAGCAGCTTTATGTGTTTAGACGCCAAACAAAGACAGACCGGAGGGGGCCGGTCTGTCTTTTATCTTCTTCTTCTTTCCAACAATCTTTGTCTTGGGCGCCGCGCCTTGACTGATTGAAATTTACAGCGCTCGGCGTGCAATCGCCGTGCAATGTTGGGGAGGAAAAATTTCCATTCGGATTGAACTTTTTGCTCGCTCGATACGTATATAGAAGTATCGGTTCGATTTGCTATGCTCCTTTTTTTGGAGACTACACGTGGGAGTTTTCTATGCTGCCTAAAACGGACGCTACGAAGGGTTTATCTGTCAGGGTTCGACTCATTCTTTCGCTCGCTGCAGTAGTCTTGGTGGGCTGGCAGGGAGCGGCGATTGCGCAGCAGATGGACCGGCAAGCACTTATTGAGCGTTTTCGAGAGGCAAGAGCAAACGGAACGCTTGGACATGGAGGGTTGCGTGATCTTGTACGCGGGCAGGGCTTTGAAAACGGACAGCGAGCCGGCAGGATGCGTGGAAAAGGCTTGGGCGAAAGAGGGCAGCAGCAAGTTGATCCTTCTGTTTGGGAAAAGGTCGATAGAAGAGTGGATGTTGCATATGGAAGTGGTCCCTTGCAGAAGCTCGATGTTTATGTTCCGAAATCGAAGTCGGCAGTAAAGATGCCGATTCTTGTCTTTCTTCATGGCGGCGGCTGGCGCATGGGCGATAAGAAACAGCAAGGGGCAAAAGGTCCTTTGTACGCGCAGAATGGAATAATTTTTGTGAATGCCAATTATGGGCTGGCACCACAGGTAGTGCATCCGCAGCAGGTGCTTGATGTTGCAAAAGCGATAAAATATGCGGTCGATCATGCACCTGAGTGGGGCGGTGATCCGGAGCGGATATTCCTAATGGGACATTCTGCGGGCGCTCAATTGGTAGATCTTGTTGCGACCAATCATAGGTTTCTACAGCAGGTCGGAGTGAAGGTTACAAGCATCAAAGGCGTTATTAGCCTGGATACGGCTTCGCTAGATCTCTTGAAGCGCACCAATGAGAGTTCGTTCGAAGGACAGCATGTCGGCGCAATGATTGAACAAGCCTTTGGGAAGGACCCTGAAATGTTGAAAGATGGATCGCCCACACTCAATATCAATAAGGGTTCTTACTATCCGCCGTTTCTTATGTTTTGCGGCGAACGACGCCGTTCTTGTCTGGAACAACACCGGGAATTTGCTCGTCAATTGAAAGGCGTGGGTGTAAAAGTGGCAGTTAAGCCAGTGGCGCTTTCTCACAGGGATATCAATCTGGCTTCCGGAAACAGCACCACCGAAATATTCAAGGAAAGCAAAGCATTTATTGAGAGTGGCAGGTTTTAGGACACTTCTATACTGCACCTTTGGAAATTGACAAAACTGCCGATTGTCACAACATGAATCCTCAAAAATGGCGTCAATTGATTAATTCCGCTTTTCAAGGGTGCATTTGTTTGTTCGGTATAATAAACTCAGGCGGCATTTTGTTTGAGGACTAACCTCAATAAGCTTCGGTTTTGTCAGTGCTGTGATGCGGCAGGAGCACTGCAGGTATCCAATGGAAGTTAAGTCATGAGCGATAGCGAGCCAAAGAAATTCGGATTTGGAATCGAAGCGGAGTATCTACTTCTCGATAAAACCTTCCGCCCTCTTTTCTGTGAAGATCTCGATTTTGACAGGTTGCGGGACTGCGTAGACAGCATTTCGACTACAGACCTGGGAACAGATGGTTTCAACATCAAACCCCTGCACAAGCACGCCAATCCTTACTTGATCGAGGGTTACTATCTTACTGACGTAAGTATGAAGCCGCACACCTTGCTTCCTAAGGGTATTGAAGTGCGCACGCCGGTGCGTAGCTCGATAGATGAAACAATCAGCGTTTTAATCGATGCGACGGAGCGATTGCGCAGCCGAGTGGAGTCTGATTTCGGATATCACCTGTGTACCATTTCGCATCACCCGACGAGGAGCAATTTTCAGGCGCCCCCTAACTATAAGCGGCATGATTATTGGCAATGGGCTCTGTCCGCCATGACGACTTTCGGACCGGACATTAACATAAGTCTGCCGGAAAGTATGAGCGCAAGCGTCGATCGGAAGCTTCTCAACGAGCGAATCAATTTTTACATGCCCGCTGCAGTTGCTCTGACTTTCTCTTCTCCTCTTATTGACGGAAGGTTGTGGAATGAGGACGGTATCTCAGGTAAGTCGGTAAGAACTTACAAGCGCTCACAATGGGCACCGCTGTATTACGTTCATACCGAACCGGCTTTGCGTTTCGAGTTCAAAGGCTTTGAGATGCCATTCCAGTTCAGCGACTACAGAGCTCTTTTTCTAATTTCTTTGGCATTGCTGCTGGATTCGTCACTGACGATGAAGACTAGCGACGAGGAGAGAATTGCTAATTTGCGCTACTTCGCCGTGCACGGTTTGGAATCCGAGGCCTCGAAGGTCTGTGCCCGCATTTTGCTTCAGGCGGCAGAAAGAACTGCACTGCGCTTGTCGCTCGATGTCTCGTGTTTGTCTCCGATTTGGCGCCGCCTGGAGACTGGGAATGTTCCAGCTGACCAAATCTCTGATGCTTTTAGAGCGGAAAATTCGCTGGAGAGAGCTCTTCAAAATTTTGTCGTAAAGCCGACAGATCGCACTATTGGTCAGACTTCCGCTCCTGCACCTTCTGCGCAAAGCTGAGCTGTCATAGGATACCGACCGAATGAACCTTCCCCTTGTATGCATCGCGAAAGCATTGAGAACAGTCGGTTTTGGCGCAGTCTCAGTTGTCTTTGCACTCTATTTGATCGAAAGAGGTTTCAACACAACTGAAGTTGGTGCGCTCTTTTCTCTGACTTTGCTCGAGGATGCACTTCTAACGACAGTCGTGTCAGTTTTTGCAAACCGGCTTGGCATGCGCGCTGTGCTCTTGCTCTCCTCGCTGCTAATTCTGATAGGTGGTTTTGCTCTGGCGTTCGCACAGGCTCCATGGGTTATTGCTCTGGCTGTCGTATTCGGCATCGTCAGCCCGGCCGGTTACGAAGGTGGCCCTTTCGCGCCGATCGAGCAGGCGATCATCAGCCAATCGGTAAGGGTGGAGAGGCTGACGGCTGCTTATTCCTGGTACAACCTGGTTGGCTTTGGTGGTGCAGCACTCGGCGCATTGCTCGCCGGTGGCCTGGTCGCACTGATGAAGGGACAGCCTGCGGTTCAGGCGTACCAAGCGATTTTCATTTTGAATGCACTAAGCTCATTTATTCTGGCTACTATCTACCTTTCTCTGGACACGTCTGTGCTATCCGGCGATCAGAGGCGGCGCCCTACCAATTTTATGGTTGGCGGGCTTTTGAAAAACGCAAAGCAATCATGGCGTGATGTTTTGTTCGGTCACTCGCAGACACAAACATACGTCCGCCAGCTCGCCGGTCTGCAAGCTATAGATGCCTTCGGTGGAGGATTTGTCGTTCAATCGTTGTTGACATGCTGGTTCTACCAGCGATACCATGTGGATGCTACATTTATCGGACCCGTGTTCTTCGGCTGCAACATTATCGCCGCTCTGTCGTTTATCGTTGCGCCATACGTCGTGAGGCGAATCGGGCTTCTCAATGCTATGGTGTTTACCCATTTGCCGTGCAGCCTGGCGCTCTGCCTGATGCCGTTTCTCCCGACCGCCGGATGGGCCGCCAGTTTGTTGCTACTGCGCAGTGTATTCTCGTCCATGGACATTCCTGCTCGGCAGGCGTATACCATGCTTATCGTTCCTGCAGACGAGCGCCCAGCGGCTGCCGGCGTAACCACTTCGGCGCGAGCCGTGGCGCAGGGCGTTGCTCCTGCTCTGACCGGTTTTTTGATGAATAACGCTGTAACAGGGTTACCCTTAGTCCTAGCCGGAGTCTTTAAAAGCGTCTATGATGTGAGCCTCTACTTCGCGTTTAAGTCGGTTCCGTTTCACAACGAAGCACTTGACCGCGTACCGCTTTTGGACAAGCCGACCGACGAGCTAGAACTGAGAGAACCGGAACGTGTCCGTTGAGATGAAAATTAGGGAGCCGCAAGCACACAGCCAGGATTCAGGCATGAGCTTGTATTTGAGAACACCGTTCAAATCTCCCACCCGCAAGCTGTTTTTTGCCGTGCACAAATGGGTCGGTGCTGTAGTTGCTCTTTGGCTGCTGACGATGAGCTTGTCCGGTGTTTCGCTTGTTTTTCGCGACGAGCTTGAAGCGCTGCTCAACCCTCCGCCGGCTGTTTCCGTCGGTGAAACGCGTGTCCAGTTCGAAGAGATCCTGGAGAGCATGCAAAAGCATTACATTGGCTACAAAGTCACAGGATTGATTTGCCCGCGAGCGTCGAGCCGCCCGATTCAAGTGTTTGCAGTTAACGACAAAGAGAAAAAAATCTCTCTTAATGCCGATCCTTACACTGGGGAGATTCTCGGACCTCGCAAGGAGAATGAGGTGCTGGAGGCGCTTGCCGACCTTCATCACAACCTGTTGAACGGTAAAACCGGGCGCGCTGTCAATGGCGTTGGTGCCTTGTGTTTGCTGGCTCTGGTTGCCACGGGCGTTGTCGTGTGGTGGCGCGGAATCAAGGATTGGACGAGTGGTTTTCGCTTCAATCTCAAAGGCAATTTCAGGCGTGTGAATTGGAATATGCACAGCGCTGTCGGTGCCTGGGCTTTACCATTTTTACTGATCTGGAGCATCAGTGGTTTCTACTTTGGTTTTACTGCCTTTTTCGAGAAGAGTTTGAACGTCGTCTTCCCAGTTTCTGCACAAAAGCAGGTCGCTCCGCCCGATGAGAAGATTGCGCTGGAAGACAACAATCAGCCTCCCACATTGGCAATTGCGGCGATGCACGGCGCAAAGCCGAATCTCGACAGGATGGTCGCCACAGCCATTGCCTCCTCTCCTCGCGAAGATTTTGTAGAACGCATTGCCTTTCCCGACAAACGTAGACCGACGCTTCGTATCTGGCTGTGCAATTCGCTTTCGGCGGAGGACGAGACCAAAACCCAAGTCTTCCTAGACCCGAAATCCGGCGATGTGTTAGCGGTAGCACCATCGAATGCGGCGCCGACAGGCGATCTGATTTTGCAATGGTTGACTCGACTGCACTTCGGAAATTTCTGGGGAATTGCATCTAAGTCGATTTGGATTTTTGTTGGTTTGGCGCCTGCCTTACTGGCATTTTCCGGGTTGTCTTTGTTTGTTCATGGTGTCACTTACAGGCGAACCAAGCGTTGAATAGTCTGCGATTGGGAAAGTTGTTTCATTCGTCTGTTTTGATCGGACTTTTCGTTGCTGCTGGTGTGCCTCCATCGTTTTGTGCCGATAGTTCAAAGCCCTCTGCAGTGCGAGCAAAGCAATCGAGTTCCGGAAACGCGGAAAGGGTGCAAGCGGGAAAGTCGAGTGCGTCCGTCTATTTTGGCAGAGCCGTTGCGAATGAGAAATTCGGCAGGAGCAAAGCCGCAATCGAAGATGCGACTAAAGCCATCGAGCTGGAGCCCAAGAACTGGCAGGCTTATGAACTGCGCGCGAAGGCATATTTCAAAGTCGGTCCTTACACTAGCAGCATCGATGACTATCGCGCTGCGATTGCTCTTGCTCCCAACGAAGTGCGGCTTCGCGAGGGGCTCACGCGCGTCTTCGAGAAAACAGGCGAAAATGATCTGCTAATCGACGAGGTTACTCGTGCCAATAAAGCCGGTGTAAAGAGTGCTTTTCTCTACATAAAGCGTGCCGATGCTTACTACCGAGAGGAGATGTATGAGCAAGCTGCTGCAGACTTGAGCGTTTTGCTGACGATGCCGGTCGCTAAAGATCCATGGAAGCGCTGGGAGTTTTTCAAGCTGAGAGGGCGTTGCTATCTTCGCAGCAAGCAGTATGCCAAAGCGGAAAAGGATTGCACCGACGCGCTGGCAATCGCCCCTGACGACAGCAAGACATATTTTTGCCGTGCTGACGTCCGCGAGCGGATGGGCAAATACAAAGAAGCTGTCGAAGACCTAACCATGTCAATTAAGTACGATCCCGGCAATGGGCGCGCGTTTTCAATTCGAGCCAAAATCTATGAACACCTTGGCGAAAAGAAGAAAGCTGATGCTGACAGGAAAGAGGCGATTCGCCTCGGACAAAACCAGTGGGGCTTTTGAGCTTTGGAAGCCTGTCTATTGCGGGATTGAGAAATTAGACTGTTGCGAGCTAGTTGAACGGCAACGTTTGCGACAAGCTACGCGAAACCTAAAGCCTTGATGTGAGCCGGCTCAGACTTTCTCTTGACACACGGTCCTCTTGGCAGGCGACTGTTTGGAAATGCTTACTGATTGCCGCTCTTGGCTCGAATGAATCTTGGAAAGAGCGAGTAATACGGTTT
>JAIETE010000186.1 GCA_019745505.1 Candidatus Obscuribacterales bacterium | reverse complement strand
TCTCGATGCCAGGTCAAGGAGGCGCTCTTGCTAATACAAACTCCGATATTTTTTCTCACTCACTGGCCGGTCGCGGAATCGATGTTTCAATTGACAGGCAGTGGTTCTGTGAAGGCGGCAACGTTGAAATCAACGGGCTGAAGAACTTCTCTGTCGCGGACTACATGTCGAGCGCGTACAACAATCCAAACCTGAAAAGCGAAGTGGCTAGTTTTGCTGAAAGTAATGGATTTACTCACAGTGTTGCTGATGGAGTCGACGCAAACGGCAATCCAAAGACCAAGAACGAAGCAGACCCTGCTCTTGTGGATGAAACGGTCAGTCAGATCACAAAAACTGTGCCCTTCTTGCTGGAAAAGGGCTATGACGACTTAATCGACCTCTGGACATTTTATAACGGCAATGGAATGTCGAAATTGACCAAGGGATATCTGTGGTCTATCAATGTTCCCAATCGGGCTATGTCTCTTGCCACCATACGTCATAAAAACGGCTCTCGACTATCCGAAGCTGAATTGCTCCAAATCAACTCCTATCACAACGTCAATTGTCACTGGAACGACTATAGTGGCGGCATGTCGAAAGCCGAGCCCTGTCTTGATATGCTGCCGGCTTTCAGGATTGGTTATGGGCAGATGGGCTCAACCCAAGGTAACGATAATGGCAATGGATACACGGCGCTCGAGCAATTTAAAGCCAATGTTTTGAACTCTCGTGTGATGTGCGGAAATTGTGCAACCGTGCCAATGCCGCAGACTCCCAGTGGAATGAAATGGTTCGACCATAAGAAAAGCTATCCGACACCCAAAAATGCCGTCAATTTCGGAACGGTTTCGACTCCATATGCTTATCTGGAAATGATTGACTCTGTTTACGGCTCAGACGGCTGCGCAACGGGTTCGACGGTTGATAACTTGCTAAAGCGGTGCCAGCAAATCAGACCAGCCATTCAGCGGGAAGCAGTGGTTAATGCCCTGAAGTCACAACAACTGCCATTAGGAACGTCAATGTACATGTATTTGGAAGGTGACAGATTGGTCCTTTCTTCAACAAAGCCGAAAGCATTTATCCAGGGGACGACCGCGGACGGCAAGAGCTCAGGTCCTCCGACTATCAAGTGCGGCAAGGAGTACGACGTTATGTACAAATTGGTCAACACTTCTAATCAGGGCAAAGCCGGCAGCCGAAGCAAAATGGACTTGTTTGGTATTGACCGCGACGATGATACAGACGGAGCTTTTCCTAACTGGGCGTTCGCCAGTGCTCCCAACAGTAAATGCGGAGACTATGCTACCTGGGTGCCGTCGTCGGGTTACAACAACCTTTTAGGCACGCTCGAGTTCAGCAACTTCTGCACCGGCGGCGGTTCGTTCTGCCAGCCGAATTGATAGTGACGCAGTTGCTGTAGTGTCTGCGTTCACCGAATATGGTTGCACATATGAGTGACGTCTTTACTCGATTGTTTATGGCAGATCGATGAGTGTATCTGACGGAACCGTAACGGTAAATCCTCCTGGCTTGGTGAAGGTAAGATTGTTTGGATTCGACGAAGTTAACACCCATCCACCTTCGACTACACCCTCTGCATTGAGCAGATTGTAGGATTCACCTACTTGCAAAGGATGATTTGGATTAATCTGAGCAAATTCTGGATCTGTCGCGCTAATTGAGCGTGTCCAATTTTGTGAGAGCACAGTTTCAGATCCGCTTTGACTGCTCACCTGCCAGGTATAACCCCGATACCTTACAGATCCGCCGATGGGAATTTGGTCTACAGGAGTGTCTGCTACAGCGCTATCATTGTTTGCCAAGATAACTTGGTTGTTTGCGTCCGTGTATTGATTGCCGTAGTCTACCGGTAGCGAAACTGTATCTTGTCCTGCGGCGTTGAAAGTAGAGAGATCAAGATCGCTATTTCCGGTACCAATCGTGATCGAATGATATTGACTGGAAAGGTCGTTTGCAGCCTGTTGATAGATTGCCGCTACGCTTGAGTCTCTAGATCCCAAACCTTTCGCTTCGACGTTATCGAACACAAGAGATCCGTCATCGGAGACCCACGCCCAAGATTCGGCAATAATGTTGCCGTTCCTGTCTGTAATTACAAAGAATCCGGAGTATGGAGACTCTTGACCGTACCACGCACTGCTACGTCCAGCGCCCTCAGGGTGTTGGCAACAATTTGTGTAATGACCAAGATAGAGACCTCTGGGATCATTGCGGTCTAAGAAATAGCCCGTGAGGCTGCCATCTGGCGAAGTCCATCTAGTATCCGGAAATGGTGAAGGAAGGTCGCGTGATGCTACAAAACGTTGCTCCGTTTCTCGATAAATACTTTCAGGAATGCTCCATCTGTTAGCTTCAACTGCAAAGGTAGGATCCAGTGCGTCGGGATACGTTGAAGTTGCTAGCGCGTTCATAACACTTCTGAACGATCTCATTTCCGAGATGGCGGCTCGATCTTCCGGAGAAAGAGTTGACCACTTCAATGTCAGCCTTAACAGGTCTGAAACATCTTCATCTGCGAATCTCAGGAGAAGAGGCGACAATCCCCTAAGTTCTTCTGAGCTCGCAAGCGATAAAAGGTTTGTCGAATCTTGAAAACTGCGTGGAGGATTCAATCTCGCTCCTGCGTCGAGCCATCTTCTCCATTCGTTTCCAAATGTCAGTGCTAGTTTTAACGCACCTTCGATTTGCCATCCTTCAGCTAGTTGGCGAATTTCACTTGCGCTTAGCTGTGAAAGATCTCCTGGATAGAGAGCATGCAGAGCTTCCGAGAATGCACCAACTTTAAGATTCATGAGAAGTCTTACTTCGTTGGCAAGCTCCGGACTGGCTCCTGCTTGGCTTAATCGAAGAGAATATGCTTCCACTACTGATTGGAGTGCAAGCGACTCACTGCTACTCAACGTTCCGCTGAACGAAGATGCAATGTAAAGTCCCGCGTCTCCAGCTTGAAGGAGAACCTGATTCCGTCCTGTTGCCGAGATCTCTTCAAAGCGTTGCCAGAATGCAGCTTCTTGTTGTGCAGCAGGGAGTGTGCGAACTTCTTCCCAGGCGAGGTGTGCAGCGACCAGTTTCCAGTTCGGCATTGGCCGTTGAGTAGCGTCGGTTGTAGGCCCTAATTGCTCTGCAATGCTTGGGGGGATGTTTCTGTCGATGACCCATGCCCGTGCTCTATTGAATGCCCTATTGATCGCTTCGACATCTGCCGGCGATGCGTTTTCCAGGAGAGTCCGACGTTGAGTCTCAAGTGAAGACGTTATGTACTCTGTCTGTGACGGAAGTTGTCTCCACAAGCTGCGCATGCTGTCGATGTCGCTAGGATGCAGGCGCAAATCTTCCATCAAAAGGTCCACAAGTTGTCGTTCGATAAGATCTCGTTGACTAAATGACAGTGATGATAAATGCACCTCATCCCACATGATGTTTCTCAGGACTTCATCCCGAGCTGGTCCCATAGGCATTTCCAGCGCAATTCTTAGCGCTTGTGGATAGATCTCAGCAGAGAGTACTTCTTCGATTCTCCATGCTTCCAATGGGAAATGTTCGTATGCATATCTGAGCGCAGCCAACTGTGCATCAACCGGAAGAGCATCAACGGTGCGAAATAGCGGGACCATTTCATCAGACCAGCCATTTTGTCCCAAATTTTCTGCAATTGAGATCCACGCATTGCTGCGATTCTCAGGAGGTACCATTTCGAGTACTTCCGCTGGACCAATGCCATACTCATTTAAAATGCCAATTGCAAGAGCGCGATCTTGTTGCGGAAGCAGCTCAAGCGACTGAATGAGTGGACCTCCGGCATTCAGTTCTCCGTTTCTTGACCATAGATTTACCATCTCGGACCACACGCTAAAGCGGCTACCTTCTGGCACCAGCTCCAGAATGGTCTGGGGCGAGTCAGATATGTTTCGCAATCCGAATCCGGTCTCATCGATTGCTCTGAAGATTTGTATAGCCCCTTCTGCCCTGCCTTCAATTGGGAGAGCTGCGATTACATCAGCACTTCTTTGCAAGATTAGTGGCCAACGTGGTCTCGGCGTGGCGTATAACTCGTCAACGAGTGAATTGGCAATTTGAATTCGGGCTGCTTCTGGCGCATCTTGGATCATATCCAATGCTGCGACTCGGTCAGAGAGGCTTAGTCTATTCCAAGATTGGGAGATTCTATTCCACTCAACATTATTGGTCGGGGTGGTCGTCAGCGACCCATCACCATTTATGGTTCCGGTGGCTAGAAGATCTTCGAATTCATTGTAAACGCGAACTGTGTTGTCCGCTAAATTGCGTAGCTCGTAGTGACCGTCAGGATAGTGAAGTTCCTGCAGATTTTGAGGTAGATCGACCCTAATCATTCCTTCCGGAAGGTTATATCGAGTGCCTAGCCAATTTTGCGCTGAGTCATAATATTGGATCGATTGATCTGGCATTTGCAGTTCAATCATTCCATCTGGGTAGTTGTACTGCACAATGTTGTCTGTACGAGGAATTTGTGTTCTAACAAGTGCACCATCGGCATTTCGAAATTCTATTTCACCACCAGGCATAACCGTCTGAGTCAGACCGTCGTTTTCTCCAAGGCTGAGACCTGCTGAATTGCGTTCTGTGGGTCTGAAGACTCGAAAAGTGTCAACTACTGTCCCTGTTGTTGCATCGAATCTTGGATTTAAAACTTGAATGTTGACGCGCCCTGGATCTGCACCAAGGACAGCTTTTGGTTGAAATTGGGCGGCAAAAAGATTTGGATGACACGCGATAATTAAGTCTGCTGCTTCAGCCAGCACCGGGTTGAGTGGGAAAGTAGGACCATGATGTTGTATCAATGCATTCATCTCTGGCCCGACCGTGCCGTCGGAGAAAACTTCACGGATAATGTTGAGGCGAGTTTCCGGAGTCCTACTTCTGACCCTTGCGATTGTTGCTTCGAACGCATCTGGATCGGTCGCGATGAAGTTTCTAACTCCAGGGGAAATTGACCTGTTTATTACAGGAGGGGTTGGCTCATCTGAAAGAACCAGGGTTTCGCGAAGTATGTCGTCTGATTGCGTCAGCGCCAAACTTTCGGCAGCCGCATCATCTGCGTTGGATACAATCACATCAGGCGATACATTGTCGGGGGCGTCTGCTGGAATGACAATATCCGGCGAGTCAACTGGTTCTATTTGAACATTTTCTGGTAGTGCCAATTGATCAGTGCTATTCAATATCACCGTTTCACCAGGCTCAATTTGCAACACTCGACCTTCTATATCCGTGACCGGAATAGATGAGTCGCTGGTGTTTCTGAAGGAAAGTCCTCTAGCGGTTCGCCATGCGTAACCAATTGCTGTATGACCAGCTGTGAAGGCGAAGGCCATTCCAGCACCCATGACAGCTCCCGTACCTGCTGCTGTCAATGCTTCTTGTATATTTTGTTCAATGGTCAGATTGCCATCCCATGCTATCAAGCGTCCGCCACCACTGGCGATAGCACCAATTGGTACTGCTGCAGCTTCATTCAGACCAAGGCGAAGCAAGAATGTTTGCAATCCAGTTCTCGGCCCAATCATGTCCCCTGCAAGATCCGCGAGCCCACCAGCGAACTGGCGAACAAACTGGTTTCTTGCGGCGTCTGCAACGCCTTGTGGTACGGTGCCGAGCGCCATGTCCCCTGCAGCAATTGCTTCGTCGATCAGAGAGTAAAATGCTCTTTCATCTATGTTGCCGGACAGGAGCATATTTCTGAAAACTTCTTCAAGTCCTTCATTGAAGACGCCACGGTTCCATGTCAGACCATATTCTGCCAGGCGAGTCAAAATTGCAGGCTGTTGGAAAAAATCATCCATGTATTGCGCGAGCGGAGATGCAAGCCCTCTGCCTACACCAAGAAGCCTGGCAACAACGTGTGGTCCAAAAAGATTTCCAGCCATCATAACTGCGCCAGAGAAAGCATCACCAGCTATCTCTGACGATTCATAGTCAGAACCTTGCATCATCATGCCGCCGCCGATCTTCATGCCTGCTCCTAGCGCTGCTGCTTTTAACAGCAAGTTGAGGGTCAGGCTCTGTCCTGCTGTAACCGCTGCTAGAATCATGCCTGCTGCCATGACCGCAGCATCAACAGCAACGTCGGAAAACTCCTCTTTGGATTGACGGAACTGTTCTATAGCATCTGCGAAGTTGTTGGCCAGCGCAAGCTGACGCTCTGGTGATAATTCTTCGAAGTTGCTGGAAGCAGTCATCAGCTCCGATCTGAATTGATCGAATTGTCTGAGAGCGTCCTCCTGGCTTGCATTCCAACCCATTGCCATCATGAGCTGCGGAGCCAGTCCATTGAGATGGCTCAAGAATTCATTGCCAAGATCGTAGAAGTTTTGTCTAGCATCAGTGGTTACCGTTTCCAACATTTGCCCGTAAGAGAAACGATCTCCTTCAGGAACTGTAGCCAGGACGTCACCGGTCAAATCAGATCCGTATGCTTCTGCATAATTGTTTTTGATGACGACGATCTGATCGTTTGTCAAACCTTCGAAAATCATCGACGTCATATCAGGACCTGCGCCCAGGACGAACGCGCGCATGTAATCCTCAGGATTCATTGCCAGAACAAGCTGACCACTTTCGGTCATGACGAATCCGTTTTGCAAGACTTGCGTGAAGAGTTGGTCAAGATCGTCGTTTAGTGGTCCGAAGACTCTTTCTCTGAGTGCGACAGCTTCTTGATTGTTGGAATCCGTGTTGAGGAGCAGTGCTTGTTCGTCTGCTGTAACATTGCGGAGGCATTCCAATCTTTCAGCATCATTTGTGCAAAGGGCCATTTGCATGTCGACCGGAAGAGTAGCGTCTCCGCCGTCTGTGAACATGCGGCTCAAGAACGCATTTGCGCCACGTAAGCCTTCGTCTCCGTATTGACGACCGTCGCCGAGATAGATGTTCGCTCTTCTCAGTGCATCCACAGAAGCATTGTACAGAGCATCTCTCATTGCACGATCTTCGTCGTTTTGCGGATTCTGCATGCGCTCCCGGAATTCCGGATCGGCCATTGCATCTTCCAAATGTTCGAATACCAAATATGGCGGCGCATCAGTGACTTGGTCATACAAGACCTGATCGGCCGCAGAAAGTTGAACCTCTGAAGCACCACCTTCTATTTGCGCCAGCATGCGCAATGCCAACGAATGTTCCGGCTCAGAAGCCATTCTGCCATTGATTGCAATGTAGACAAGACTTGGGTTAGCACGGAATGCTTCGATTTCGGCCGGTGTCATGGTGGCTATGCGATCGAGAATCCGACCTGGCTCGTATCTGCCGCCGATACCAAACCAGGAGTTTTCTTCAATGAACTCAACAAGGCCGCGGCGCCCAACCAGTTGTGATGCTTCGTAATCAGGTGCGGCGATTTTTTCTTCGAGCATTCTCAATGCTAGTTCTTCTTCAGCACCTTCACAGAGTGCCCTAATAAGAGTGCGTACCTCTTCAGCGTATGCGGGGTCCGAATGCAATCTTTCCCAATCTTCCTCACTCATGCCTTCCAAAGTGGACATGAATTCATCGGTGGTATGGTGCGTGCCGCCAATTCCCATCGTGTATGCGACTTGAAGGCTGGCAAGATCCTCGATAAGGCTTCCACCGCGCAGCAGGATGTCTTCCCACTTGAGGATCTCCCAGTCAGTTCCACCTGACGCATAAACGAGGGCGCCGTGCAAATTGTTATAGAAAGCGAGAGCTTCTGCGTCAGGACCTTCAGTGGGGGTTGCTCCACTTTCAGCGAGTACTTGCCCGCGCAGATAGAGGGCCCGGTCTTCAGGACTTGCGTGACGCAGTGCAAGTTCGATTGACTCCCTATCCGTATGAAGGAAATGCGTATTGCCTTCGATTAGCGTGGAAAGTTGGATTTCGCCTGTACCTGCAAGTTCAATTGCAAGCGTAAGATTCTCGATGTTTCCGGAGAATGCAAGGAAGATGCGCGTGCCGCCTCCATTGGCTGCGAATTCTTGTCTTGACTCTTCTGAGGCGCTTCTGAATACTGTTTCGAACAAACGCAGATTGCCTGACTGTAGAGCCAGGTCGGACAACTGCGTAAATACTTCCGGTCTCCAATTTCCATTTGCGTCAAGGTTTTGATCTGTTCCATTGAGAAGAACAAGCAGCGCATCTTTGGTTGCTTGATCGATGCGGCCGTCATTCATGATTGCATCTCTGAGGCTGTAACCATGAGCAGCTGTGAATTCGGCATCGAGCGCTTGAATATCTGCAGAGTTGAGAACACTCAAGGTATTGATAAGCTCGGTCTGTCCTCTTGCAGAATCAGTGTTCAGGTGCGTGAATGCAATTTCAACTTGACCGAGGTCGTTAGCTTCTCCATCTTCACGATCGAGAACTGCGATCGTTCGTGCGTACGTTTCCGGGTTGAGGCGCCATTGAAGTTCGTCTCGCAGACTGATGCCATAAATCTCGAAATACTCGGCTTCAAGATTGCGCCTGTCGGCTTCACTCATTCCAGCGAGAATGTCTATTATTCTGTCGCTGTCGACATTGCCGAAGTGACCAAGGGCTGACTCAAAATTAAGCGCTCCGCGAATGTCGCGGGCGGCTGCGTCCAGAGACTCTTCCGAAAGCATTTCGCTTACGGCAATATCAGCGGTGCTAGTTTCAACGGTGCCATCGGCATTGTATGTGACGACGCGATCGATTGTGTCGTCATTACCGTCTGTATAAGTGACAACTAGAACTCCAGATTCAGTGAGGTGAATGTCGGAAGCGGCTGGCTGTCCGGACGCGTCCAGCCAGGGCTGACCCGGCTCGCCTTTGGTCAGCACTGAACCATCCGGCAGCACGATTTGGCTCATCGCTCCGGTTTCGTCGTAGATGAATCTAGCTACCGTACCATTCGTAAAGTTAATGGCATGAATGTTTCCTTGTAGATCCATGGTGGCCGCAGAACCGTCGGTTCTGAGAACTTGTGCGTAGCCACCCTCTCCTGATTGAATCATGGTGACGGTGCCGAGCGGATCGACGCTAATGCGAGTTTGCGCCCCGACGGCCAATGTCTGCCCGCTTTGGAGTGAAGTTACGGAGCTGACACTACCTGTAGAGTCATAGGCAAGTTCGACTCCGCTACCATTTGCGTACTCAACTCTCGTTACCTGCCCTGCTGGATTGATGGTGACTTCTGAGCCATCGGTTTTAAAGACTGTTCTTGAACCGTCATTGTTTGTGAGAGTTAAATTCCCGTCGCGATCGAGATCCGCATGGTTGGCTTCTACAACTTGTCCAGTTGGTGTTGTGCCGTCTGATTCGTATTCAACGAAGTGACCATTTTCCATCTTGTAGATGTGGTGCAGTTCGTCCGTATATTGAATAATGTTGCCTTGTTGATCATATACAAACTGTCTGGATTCGCCATTTGTCAATGCGACTTCAGAAATGAGTCCGTCTGCATTTTGAAAAATGACGGAGCCGTCGGCGTTGGTGCGGAAGCTGGAGTATGCGGCGCCATAGTCTGCGAAAGCAGCACTGCCTGCGTTGCCGTCCAGCACACCTGCTGCCATACCGTATCTTGCATTGTCGGCGGACTCGATCATTGAAAAGCGGTCGAGGAGTGATTGTGCAAGAAGCGCCTCGGCAGGAGAATTGCCCGAGACGCTGTTTAGATATGCTTCCAGTTCTTCGTGTGCCAGCACGCCGTCGTTGTTCGAATCGAGAGCATCGTTTATCCCGTTTCCGTCCAGGTCATTGCCCGTGGCGAATGATATGAGTACTCGTGGTAATGCTCCGGATTGCTCTAACTCTCGGACTAGTGCCGCCTGCTCGCTAGCTAGATTGCCGCCTTGCTGTAATATGGAGTTTACTTCTTCAAGGGCGTTGTCTAGTTGATTGTTTCTCGAAGATTCGGACAGTCTGGTCGCGGCCTGTTCGATTTTTTGACTGGTTCGATCTGTCATCGATCTTGCTACTCCTTGGGAAGCTCGAGAATCTGCAAAGGCAAGGCCGAGCCCGCAATGCGCGGCTCTTTCGGTTTCTTTCCTCAGGGTGCAATCAATTTACAAGAGGTTTGTGGACTTTTAGTGGCAATACCCGCGAAGTCGCTCCCATGCGCGATAATGGATTGTTCACTGTTCCAGATTAAAACTGCGGAGTTCGTTTGCAACTCACCCTCACACGCAAAGCCTTAATTCTCATCTTCGTGCCACTTGTTTTCGAACTAGTGTTCGTTTCAGTGTTGCTTTATTTCCTGGGGCAGTCGGAAACTGAGGCGCGTGCGGAAGAGATGCGAAGGCGTGCTATTGCAACTGGTGGGCGCCTGCTTCTGGTTCCGGAACAGATGCAGGATGTGCTCACGACATATGCCAAGACTAAAGAGCCTGAACGCCTGAAGGATTATGCGAAGCTTTCCGAGGAGATGAAGTCCGATATAGATGCCTTGAGACCGCTCGTAGAGGGTGATCCTGCCCAGGCGCAAGTCATTTGGCGCGTAGAAAATCGGGCTAAGCAACTGTCGCGCACATATGACAATATGATCGCTGAATGGGCGGGAAGCGATAAGGAAAAATTGGATGCCGCGCTGAAGGATATGAAGCATACCTTCGAGCCTGCCATTGTTTCGATTCGCAAGGATATTCGCGATTTTCTCGACGGTGAGCAGAAGCTCGAGGCTCTGGCTCCAAGTTCCGCCGGCAAGCTCAGAGCGCAGTTCAAACAAATAATCGCCGGCGGCGTAGTGTTCAATATTATCGTTGCTCTCGGACTGGCATTGTGGTTTAGCAAAGTTTCGGTCCGTGGCTTGAGAACCCTCATGGACAACAGTAGAAAACTCTCCGAAGGCGCGCCTCTCAATCCGCAGATTAAAGGAGGCGATGAGATTGCGGCTCTCGACAAAGTTTTCCACCGCATGGCTGAAGCGCTGGCCGAGGCTTCTCGCAAAGAGAGAGCCGTCTTCGAGAAAGCTGTCGACGTGATTTGCAGTCTTGACGCGGACGGCAAATTTACTCGTGTGAATCCAGCCAGTCATAAGGTTTGGGGCTATCAACCGGAAGAGCTGTTGCGCCGTGATGTCGTCGAGTTTCTCCATCCCGATGACGTGCGTACTACTATCGATGTACAACTCGCCATTCAGAAAGAAGGCAGCGGTGCGCCGTATGAAAATAGATTTCGCTGCAAAGACGGAAATTACTTAGACATGCTCTGGACAACGCACTGGTCCCAGATTGACAATGCCCTCTACTGTGTGGCTCACGATATTACCGACCGCAAGCGCGCCGAGGAAGCAATACGCTCAAGCGAAGCGCGTATTCGATTTATTATCGCCAATATGCCGGTTGGTCTTGTCTTGCTTTCGCCGCAAGGTGAAATCGAGTTGGTCAACTCCGCGATGGACGATATGTTCAAATTCGAGCCTGGTGAGCTGGTCGGTAAGCCGTTCGGCATGCTCTTCCAGCGCAAGGCAGATCAATCAGAAGTGGAAGTTTGGGAAACGCTCAGAGAACGCGCCATCGGTCATATACACGAGCGTATGGCGGAGCAAAAGGATGGAAATACGTTTCCGTCTCATCTTACGATTCGCGAATATGATTCCAAAGACGGGCTGAAATACATGGGCATAATGCTCGACGTTAGCGAACGGCACGAAATCGAGCGTTTCAAACAAGAGTTCCTCGGTGTGATCAGTCACGAGTTGCGCACTCCGCTCACATCGATTCGTGGTTCATTTGAGATGCTGCTTGCCGGAATGTTCGGGGAGCTTACTAAAGAAGCGAAGCACGTGATAAACATCGCAGAGAAGAGCTCCACACGTTTGATTCGTCTGGTTAATGATTTGCTGGATATGGAAAAACTCGAATCCGGTAAGCTTGATATGTTTATGGAAGACACTGATGCCAATGCCATTGTTGAAACCTCAGTGGAGAATGTTCGCTATTTCGCGGAAGATCATGGTGTCGAGATTGTCGTGCCATCGGTTGATTTGCCGCTGATTGCCGACGGAGAGCGGCTAGTTCAGGTAGTGGTCAACCTCCTCTCAAACGCGATCAAGTTTTCCGAGCGCGGGCACAAAGTTACGGTCGAAGTAGTGTCTACTGAAACATTTGCCGAATTTCGAATTTCCGACACTGGGCGTGGAATTCCAGCCGAGCATATAGGCAAGCTTTTCAATCGTTTTACGCAGGTCGAGAAGGCTGATGCGACGAAAAAGAAAGGCAGCGGCCTCGGACTGGCGATCTGCAAGGCCATTATTGAAGAGCATCATGGGCAAATTGGTGTTGATAGCGAACTTGGAAAAGGAAGCACCTTTTGGTTTCGCATTCCATTGCGTCCTCAGCAAGGCGAGAAACAACCTTATGTTGTCGGTAAGAAAAGTGATTAGAGGAAAACTGAGGCAGCGAGGTCGTTTAATTGAAGAGAAAATTGGCGTTGTTGGTTGCGTCCGTCGTCTGCGTAAGCTCGATAGCTGCCGCCAACTCAGCTCCAACTGCGGATCTCTTTCCACTTAAGTCCGGCAATTTCTGGACATACAAGGTGACAGACCCAAGAGGAAAGATGTCGCAGAGCAAGTGGGTTGTCTCAGCAGCAAAGGAAAAAAGCGGAAGACCTCTCTTCAAATTGTCTTCGGGGGATACGGTAAAAGTTTATTCGAAGCGCGATGGAAGAACCTATCTTGAGCGAATAGAGTATCCCGGTAAGCCGGCCGACGGCGTTGAGTTCACTCCTGCAAAACTGGTCATTGATACGAATATCCGCATGGATAATGTATGGAAGTGGAATGGAAAACGCTCCCGGGGTAACGCGGAAAATGAGCACTGGCAGACCTTTCCTAATGAAAAGGTGAGAGTGCCGGCCGGTGAATTCGAATGCGTAAGAGTAGGCGGACTATCGGTGCGCGACGGCGTGATGGTTTATCAAACGCGCTGGTTCGCAAAGAATATTGGAGTGATCAAGTCTCTTGATGTGCAAGGCAGCCAGAAAACGCTTGAAGAACTGCTCAAGTATCGCGTCAATTGATGCTCTTTTAAACGATTGTTGTCGCTCTGCGGATCAAGATCTTTGTGACTCTACTTTGTAGCCGACTCCGTGTACATTGACCAGAATACAAGGCTCACCGTCTTTGGCGATCTTTTGTCTGATGCGGCGAATGTTTGTGCGAATGGAATCCGGCGTGGCATCGGACTCGGCTTCCCACACATAATTGAGCAAGTTCTCGGGGCTGAACACCACGCCGGGATTTGACATGAGAAATTTCAGCAAAGCGAATTCGCGTGGAAAGAGATGGATCTCTTCATCTCCGCGTTTTACCACATGCGCTTTTACGTCAACCGACACGTCGTCGATCTGAATTACATTGCCCTTGTAGGTCAGGGGACGTCTTTGCAAAGCTCGTACGCGGGCGGAGAGCTCTTTCATGGAAAATGGCTTGGTCAGGTAATCATCGGCTCCTGAGTCGATGCCTCTTTCAATATCATCGACTTTCCTGTTGCCGGTCACCATGATGATGCCCTTTACGCCGCCTGTCTGCCTGTATTCCTTGATGATGTCTACGCCTTCTTTGCCGGGCAGCATCCAATCCAGAACCAGAATGTCATACTCCTTCTGGGAGATAATCTCCGCTACTTTCTCTCCGCTGTGCACTACATCGACATCGTAGCCTTCTTGTTTCAGGAATGCCGACGTAAGCATTGCCAGTTCGCGATCATCTTCGACGATTAAGATTGAGCCTTTCTGTTCTGAATTGTTTTGCATTCTGACCTGTATTACTTCTTGCGCTTGGATATCACAAGTATCTAATACCATCTTCGACCAGCCTTTATTGAGGGGAAATAAGAAAATTGGATCGATTGAGTTCAATTTAAGGAAATTTCGTGGAAGTTTAGTGACAAACGTCCTATCTGCGTAGCTACGCCGTTTTCCAATTTCCCGTCACAAGTTTTCCACTGCGATTCAATACATTAATTGCGGTGTTTAGGAGAATCCATGTCGATTAGGGATCAGTCCAGAATCAGAAAGAACAAGCTTGATGTCTGGCGCCAGTATTTAGAGCTTGGCAAATCTGCATATGAGTTGCAGCAGTACGGAATTGGCGACAAAATGTTTAAGGCTGCAGCTCATGAGAGCGGCTCCGATGAGGAGATGTGTTGTGCTCTGGCTGAGATTTTAGAAGGTGTGTCCGACTGGCTGGCAAAACGTGATGCGGCGCGCTCTGAAAGGCTCTACAAAAGGGCGATTGCTCTTTATGATCGAATCGGAAACGATTGGACAAATGCAAGCGCATGCAGAATCCTTTATAAACTTGCTGAACTCTCCGTTGGCAGAAACATGCATGAGGTGGCGCTTCGCTATTTTGGCAAGGCATTAATTGTCAGCCGCCGCAGCGCTGAACTTTCCCCTCAAACGCATCTCGATTTACTGCGCAGCCTTGGTGCCGCCTGGTCGCAAAAAGGAAGGCATCAGGAGGCTCTGATCGTGCATAAAAAGACCGTACGCATCCTGAAGAATCAGTAGAAAACTGCAGCATCTCGTTTTTCATTTCTTACTGCTTAGACAAAAGCAGAAGGAGCGCAATTCAATGCACTCCTCCCCCTCTTCGCTGGCTAAAATCATTCTCGCCTTGGTTCTGGAATCCTATGCGCAGCGTGCTTCCATCAGGCGTTGCAGCTTGCGCATATTATTCTCAATCAAAGCGCGATGCATGGTCGGTATCCCGAAATTGAAGTTGCAAAAAACAACCTTGGTGGCGCCGTTTTGCAATTGCTCGAAGCGCACTTCCAAGCAGATGTTGACCGATGCGGGTGTTTCTTTGAAGCAAACCAACTTTCGGTCGCCTACGTTCGAGATTGCGAAATCGGAGGCTCGAAGCACATCTTTAGCGATCTTGAAGGCCAATTGAACCGGCATAACAATGACGAAGCCATGGGTCGATTGTCTTCTTGTGATTTCCGGTACCGCGCTCAAATTGGGCTGTTGCACCGCTTGCGGAACCGCTCTGAATGCTTCTCTGCGAGCTCTTAGGACGGAATTGAAGCCAGGTTCCAATATGGGTTGTACCTTATTCATCATCACGCCTTACTCCTTTTGTGTTTCGCATTCGGGGGAACGCCATCTGTTTCAATGATTGGAGTTTATCGACTGGATGTGGAAATTTAGTGACGGTTACCTTTAAGTTCGGAAATTACGTACCGAGCACTGTTTTGGACCTTCAGGCGAACAGGTCGGCGGCAGGATAGTTAGTGAAAAGCCCTGGTAACCTACCAGGGCTTTTGTCTCTGTTTTCGCTTGTCTCTTAGCGTATCGCTGCAGGAGTCAGAGGAGGCGGTCCTACTTCGGCTGCAAACCCACGCTTTGTGCCTTTTGTACCCGTGACTTTCTGTCTTTGAGAAACTTTGCTCTCGACTATCTGCATCAGCGGCTTACTGCATTCATTGCGAGCTGCTTTCGAATTGTAAGCATCTTGCGTCCTTGCTCCAGATACGCAAAACAGCCGAGAAAGTAGATTGTTTAACTCAGTGCCTAGAAGCATGTCTCATGTCCTCACGGGGATAGGGCATCGGTGACAACCGCCACTCTGATATGCTTTATACTCGCGAAGTAACGTGGAAGAATAGTGACAGTTTTTCCGCCCGCCGGTTTTTACCAGATTGAGTCATTTTGTGCGGACGTTTCGTTCGTTGGAGACTTGAAGCCTCTGCCAAGAGCGCGCGAAAGTGCACTCTTCTGCTCGCCGTTGGCGCGGCTTTCAAGCAATTCTTCGGACGTGAGTGGCGCAAATGAGCAATAAGCATTTTCTTGTTGCTCTTTTGGTCCTGCAATGAACAAACCGTCTGTGCTTGCATCGGATGTCTCTGTCATTCGTTGGAAGAGCTTTCCAATCTCAGCTTCGAGGTTTACTTTTGGCATCGCGCGCTTATTTTCTTCAACCACACTGTTGTTTGCTGTGGTCTGTTGATCACTGCTTTCCGGCGGACCGAAAGTAAGCGGTGGCGGTGTCACTGCTAGGCGATTGTCATCATTGAATGGAAAGCCATACACGTCGTCTCTTTTTTCAATTTTTGACATGACACAGTCGTTCTCCATTTTTGGTATCGATGCTGTTGATGATTGCGTGGTCGAATTGTCGTAAAATTGCGTATCCCGCGATTGCAGCTGTTGAACTGCAAACTCCAAGATTTCCCACGCTTGTGATTTTGCGTTTCCGAAGTCGACTCCCGGGTCTTCCTCCTGAGTAGATTCATCGACATCTTGCCACTTTGCCGATTGCGGATAGTGCATGATTGGAAAGTAAGTGTCGGCCATATTTGCAGTCACACTGTCGCGGAAAACCGTTGACTCGGTGTTAGCGGCAGGAGGCGGTGCGACTTGCGGCTGTTCTGCGACAACCGGTCTCCAACCATCCAAGGTCCACTTCTGGAGGGCGCCGTCTTGGAATCGATACTTGTCCATGTAAGTGTCTACTTCAGGATCTTTGATTTGCGGTTCCACGTATTGCCTGCCGTTGAATTCGAAGACATCACCATTTTGATTGGCTATGAATTGGGCGACCATCTCCCCTGTTTCTTCGTTTCTAACCTTGGGAATGTAGTATTCCATTTCACCTGTCTGAGGGTTGGCATACTCGAGACCAACTTCTCCTGTTGCGGTGATTACATATTTGGAAGCTAAAGGAGGCGGAGCAAAGTCTTCCATGTTGGCTGCGTCCGCAGGCGGCATCGCTTGATTGGTGAGGTAGAGCGGCGAGCCGGGCGGCGGGGCTACGTAGGTGCCTGTACTGCTGTCCCAAATGCCATCGACCACACCGTCCTTGTTGGAGTCCTGATATTTGTTGACTGAGCCGTGTCCTTCATGCGCCGAGACCTGCGTTTGAGTAACCGTTTGTGCTGTTCCGTTGCCTTGTGCGACCTCGGGCTGGGAGGAGCCTGTTGAGCCGGCGCCGGAACCGCCGCCGCCACCCCCGCTGTTCTTGCCGCCCTTCTCGATCAGTTCGGAAGCCTTCTGTCCGGCGCTGCGCACCAGTCCGGCAAAGTCAAAGGCGTTTTTGACACAGGCTGTAGCAAGGAAATTGAGTGCGCTCATTACGAACAGACCGGTTTCGTCGGTGCCCTTAAAGCATGCCATCAAAAGAATGGTGGTGTGCCAGAAAAGACTCCAGAAACAGAGCGTGACGACTCCCTCCACCCAGCTGGGGAAAGCGTCGCGCAATTGTTTCATCGGCCATACCCAGAGCGCGGCCATGATTGGACCTACGAAGTACAGGTAATAGAAAAATGCCATTTGAAACGCACAGAGGATGCTCCAGGCTGTGTTTATACTGGCATTGCTGGCATTCATCATCAGCCGCCCGGCTATTGCGCTGGCGGGCATGCTGGCATCGTCTCGATTGGGCGGTACTTTTTTAAGCTCGACGCAGGGATCGACCAGTTTGCCCCATAGTTTCGCTTCCGCTTGTGAAAAGTTGCCGTTGCTGGAGGCTGTTTGATCGGGTGGAGGTGTATTGAGAGAGCCATCATTTTCGGAGATATATCTGACGCCGAAGGCTCGGATCTCGGCACAAATTGCATCTTTATACATATCGGTGCCGAACAGCCGAGCGTATTCGGTGGCAATCGTGTATTGAATGCTGTTGGCGAAATCTATGCCGTAATTTACGATCAGGTAAGTTCCAGGTATGAGAAAAACAGCGATAATCGCCCGCTGAATTCCTTCAAACGGGCTGGACTGCTGTACGACCGGCGACCCGGCAGCGATGATGCATTTTACTTGTGTAAGAACCGCACCCGGCAGAATCAGGAGCAATGCAATAGGAACGAAGATATTGTCGCGCAGCGAATTCCATTTATTGCCTTTCTCGCTGGTGAAATTCTTCAGGAATCTCGATGCATAGTCGATGGCCGCTATAGCTTGATCGCGTGCTACATCCCCGGCCGCGTTGCCCACTGCATTCGCTTGCGCTTGACCTGCTGCTTGAGCTGCCGGTGCCGTGGTTTGCGGCTCATTTACTTTGGCAATTACATAGTCGAACATGTTTCCGAGGATCTGGCAGATAGTGGCATTGTCTGCCGGATTTTTGTCGGCCATCAGAGCTTCGATTTTTACCAAAAGCTCATTTATATGAGAGTCTTTCGCCCAGACTCTTTGCTGCTCGTTGAGTCCGGTATAAGGATCCGTACCTTCGTAGGGAGCGGCGAGGCAAACAGCCGGAATGAGTAAGTTCGACAGCACTACGCAGATTGCGACAATAAAGGCTCTTATTGTGTGATTCATCATGCCTGAGGGTCCTCGGAAAATATCCTTTGATTTCGCTACGCCGCTGTGGATGGTGCTGTGGGCGGTGCACCAGGCTGATGTTGTTGCCCTCCACCGCCGCGCCCGCCGGCATTGCCGGATGCCTCTTTTGCTTTGTCCAGCAGCTTTTCGACAAGTTCTCCCGGGCGCATTTCAAATGGCATGAATGGAACGTAACTCATCAGAACCAGAAAGCAGGTTAACATCAGCCCTTCCCACTCCGTGTTCGGCACATATTCGCCAATCTGTTTCAGCCACTGAATTCTTGTCACCGCGCAAAGAACGAGCAGGCACCACCAGAATCTCCAAAGTGAGATATTCACCACTGCATCCACCCAATTTGCAAATACAGGTCTGAATAGTCTGCCCACTCCACCGGGCCACGTGAAGAACGCCGCGGCAATCGGTCCGAGCAACAACAAATAACTGCTGATCACTGTCTGAAACGCCATGACGATGAGCAGACCGTACCCGAGCGACATGTTGATCATTTTGAGAAACATATTGAAGGTTTGATCTTTATATGGGCGAGGATCCAGATGCTGATTTCCGTTCGCCGCTTGTGCGGCTGCTGCTTGAGCGTTTTCGTGATCGTATTGTCCCTTCGCCCATTGATAAATCTCATCCATCGGTATCTGTTTTGCTACTTCACCGCTGAGCGAGTTTCCTATGTCGATGCTGTAACTCATTATTAGTTGGGTGCAGGGAATGAGAAAAACGGCAATGATTGTTCGCAAGATGGCGCTAAAAGGTCCGGCAGCACTGTCCTCGTCTCCCGGCAAGCCCATACCTTGCCCGCACATGACTTTGAGATTGAGGAGCACTGCACCAGGAAGAAGCAGCAGCAGTGCAATTGGCATATAGACGACGTGAAACATACGTTGCACCATCCACAGTGCTTCTGCTACGTGTCGAAATGGGGCTTTCATGTTTACCGGGCGGCCTGCCGCCTCGTTCGCCACATTGATGTTGCCGCCTGCAAGGTATGCCAGAATTTCCTTGAGAGCCTCTAAAGTGCCCTTCCCTGCAGCATTGGCTATGCCTTGCTCTTGTGCCTGCATGTTGGCGACGGCCGTCGCTGCCGCTGCCTGAGGCGACCCACCGATCGACAACGCTGCATCTATCCAGTGCTTCATCATGCCGGAGAAATCACCATTTCTCAGCGGTTCTGGTGTATAGGCCGGTGCGTGTGCGTCACTGACGTTCTGCCAACCTTCGTTACCCATTGTCGAGCCTGGAGCGTTTTGCTTGTGCTGTTTCTCCAGCCCGACTGAATTGTACATTTGGCGCCAGGAGGTTTTGTCCGGTGCAGGATGCGACCGGTGGATGGCCGGTCTGCCGTTCGTATTAGATGGACTACGGGTTTGGCTATCGTAGAGCTGAGAGTCATGATGCTGGGGCTGACTGTTGTGATATTGCTGCATATCACGTAATGATGGAGTGTCTCCTAGAATAGGATAAGAAAATGAAGATGGTATCCCCACAAGAGAAAGCATGAAGACTGTTGTTAGTGAGCGTGCCAGCAAGTTGCCTGCATGAGCCATCTTCTGTGCAGCTGCCGTGTAGTCCTGCATATCTTCGAATTTCAATTCGCGTGTCTCCGTACTGCTAACTACCCAAAACGCAGTGATGAGACGGTTTCGCCTCAAGTATGTTTTGTCTGAAGGTTGATCGAACTCCGCAAGTCTAGAGTGCGCAAGTGGAACATTCGTGACAACACTTCGGTTGTCGCAATTTCCGCTGTTGGAGCTGTCACTAACTTTCCAGATCAATTTGAAATATTGTATTTACCTCTCTGGAGAGTCCCGGCGATGACAGCATCTCTACCTCTTACTGGAAAACCACTGGCTGCAGATATCATCAAGGAAGTCGGGTATCGAAGACCGCTGCGCGGTGAAGCAACCGGCGCAAACACACCGGTAAGCAAGTTGCGTACAGCGCCGCCGCTATCTGTGCAGGTGGCAAGACCTCAAATTGAATTGGCGGACCTTTCTTCTGCTACTGCAGAGGAGCTGTCGCTGAGGGCTTACTTTCTGTGCGTAGCTACGGCGAATAATCACAAGGTCAAGATGTCGGCCCTGCTCGAACAAAAAGGATTGAACATTGAGGACACAATTATAGAATTCAATTTTATGCATGCAATTAAATTGCTCACTTGCGCATCTCTATTTCTCATAGGAATTGAGAGCGGCGGTATGTCAAACACTAAGCGAACAGTGGATTTCCTTCTCCTTTCCTTCCGTTCTGCCGAAAAGATATCTCCCTGCTCGCCGGCAAAACAACTGATAGCCTTGTTTGGCGATTCAAGCGCCCAAGATCTCAAAATGACTATCTCAAGACTTGTAGTGCAGGCATTCAGTAATGGGGCCATAGACATAGATTCCATAGACAAATATATCGAAGAGGAAATTACATACAGGAAAGATGTCTCACAGTTTGCCTGCCGGCAGAGTGTGTGCGTGCTGAAGGACCATATTCCTCTCTTTGTTTGAGACCCTTGTGCAAAAACAAAAACGGCAGGTATTCGATACCTGCCGTTTCAATTTGTCGCGCACGAGGTCAGGCTGCTGGTGCGAATACGACTAGCTCGCTGCCATTGTCCATTCCGGCACTCTTTCCCGGGTTGAGCCTCAAGATAGCAGTTACTTGGGCGGAAATGGTTCTGTCGTTTGGTATTGGATGGCCGGTCAAGCGAAGCATCTCTCGGGCGATCTGCCATGGTCGAGTGCGTGCGGTCACAGGAGCTTTAATGGCTCCGTCTGCTGTTACCACAAAAGTAACGACACCTCCAGCGCCAGTCCGGTCTGGCTTCAGTGAGAAAGTGAAGCTGCCATCGACCGGATTGATTTGTGGTGCTTCATTCAGAATACCTATTTCCAGGGGAGGTTCGCCCGAATACACAATCCAACCCCTTTCAGTGTCAAACTTCATGTCAATGCCGTTGGACAGCCTGATTTCAGCAGGCTGATTGTTTGCGCCTATGTACTCGGTGACTCCGTTGCGGAAGCGAATTTCCCTTTGTCCGGATTTTTCTGCCTGCGTCCAGGCAGTCGTCATGCTGCCGTGCGCATCGATGGAAATGATACGTCCGTCCGCCATTGTTATTCCAGTCACTGTGCCGTCTGCCGCAATAGTCATCATTCCTTCCGTATAGGGCACCTGCGTTCCATCCGGAAGTACGAGCAATTGAGATGGCGGATTGACTACCGAAACAATCTTGAAATGACCTGGAAAGTCTTTCTCGTATCCGGTCGCCGACCATTTGACTATGGTGTTGTCGGAATTGATCTGCAACTGGGTTGGTGAATCGGTTCCAGTTCCTCTTATGGAGAGAGTGACAGCACTACTGCTGCTGAAAGTTGATTGATCGATCGGCGTTATTACTTCACCTAAAATGCGGCCGGAACTATCGATAAGCATCCATTTGTTGTCGGCACCTTTTTGCAACGCACCCCCATCGGCTAGCGGAATTATTTCCGAGTCAGAGTCTCGAAGGTGCACCAATGGCCTTCCGTCCAAGAAGGACCAGTTCTCCTGTCGCATATTGCTTGTGTCTAGGGCCGTACCTGTCGTCGATGTTGCATCGGTCGCAGCGGGGGGCGCCGTTGCGTCTGCCGTGACATCCAGAATTTGTCCTGATGCCAGGCTGTTCCAATTGGTAATGTTGTTTTTATTCGCAATTCTTGTGCATTCGTTCATGATTTCTTGATTGGTGAACTGAGTCCTCTCCGGATACTGCCTCTTCAAACTGGCGATCGCAAGGCTGGCAAAGCTGGGATGCTCCGGACCGATGGCAAGAAGGTTGGCAGAATTGTTGGCCGGGCTGTCTCCAAAGCTTGCATTAGCCATGTTGGCTCTAATAACTTCAACCATGGTCGAGTTGGTTGCGTCCAGTGTTGCCTTTTGACCGAACAGCCATTCCGCTGCCTCTCGCTGTGCTGGCTCCAACTGACTGTTGTTCTTGGCCGCTTCTACAGCTTGCCAGTTGATTGTGCCGTCTCTGTTAGTAAGTCCGCGTGTAAACCAGATATCGGAATTGAGTCGCTGAGCCGCATCAGCGCTGGCTTGCGTTATTATACTTATGCCTTCCGGAGGAGTTGTCGGACTTTCGGTTGTTGTTTCGGTGCTTGCTGTCTCCGGTGGCAGTACTTGCAATTTGTTGCCTTGTCCGTCATAGACTACTATTTCACCGCTGTCTTTGGTGACGCGAGCCATTCCGTTGACAAACTCCACCGCTCTTCCTGTATCGATAATTATTGTCG
>JAIETE010000136.1 GCA_019745505.1 Candidatus Obscuribacterales bacterium | reverse complement strand
CCTGCCAATGCCAATCTGGAAGCACGGCAGATGACCGGGGAGCAGGATGATTTCATGCAGATTCCGTTGCCGATGAAAAATCTTGACCAAACGGCTTGATTGCCGTATTCGCCTGCCAGTCACTGTTTTTGCGCTGCGTATATGCTGTGGTTTTCCCCATATCTGTAAAGGAACATGCATACCCACTCGCTGTCTTTAAAGGCAGATGTGGAGATGGAGGCGAGAATCATGAATCCTAGCAGTATCGAGAACAATGAGAGTGCACGTTCCGTCGCTCAATTGGACAGAGATCTCAAAAGAGTGCTGACAGTCCAATTCAAAGAGTTCATTCATCACATAGAAGATCACGAAAGTGTCGAGAGCGTCGATTTCTCCAGCGCGAGACGCAGCGCTTCATGGATTTCGATGTACGACAGAAAAATAGCTTGAGAGCAGTTCGCTAAACAGCGCCGAACTTATACCATTTGCCTTTCACCGGGGCGCCTTCGACCACGGTCAAAGTCAGGTTCCGGCCCAATGAATTTCGACCGTGAAGCAAGCGAACCGCCTTGTGCGCTTCTTCTTCCGTCCTTACAACAACGTATGCATAACCTCGATTCTTGCCGGTTCGGGCTTCTATCGGAACTTCGAGCGACAGCACTTGACTCATTATCGGCAAAACGAACTCGCGGATACCGTCCTCATCAGCTTCGGTATCCAAATTTCCAATCAAAATTTTACAAGACATGACCATTCTACCGCCTGTCGACAAATCCTACGAGAATATCTGGCACCGCATGTCCCAAACAAGACTGAGTGCAAATAGAGGCTGTTCAACAGGTCTCGAACCGAGAAAGGCACACTTTCACAAACTATCTTCTGACATCTTACCACATACGGCAAAACCTTGAATCCTGGGGCTCTTTTGTCCTCTGTGCTAAAATGAAACTAAGTCAGGCTGTGTTGCTCTCCTTCGAGTTTTACTGCCGAAGGTAGAGTACGTGAAGCCCAAAACTAAAGTTTCATTCGATTCAAAATTTACTCTTGCTGTACCACAACCCTGTGGTTTTGCAGCGTTTGCTTTGAACCTCGATTCCGTCTGACCCTTCAAAGATTCGCGGGCAAACAGGCCGGCGAATTCCGCACTCATAATCAAAGGTTCAAATCCAAATGCAAAATAAACTGTTCGTAGGCAATCTTTCGTTCAATTGCGGCGATGCCGAACTCAAGGATCTTTTCACCGAATACGGTGATGTGACATCGGCAACGATCATAATGGACAAAGCCACCGGAAAAGCGCGAGGGTTTGGCTTCGTTGAGATGTCCACACAGCAGCAAGCTGAAGCTGCTATGCGTGGTTTAGAGGGACGCGAATTCGGTGGACGCAATATTCATGTGTCCATAGCCGAGTCACGCGATAAGCGTTCCGACAGCTTCAGCAGAAATCGCAGATAAGGTAAGTCTTTCTCTGATAGCTCGAAGCGTGTGTTTCGGGCTATCAGAGCTCAAATTTTACGAGGAAATCAATGAGCGCCCTGACTTTTGGAAAACGCACCCGCTATAGATTCATGTTCGGAGGCACACTTGAACAGTGGAAACCTTTTGGTTGCGAGGCTGTTTATGCGGTCACATACAAGGCTGATGCAGTCAGCCGTCCCAAGAATCATACGGTTGTCTTCTTCGGTGAGACACCCGACCTTGCTCTGCAAGCTGATTCGATTCGCAGAGAACTCCAGAAGTGGTGGAACGAAAATGGTGGTACCAACGGTGACCTTTTCTTCTACATACATGAAATGCCGGGCTCAAGCCAGTTTGAGAGAGTGAGTGTTCAAAAGCAGCTGGTCTCCGAGTACGATCCACACGGCAACAATTAGCTGCGCTGCTTCAATTTTTGAAAGACCAGGGATTCGGGCTTTAGTTCCCGGGTCCCTTTTTAGGGCCCAATCGATCTAATAATTACGATCGACAGAAATCGGGAACCCTTACCTTCACTCGTTGGTCCCACAGATACCGGTTCAATATTGCCAGATTGCTGCAATATTGCTCTCTGGCGACTATCGATAGGAGTTTTGTCATATGAAGACCCGAGCCTTTTTGAAGTTTTCATCAGTCTTGACCATCCTGGCATTTTTAGCCGGTCCTGTTCTTGCTAATAATGGCGTGGAATTGAAAAGTCGCATCGATGAAGCAGAAAGGACGGGCTCCGTTTCTCGTGAGGCGATAGTTCAATTGCGGGCCGATGCGAAAGCTCTGGAGCAGCAAGAGGCTGCCATTCGCGCTAAATACGATGGTCTTTTGCCCGCTCGCAAAGGAGTAAAACTTACCAAGGAGCGTAAGAAACTAATTGCAAAGCTCGACAAGATGGAGTCCAAAAAGCCGGACAACACGGCACAGAATTACGGCGATTCTCGCAAAGAGTCTCCGACGCCTCAGGTTCAATCCGGAAAGAAAGCTGACATCGATAAGTTACAAGCAATAAGAAGGGAATTGGTAAGCGACAGGAGCTTATCGACTAACGCGAAGAATGTGAAGGTAGTCGTTATCAATGGCACGGTTACTCTGCGCGGCGTAGTGAACAGCCAGTCTGAAAAAGTGAAAGTGGCCAGCGCCGCAAAGAAATATGCAGACGATTCCGAAATTTTGGACGAGTTGGAAGTGACTAGATAACTGACCCGCAGGAGGGTTCTATATGTCAATTGCAGTTGTATGTTTGGTTAATGATTTGATGCAAGCGGATTCGATTGTCGGCAGTTTGAAAAGCGCCGGCTTTAGAAGTGCTGACATTTCTTTGTTGATGCCTGACACAGCCGGTTTTCGAGATGCCGGCTACGAAAAGCACAGCAAGGCTCCGGAAGGTGCTTCTGCGGGGGCCGGAGCAGGGATGCTGCTGGGCGGCGCTTTGGGCTGGCTGGCCGGCGTCGGTGCACTGGCTTTGCCTGGTCTAGGCGCATTTATCGCTGCCGGGCCGATCATGGCCGCTCTAAGTGGTGCCGCAGTTGGTGGCGCTGTCGGTGGCTTGAGCGGCGGTCTGGTCGGGCTGGGCATGCCCGAAATAGAGGCCAAACAGTATGAGGGCAAGATGAAGGAATTGAACAGAATATTCATTTCCGTCCATACCGAAAACAAAGACGAAGTGAAAGCAGCAGAAAAGATATTCAAAGATCTCGGAGCCAAGGATATCAATGCGATTCACGAAGAAAAGGCGCACACTCGCTAGTTCTCGCTATGCAATTTTCGAAGTTTCACACAGTAATTTGAAAGCAGATAAAGGAGAAAAATATGAATTGGGATCAGATCGAAGGCAATTGGAAACAATTCGAAGGCAAGGTCAAATCGCAATGGGGCAAGCTCACCGATGACGACTGGAAACTGGTAGAAGGCAAGAAAGATCAGCTCTTGGGCAAGATCCAAGAACGTTATGGACAGTCCAAAGAAGATGCCGAGAAAGAAGTCGATGCGTTTTGCGCCAGGCTCTAATTGAAGTAAATTGAAATGCAATTGTACTGAGCAGATCAAAAGTCCCACCGAAAGGTGGGATTTTTTTGCCATGATCCACCAATAAGAAATAGGCGCAGGCACATGCAAACCTCCGCCGATTTCTATTGTCTTACGAGTTATCGATCCTTGTTCTCAGATTACTGGACCATGCATCTATAGCAAAGTTCCCACCGGAAGAAAAAAGTTTTTCCGGTCGCTTTGCTTGGTTGAATTGAAATGCTAGGTCGTCAGAGTTTGACCCTTTTGCATCATTGAAGATTGAGCGGCTGCGCCGTCGGTGCTTTTCAAACCGTTTTTCTTGAGCGCTGCATCGACTAGCCCAACGAAAAGCGGGTGTGCGTTGTCAGGACGGGACTTCAATTCCGGGTGGAATTGGCAAGCTACGTAATATGGGTGATCGCTCAATTCGATCATTTCCACCAGCCGACCATCAGGCGATAGACCTGAAAATACGAGACCTTTCTTGGAAAGCTCTTCTCTGTATTGATTGTTGACTTCGTAGCGATGGCGATGGCGTTCTGAAATTACTTCGTTGCCGTATGCCTTGTGAGCTTTCGAGCCGGACTGGAGATTGCAAGGATATTTGCCTAATCTCATTGTTCCGCCCTTTAGAACAACATTGTGTTGATCCGGCATCAAATCGATAACAGGATATTTTGTGCTGGGCGCGAATTCAGTCGAATGTGCACCTTCCATATGGGCGACGTTGCGAGCAAATTCGATAACCGCGGTTTGCATACCGAGGCATAGACCGAGGTATGGTATGCCTTTCGTCCGAGCATATTCGCCGGCCATGATTTTGCCTTCTATGCCGCGGTCTCCGAAACCACCAGGTACGAGAATCGCGTCTACGTCATTCAAATAGGGCTCGGCACCATGTTTCTCGACGTCTTCGGAAAGCACCCATTTGATAGTCACCGTAGTGCCGAGTTTTGCGCCAGAATGTCTTAGCGCTTCTACAACGGAAATGTATGCGTCCGAAAGCATGACGTATTTGCCGACGATTGCTACGGTAATGGCGCTGGTCGGACGCTTGATGCGATCACACAAGGCCTTCCATTCGGTCAGGTCCGGTGTGTTGTTGGGCATGCGCAGTTTGTCGAGCACGCGTTCGGCAAGCCCTTCTTGCTCCATGAAGAGAGGCACTTCATAGAGGTTTTGCACGTCTCTGCACTGAATAACTGCGTTGAGATCTACGTCCGTAAAGAGAGAGAGTTTTTCTCTGATTGAAGTGGAGAGCGCCTTTTCTGTTCTGCAGCAAAGAATGTCCGGCTGAATCCCTCGGCTTCTCAGCGTGTCGACCGAATGTTGAGTTGGTTTTGTCTTCAACTCGTTGGTCGCGCGCAAATTGGGAATCATGGTGACGTGAATGTAGCAAACGTTGTCGCGCCCGACATCTTTGCGAAGTTGTCTGATCGCCTCGAGGAAGATCAAGCTCTCGATGTCACCGACTGTTCCACCGACTTCGACAATGACGACTTCGGCTTGCGAGGTCTTGGCTGCATTGCGAACGAAGTTTTTAATTTCGTTTGTGACATGGGGAATCATCTGAACCGTGCCGCCCAGGTAGTCTCCTCGCCTTTCTTTTTCGAGCACGCTCTTATAAATCCAGCCTGCGGTGACATTGTTCATGCGTCCCAGGTCGAGGTTGATGAAGCGCTCATAGTGCCCCAGGTCCAGGTCCGTCTCCGCTCCGTCTTCGGTGACGAACACCTCTCCGTGCTGGTAGGGGCTCATCGTGCCGGGATCGACGTTGAGATAAGGGTCAAGTTTGACTATGGTGGTAGTAATGTTGCGGGCTCTCAGCAGTCTGCCCAGCGAGGCCGCGATAATCCCTTTTCCTAAAGAAGAGACGACACCACCAGTAACAAAGACATACCTGGTGTTCATTGCGCCTCCCTATATAGTTGCTGAATATCTCGCCGGATCTTTACCGGGGACCTCTCGTCCAACCCTCTCCATAAATATAAGCGATCTCCAGCCAGTCTGGCCGCCAATCTTTGAGGTTTTCACCAAGTCTATACGGATCCAATCTTGAGTCTACCGTTTGTCTATGTTCGACGTAGCCCCTGGGATCCTCAAGAAGATGTTCGGAAACGCTCACCCCTTCTTGTCATCCGGGCTCAGGCTCAATCGCCTATCTTGGGAACTTTGAAAAAGACGCCCTCGCGATCGGGGGCATTCTTTAGCAGAGATTCATGTCCGGGCGGCGTTACAACTTCATCTTCTCTGAGCGCGTTTGGCATTGGAATGGCATGGGACATGGGTTCTACGCCATCGGTAGGCACGCCTTTCAGTTCATCAAACGCGTCGATTATCTTGGAGAGCTGCTCGGCAAAGAGTTCTTTCTCTTCCGGCGTCAGCTCCAGCCGCGCCAGCTTTGCCACATGCTCGACATCTTTCGTCGTGATCATCCTAAAAGTCTTCCCTGTAGTGGCTGCACGGCAATTCTAATACCGACCGCCGGAGCCATCGAGCCAAGTTATCACAGATTCCGGCTCCAGTGAACGGATGCGCCGATAATTCGAATTTCAACCGATAAAAAAGTGCGTAAGCTACTGCTGCGCGTACCTTTCGTCTGTCTTTCTTTTGATGAGAGTCAAGTAACAAAATTTAGAGAGTCTCTGAGTTTATGTATTGCGCAAAAATCGCGCCACTTGGCAGTCCATTTGCCGGAAACGCCTCAAAGGCTGGCCCAATGTAAGCATTGGCCCTAGATTTCTGCTAAATTCAGTGAATCTATATAGATCGAGATCAAGATGGGAATTCTGGGCGAAATTGGGCTCATATTAGCTGGATTAGTAGTAATTGTTCTTGCAGCTGAGCTCTTTACAAATGGAATCGAGTGGTTGGGGCAACGTCTCCAATTAAGCGAAGGTGTCGTAGGCAGTGTTTTAGCTGCAGTCGGGACGGCTTTGCCGGAAACGCTGATTCCATTCGTCGCTGTTATCTTTTTTGGCTCGAAAAATGGTGAATCTGTCGGCATCGGCGCCATTGCAGGCGCGCCTTTCATGCTCAGCACCCTGACCCTGGGGCTTTGCGGTCTGACTGTGCTGTTGTGCTCAAAGAGCGGCAGGCGTCCGAAAGAGTTGCAGCTCAATAATGTTGTCATCGCTCGCGACCTCAGATACTTTACTGCTGCATACGCTATTGCGATGCTGGCGGTTTTGGCATCACCTTATGTCTATGTTCGCTATGTCATTGCCATTGTTCTTTTCTTTATCTATCCGATTTATGTCTGGAAGTGCTTCCAGCATGAAGGTGAAGTAGGAGAGGCTCCCGAACACCTCTTTCTCGATCGTCTTTTCAAGTGCGGCTCCGACAAACTTCGTTTGATTATTCCCCAGATCCTGCTCGGTCTAGGCGGTATCATCGGCGGTGCATTCATCTTCGTCGATCACGTTGATGATTTGGCTTGCTATCTAGGTTTGCCGGTTGTCGTGTTGTCTTTGATCATTACTCCCATTGCTACTGAACTGCCGGAGAAGATCAACAGCGTTCTCTGGGCTCGACAGGGCAAAGATACGCTTGCGCTGGGAAACATCACCGGTGCCCTTGTGTTCCAGAGCTGCATCCCTGTCGCCTTCGGCGTTGGTTGCACGCGCTGGAATCTCGACAACGGAACTATTTTGACCGGCATCGTGGCGGTTATTTCCGGAACGATATTCATGCTCTTGCTGAAAGCAAATAAGCTGACTGCGACTCACCTGGCCTTTGGAATGTTGGCTTATGCAATTTCAATCGGTTCTTTTGTGCTCGTAGACTACTTAGACGGCGGACTGGAGTATTTGAAGCCGGGTGAAGAAGCACCGCCTGCTCATCATGGTTCTTATGAGCCCAGGCAACCGGCACAATCGATGTCCATCGCCCATCAAATTCGTCAACAGACCGGAAAGATTTCCCAGCACTAGCGAGCTTAAGCTTCTGAAGGCTCTATGTCTTTGGGATCTGCGAGCGGCGCCACTGCCGAAAGGGATATGTTTTCTTCTGGCGCTCCCACCGGTTTGTGAGGAGATGACTCCAAGGGCGGGTAGAGGAAATCGACTACCAGTTTGATGCAGGCAGCCACCGGTATGGCGATTAACATACCGAGCGCTCCAGCCGTTACTTCGCCGCACAGTACAGCGAATATGACCACGAGTGGGTGCAATTCGACGGCGTGTCCGATGATGCGCGGGATGATCACGTAGTCTTCGGTCCAGCGAGCCAGCGTGTAGCAAATAATAATGCCGAGCGCGACATCCATGCCGTGTTGTGCGACACCGACGATAGTGGCAGTGCTGGTTGCGATAATCGGACCCAGGACTGGAATGATTTCGAGAAAACCGCTGGCAATTGCGATAACCAGTGCGTATTTCAGTTTGAAGATGAAGTGCAGAAATATCCATGTGACTGTGGACATGATGGTGACAAGCAATAATTGTCCACGCACGTATCTGCTCAGCATGACATTGGACTGCTGCGTGATGTTTGTCACGAACTGCCGCTGGTCTTCCGGAATGAAGCGCAGGAAGAATTGTCCTACGCGGTGGCTGTCCGTGATGAAATAGATTGACGAGACCACGCAAACTAGAACACCGAGCGCGCCTTTCGAGAAGAGTTCAATGCCGTGCATAAACTCTTCCGGTCTGAAAAGATGATCGAGGTTGGCCGCCAGCTTGTCTGCTGCGTCAGGCGGCAATTGCCAACCGAATGATTGTGAGGCCGAGGCAACGACGTTGTTTGCAACTTCTTGCCTTTGACTCCACAGATTCGTCACCTGATCCACGAGCATTGGTCCGAAAAACCAGCAAAGCGCGAAGAGCACGCCGCCGATTCCCACGTAGATTGACAGCACCGCCGCAGCCATGGGGATGTTCGCTTCTTTGTGCACGTAGCGCACGAGAGGCAAAACCAGGTATGCAAAGATGCCGCCAATCACAAAAGGCGGGAAGATTTCCCTAATGTGATAGAGAAACCAAATGAGCAAACAAAGTGCGACCCACTTGAACATGAATGCCTGACGCAATGCACCTTTTCTAGCGAGCGGCTACCGGTTGTTGTTCTAATTTCGAGAAATCGTGAATGCCTGCACGAACCAGCTTGCGAAGGAGCCAGGAGGCGCGGAAGCGTTCGCCTAGGTCTTTGTGGTAGCTGTCCATTTCATTCAGGCACCAGTCCAGACCCTTCTCTTCGGCGATGGTGAGCAAACCGCGAGTCAGCCCGCAGCCGAATTCCATTGCTACATCAACATCGGCATGCTCGATGACGTGTTCTTGCAGCGCGTATACGGCTTCATTGAACATCGGCAGAAGCACGCGATAGGCTTCGAATTTCTTCGATGATTTCGCATCCGTACCGGCGTCTTTTTTCGCCGCTTCAATCAGTTTTGCCAATTCCGGATTAACAGTCTTTGGCTCGCCTTTCTTAGGAATGGCGCCCTTTTCATGTACGAAGAAGCCGGCTCCTGATTTTTGACCGAGGAAGCCGCCCTTGATCATATGCTTGAGAAGAGGCGATGGCGTGAAACGCGGTCCGTATTCTTTATATAGGAACTCATTGACGTGCGCGCAGATGTCGATGCCGGTCATGTCGAAAAGAGTGAAAGGACCCATCGGCAATCCGAATGCTTCAACGGCTTCGTCGATTTCCTGGGGGGTTCCGGCTCCTTCGGTCAGAGCCCAGAGCGCTTCATTCATGTAGGGGAAAAGCAGCCTGTTGACCAGGAAGCCCGGGCATTCCTTCACTTCTACAGGCACTTTGCCCATGTCGCGGCAGAGCTCGATTGCCGTCTTGACTGTATCCTTGGAGGTTTTGACACCTGGAATCACTTCCACCAGCTTCATGAATTGAGCCGGGTTGAAGAAATGCATTCCCACCACTTTGTCGGCACGGCGAGTAGCCGAAGCGATTTCAGAGATAGAGAGTGCCGAAGTGTTGGATGCCAGAATGGCGCGCGAAGGGCAAATTTCATCGATTTCCTTGAAAATAGCCAGTTTTACCTGGATTTCTTCCAGCGCTGCTTCGATGACGATGTCGACGTTATTGAAACCTTCGTAGTCGGTCGAACCCTTGATTAGTCCGAAAAGCTCATCCGCCTCTTCTTGGGTGAGAGCTCCTTTTTTGACCCGTGAGTCATACATTCTCTTGATGTTGGCAAGACCCTTATCGACGAATTCTTGCTTGACGTCTTTGAGGATGACGTGAATTCCGGATTGGCTCAAGACCTGGGCGATGCCGGAGCCCATTGCTCCAGCGCCGATCACTGCTGCTCTTTGGACCTTCATTTCAATGGACCTCTCAATATCTTTTTGCGGCGTTTTTCGCGCGATTCAGCCACGTTTCTTGGCTTTCAACTAAGTCGCTATGCTAGCATTTCCGAGATTCAGCTCAGTCCAAATCAAACAATTGTTTGTTTTCTCTGAATTGTCCAGTTCCGTCTCTCGGAATCCAATCTGTTCTCTGCGCCACGGCGTTATGCGCCGGGCTATCGGCGTCCCGTAAATGTCTCCGTTTCAGTTTGATTTTGCAGGTTCAATATGTCCTTAATGACAACTATGATGAGGCGCGCACCGGCTAATGTCGATGCGGTGGATAACACACCCAAGCACCTTGGCTGGGTGATGCTCACGGCGCTGGGAATCGGTGCCACAATCGGTGCCGGTATTTTCGCAATGCCGGGGATGATCGCAAGAAAGGCCGGTCCGGCCGGCATTCTGTCATTCTTGCTCACCGGCATAATCATCATGGCGGTTGCCGTCTGCTATGAAAAATTCTCGCGTGCCGTGCCCAAGGGGGTTTCGGCTTACAGCTATGTCTATCATTCGATCGGCGAATTATTCGCCTGGGTGGTCGCTTTCGGACTTTTCATGGAATACAGCTTCGGTTCGTCGGCTGTGGCAATTGCCTGGGGCGAATATTTGAAACGAGCGACCGGTTTTTCTCTGCCGCAAGTTTTGTCCGGACCGAGCGTGGATGCCGCCGGAGTCCACCATTTTGGAGTGAACGTCGTGGCCATGGCGGTGATTGCCGTGGTGACCGTGATCCTGATTTTCGGCGGAGTCAGCAAGTCGGCGAAATTGAATTTCTTCCTGGTTATCCTAAAGATGGTTTTGCTGGTGATGTTCCTTATTGCCGGTATCAAACACATCAATCCGGCAAACTGGGCTGATTTCATGCCCAAGGGCTTCAACGGCGTTTTGCAAGGCGCTGCGCTTGCCGTATTTCCTTACGTGGGCTTCGACGCGCTTTATACTTTCGCGCGTGAATCGAAAAGCATGAGAGATACAAGACTGGCAACCTGCTGGTGTGTGGGCCTGGTCGTCTTTCTCTATGTTGCGGTCATGGCTGTAGCGACAGGTCTGGCGCCCTGCTTCATCAACGGACAGGAGAATTCGCTGTTTGTAGGCTCCGAAGCTGCAGCACCGCTGGCTAATTTGCTGGCCGCCGCCGGTGAGACATGGACCGGACAGTTTATCGCTATCGGCGCCGTGCTCGGCATCTTCAATGTACTCCTCGTTCTTTGCATGGGTGGACCGAGAATCTTCAGAAACATGGCTGAAGACGGTTTGCTCCCTCCGATTTTTGCGAAAACCAATAAGGGCAATCCTACTCTCGGTATTCTCATCAACGGCATCTTGGTGGCGATAACCGCCGGCTTCGTGCCCTTCGGAGATATTGCCGACATGATGGTTTTGGGCACCCTTGTGGCCTTCGTTTTTGTTTGCGTAGGCGCTCTCAGGCTAAAACTAGTCAATCCGGCTCTGGCAATTTTCGGTGCTGTAGGGTGCGCCATTCTGGCATCAAAACTTAGCCCTCTGGTGTTGACTGTTTATTCCATCACCTGCCCGATTGGTTTGGTTATCTATTTCTTTTACGGCATCAAACACAGCAATCTGGCTAAAGAAAAGGCGAGCAGCGAACCGGCTCTGGCCGCCACCGCGGAGAAAGCATCATGAAGGCAGCGGTTGTTCCGCAGAAGGGCAGTAAGTGGGAGATTAAAGAGGTCGACGATCCCAAACCGGGCGTCAACCAAGTCTTGATCCGCATTCACGCCAGCGGTCTGTGCTACACCGATGTACATCAGACGCTGGGCGAGATTCCCATGCAATATCCCGGCATCCTGGGACATGAGCCGGTCGGAGAAATAGTCGCCATCGGCGAAGGCGTCACCAAGAGAAAAGTTGGCGATCGCGTCGGTGTGCCATGGGTTCAGCATGAATGTGGTCGTTGCGAGTGGTGCATGCGGGAGAAAAATGCCTTCTGCCCGAATCGCATCGGCACCAGTTTGCAAATGAGCGGCGGGCACGCCGAACTGATGGTCGCTTATGCGGAAGGCACAATGCTCATTCCCGATGGATTGTCTTACGAGCAGGCGGCTCCCATTTTCTGCGCCGGCTACACTGTATATTCGGGATTGCGAATCGCCGAGCCCAAGCCGCACGAAAGAGTGGCTGTAGTCGGCATCGGCGGACTCGGTCACCTGGCTGTGCAATACTCTCGAGCCTGCGGCTTCGACACGATTGCTGTCACTCATTCAGCCGACAAGAAAAAACTGGCCCTCGACCTCGGTGCCGATCATGTCGCTGCTGATGGCACGGAGTTGGAAAAGCTCGGCGGCGCTGATGTCATTCTTGCCACGAGCAATTCTTGCCGGCAAACTCTTGACGCGTTTAAAGGTTTACGAAATGATGGTCGCCTTATAATCATGGGGTTCTTCAACGAGCCTCTGACCTTCTCTGCTGCTGATTTGCTCTTCAAGCGTGCACGCATAATCGGCTCTATTCAAAACGGAACAGAGATGTTGTATGAGGCGCTCGATTTTGCGGCGCGCGGAAAAGTCAAAGTGATGGCAGAAACATTCTTGTTGAAGGACATCAACAAAGCCTACGAGAAAGTTGCCGCCGGCGATGTACGTTTTCGTGCAGTAGTTTCGAATAATTAGAGTCATGCAGATCAAACGAAGTATTCCAATTTTTCGAATTTTCGATGAAGCAAAAGCCCGAGAGTTCTACTTGGATTATCTGGGCTTCGTCGTCGATTGGGAAGACAAACCGGAGGACTCACCTGTCTATTTGCAGGTTTCAAGGGGTGGATTGATACTCCATCTCTCAGAGCACTTCGGAGATTGTTGTCCGGGCTCACGAATTTTTGTCGCTATGGAGCGTGGTGATTTGGAAAATTATCATGCTGAAATTTCCGCCAAAGACTACAAGTACATGAAGCCCGGGCTGGAGGCGATGCCCTGGTCTGAGCTGACATTTGATGTTTGGGATCCATTCGGCAATCGCATTAGTTTTAACGCGATGAAAGACTAGGCTCTTTGGAGCCAAGATCTAAACAATGCTCTTGCGATTGAGGTCCAGCATATCAACGTCCGCGCCTATGAAAAGCAAGTCGAAGCGCTCATGTCCATGCAGTGAAATATACTTTTCTTCGGCCGGCGTGATCGGCAAGAGAATCGAAAATCCGATCTTGTCACCATCGCCGGTGCTATAACTGATGAATTCTTCCGGCATGAAACCGGGCTTCGTTGTGTACAGAGAATAGAATGGCTTTTCATCAAACAGCACGTGGGGAGACGCGATTACGTCCCCATGGGCGAATGCGGTTTGTCGCTCGATAGACCGGATCGCTACCTGTTGAAGAAGTCCGTGAAGGTGCAATCCCGCGAATTCGTGCAAAACCGAAATCATCAATTCCTGCAGGACGTGGCGACCTCTGCACACGAGCGGATAATTGCTCAATCCCAGCGTTGTGTATGTATCGATACCTTCGATGCCGCGGGGGCAATGCACTACTTGAAACGGCAGAATCTCTCCTGCGATGCTCTTTGTGTAACGACTCTCGATGTGACCGAGAAATTCCTCGATGTGATCATCCAGCATGTTGCAAACCTACGTTTTTGGTTCGCCGTCCGCCGGAGTATCCGTGCCGCTCTCGCGCTGCCCCGACTCAAGCAGGTTGGCGAGCTCTTTTGGATCCGGCATCGCCGGAATGGCAAAATCAGGGACCTGCTCTAAATAAACATCTCGCTCGGTCAGATTGCACAGTCCCATCGGGATGAGAATCGGTTTTTTCTTCTCCAGCCGCTCTTTTATTGCTTCCACTGTTTTCATCTCGTTCAGCAAATTCAAATCGCGAAAAGCCTGCGCTCTTTCTCTTTGAAATCTAGCCATCTCGTCTTTGCCCTGTGATTGCAGGAAATCTGCAAACTCCAATGTGTATACAGCCAGAGCGATATAAGATGGATTGTTGGATGCTGCCATAGAATCTATGGTGTTTTTGTAATAGAGCTCGGCTTCCTCTGAGCGATTTTGCTTGGCGCGAATTCGCCCCATAAGAGCGTCGCAGCGGGGCTGGCATTCTAAATTGTCGTTATATCGAATTCCTTTTTCTCTGGCCGCCTCGACATACTGCTCCGCCTCAGTAAGGTTGTCCCTCTCTGTTTCTATCGAAGCTTTGATGAAATCGAGTCTCCAGCCGATATGCTGTTTTACACGCGGCGAAGCCTTCTTGATCGCCTCTTGCAGTGTTTTATCCGCTTCATCAATTTGCCCCATTCGCACCTGGCACAAAGACAGATTATTCAGAAGTATTGCTTCCGCTCGCTTGTCGGCTGGACGTTTGAGCAAGTCCTTGAATATTTCCGCTGCCTCTTCGAATTTCCACTGGCAAAGAAGCGCCACAGCCAAATTGTTGGCGATTCCCCAGTTCTTCGGAGATTTCTTTCTGTTTTTCGAGTGTGGCTCGATCAACCCCCAGCTGTACAGGGTGACGGCTTGAAATTCTACAAATCGCCCTTCCAGCATCAGCAACCGGACAAAGGCATCGGTTGCCGCGATGTGCGAGTTGTGCGTGTAGGGGTACCACATCGTGGTCCAGTAGAGAGTCTTCGGCAGCAAGCGCACCACTTTTGTGTAGTGGCGATTTTTCATTGCCGTCGTTACCTGGTTTGCCATCACCGTTCCAGTCAGCCAGCCAAGGAAAAGCAAACCCAGAAAGACATGGAAAAAGGAGAAACCGAAAAGGAGGCATAAGAAAATGGGCGGGATCGTCACTGCCATAATCCAGAAGACTTTCGCCGCATACATATGGGGCCAGTCCTGACTCCCTCGATTGATCAACTGCTGGGTAAGCTCGTCGTCAATGAGATTCGGACCTTGCATCTCGTCATTGATGTGCTGCAAGATGCCGGTGTTGCCAGGCTCTGCCGGCGTCATTTGTGAACCGGCGGAGGTTTCCTTCTCAGAACCGCTGGCGGATTCTGATTGATCGTCGATAGGTTCGTTCCGGTCGGTCATTTCTTCTTGCGGTCAAACCATGGCAGCTTTTAGCGATCCGCTCAGCAACCCTCGGGTGTTCTGGCAGATTCGTTATCGTACAGGCTGAAGATCTTGCTTACCAGCTCTTCTGGAAGCTCGAGAGAACCAAATTTACCCAGGCATCATTCGAGTCATGCATTGCGTAGAGAATGATCTCAGGCGTGATTTCTTTCTTCTTTTTCTCATCTCTCAATTCTTTTGCCTTCTCCATAATCTTGATGGCTGAGGCATTGGAGCGGACCAGATTGGAGAAATAGGTGCGTTGTTTGCCCATGCGCAGACCTACATCCTTGCGAATCGCTCCCACCGTGAGGTCTTTGCGCTCGAGAATCATGCTGGCGAGTTTGCCGTCGAAGGCTACCAGTGCCAGTAAAAGCCCGGCATCGGTGAGCATGCCGTGATTGCAATCGTTGATGGCGAAGGTAACCAGGTTGGCTGCCTCTTCACTCAATGCATTGAGGATTTCAGGAGGTACCTCAAGGCTGTCGATTTCGACCTCGCCCAGAGGAGGTGCGTCTACTTCATTTCCTTCGTCGTCATAGTGCATGCGCGGAATTCCTTTATGGATCGCTTTAATAATATCGTGACTAGCGTTAATACCGGTTCGATCGACTTGAAAACCGTAATCTCTTGCTTCATATGACCGGCTCAGCAAAAGCGCCAAAAGCCTCCAAAGGTCGGACCTGTTGAGCAATTCCGGTCCTATCTTGAATAAATCTAATTGCCAGGGTTCGGGGAAGTCATTGTCTAAAGCCTGGATAATCTCCCTGTGGCGCTCTGTGCATTCTTGAGAGGCAAGAAATGCGCGTAAATGCTCCCTGGTGTGGATTCTCTCGATATCCTGGGGATTTTCGCTGAAATGGGGGTAGTAGATGACGGCGACCAGAAAGTTGCGAACCGAAACAAAATCAGGATATTCATCGGTTTCATTGACGATTGGCAGAAGGAAGGTGTCGCCGGCGCGCATATGTACATAGAGAGCCCGCTGATCTGGGTCTTTCGGCAGGTCTACTTCGCGGATATCTCTGTAGGCAATGGTGCGAACTTTCTCGCCCTTTACACGGTAAACCGCCTGGTCGCTGAAAAGCACGAAGTCATCGGTGCCGTTCATATAAAGACCGTAAAGACATTCGTCTTCTTTAAGGAAGGACTTGGAAAGCACATACCAGTCATCAGGTTTGGCAAAACTATCAAGTATTGCCAAATGCTGCTGTACGAAGTCCTCGAGTCTCGAAAAGTAATGCAAGGGAATGCTTGTGTGTGAAGGGACTTCTAAACCTACAATTACTTCGCTTCCATCCAGTTGGGACCGACGCCGATGTCCACAACCAGAGGCACTTTCAATGGTTGACCGTATTCCATTGAGCGCGTGATTACTTGTTTTGCCAGTTCCAGTTCATCGTTTGGCACCTCGAGAACAAGTTCGTCATGCACCTGCAATACGATCTTTGTCTTCATATTGTTTTCTTTCAATTCTTTGCTCAGGCGTATCATCGCCAGTTTCATCAAATCGGCTGCGCTGCCCTGAAGAGGCGCATTGAAAGCCGCTCTTTCGTCTGCCTGGCGAATCATCGCGTTTCTGTCATTGAGGTAGCGGAAATATCTGCGACGTCCGTAAATAGTTTCGACGTAATTTTTTTCGCGAGCGGTTTCCAGTGTTTCGCTGACAAGTTTCATCACATTGGGATAAGTATTGAAATACTTCTCCCGGAATTTCTTCGCCTCCGAAGTGGGCACTCCTAAGTCAATGCCGGTGCGGTAATCACCTTGCTGGTAGACGAGTGCAAAGTTCATCGTCTTACCAATGGCGCGCATTTCCTTCGTCACTTCTTCGATTGGCACATCGAATATTTCTTTGGCGGTGCGCTGGTGAATGTCCTGATTTTTCTGGAAGGCATCTATGAGAGTCGGATCTTCGGCCATATGCGCCAGCATGCGCAATTCTATTTGGGAGTAGTCTGCCGAAACCATTACCCAGCCTTCTTTCTCAGGAATGAAGGCGCGGCGGATTCGGCTGCCGATTTCGGTTCTTATCGGAATGTTTTGCAGGTTTGGATTAGTGCTGGATAGACGTCCTGTGGCTGCGACTGTCTGGTTGAAAGTGCCGTGCAAACGATTATCCCGCTGGCTGACGAGCTTTGTCAGGCTGTCTACGTAGGTGGAGCGCAACTTGGAAAGATGCCGGTATTCCAGCAGTTTGGGAATGATCACGTGTTCGTTTTTCAGAGCCTCCAGCGCTGCTGCGTCGGTGGACAAACCTGTTTTCTTTGTCGTCTTTCCTTGTGATTTCAAGCCCAAATCTTCGAAAAGTACTTTCTGAAGTTGTTGCGTCGAATTGATATTGAAGGAGTATCCGGACAGGGCGAAGATTTCTGATTCTAGTCGGGCAATGTCCGAAGAAAGCTCGATAGAGAGCTTTTTCAAATAGGGTATATCAAGAGCGATGCCGTTTTGCTCCATCTCGGCAAGCACACAGGAAAGTGGCAATTCGATATCGTTGAGAATGAAGGATTGCTCTTTGTCCAGCAGGGGCAAATAAGTGCGAGCCAACTCCAGGGTCATGCGTGCATCGTCAGCCGCATAGGGAGCGGCTTTATCAATCGGCACCATTTCCATTGTGATCTGTTTTTTGCCGGTGCCAATCAGCTCGGCAATGCGTACCATCTCATAGTTGAAAACTCGGCTGACTTGATCTTTCAATCCATGTTTGTCATCGGGGTTGAGAATATAGCTGGCGATCATAGTGTCGAAAGCTATTGGGCATAGCTTGATACCGTAGAGCGACAGCACGTTCATTTCGAATTTGGCATTCTGCGCGACTTTTCCGATTCGAGGATTTTCCAGAATCGGCTTCAGGCGCTCGATAACCAGGTCATGGTCGAGCTGTTGCTGGGTCAAAATTCCGGAATGTCCGACAGGAATGTATGCCGTCTTGGCGCCACTTCCGTTATTTGCCGATTGGTCGGCGACCGAAAGCTTTCCATCATTCAGGTCGAAACCTAATCCCCAGGCCAGGGCGTATCCGACAATATTGGTGTCCAGCGATTCGATGCCGCTGGTCTCCAGGTCGATGGCGATAGCCTTCTGATTTGATAATTCGTCGACGAGCAAGTTCAACTCGTCTTCTGTCGTGATAATTTGCGGGGCCGGTGGTGCAAATGTGCGTTTTGCAAAGACCGGAGCATTGGCTGCCGGCTCTGCCGAGTCAAACAATCCGAGCTGTCTGCCGCCGGCCATGCCGCTTTCTGCACCCACAGCCGCGCCGACGGAAACGGCGGCTTCGACTTCTACAGATACCACCGAGAGTGAAGAAATCTGGCCTGCTTGAGTTGGCTGAGCCACTTCGACTCCGGAAATGCGGGCGAGAACTTTTGGCAAGCGATTGACGATGGATTTGATGCCCAGACCCTGGAAAAACTCATTTGCTCGGCTGGTGTCTATGGAATCCAGGCGGCAGTGCGCAAAGTCGAACTCCATCGGCACATCTAGTTTGATAGTCGCCAGCATCTGGCTCTTGTAGGCAATCTCCCGGCCTTCGGTAAGTTTTGCCTTTACCGACTTCGACTTCAATTCTTCGAGATGTTCGTAGATGCCGTCGAGCGTTTTATATTGCGTGAGAAGTTCGACCGCGGTTTTCGGACCGATACCTTTGACACCCGGTATATTGTCGGATGAGTCTCCGCAGAGCGCTTTATAGTCGATTATCTGCTCCGGCCAGACGCCCATTTTTTCGAACACTTCAGCGCGCCTGTAGGTGACCAGTCCACCACCGCGGGCCGGCGGCATGAGGACTTGAATGTCGCCGTCGACATCCGTGACGAGTTGAAATGCATCCTTGTCGCCCGTCAGTATGTCTACTCTAAATCCGCGCTTCTCTGCGTCTTTGGCGACCGTACCGATTACATCATCGGCTTCATAACCGGGCAGTTCATACAATGGAATGCCCAACATCTGGACGCCTTCTTTGATCAGCGGCCACTGCTTTTTCAAGTCGTCGGGCATTTCCTGCCGGTTGGCTTTGTATTCGACATATTCTTCTTTGCGAAAAGTCGGCTCCTCCCGGTCGAATGCGACAGCGAGCATCGTCGGGTTGTGCTTTTCGATCAGGTCGAAGATAGCATTGAAGAAACCATAGAGCCCGCCGGTCGGAATACCGGACGAACTGCGCAAGCCCATCGAGAAGAGCGCGTAGAACATGCGGAATGCCAGGGAGCTTCCGTCGACGAGAACGAGAGTCTCCTTTTCTGCCATTTCAATTCCTCCAGTGTTTTATATTGCCGGCTATGTGATGCGAGCCTACGACCTATTGTGCTGCCGGTGCTGCAGCCGGTGCGGACGTTCTTGGTCTGGGGGGACCCATCACCTGTCCGATTGCGTCTGTCAAACCGGAGCCCTCGCAGAGTGATGGTGCTTCGATACCCAGGATGCTGGTGACTGTGGGTGCGATGTCGATGGGGCTGACGGTCTGGCTGTAGCGTCCGGCGCGAATCGATGTCCCGCAAAGAATGAGAGGCACTTGGGTATCGTAGGCGAAGGGCGAGCCGCTGCCTGTTCCTGCCGATTCCGATGCAAACACGTAACCAGGCTTTGGATAGATGAGCAATTCCCCGGAGCGGTTCCAATAGTAGCTGCGTCTTTGCGCTTCTGCGTTTCCTCCGCTTTGCACCTGATTGAGAATCAACTGGTGGCGGCAGAGTACATCGCCGACGCCGGCGATCGATTTTGCCAGTTTGGCAGCTACAGCTTCCACGTCCGCTTGACGGACCTTCTGCTTTTCCAGAGTTTCCAATTTCAAGTAGACATTGGGCGGCGAGAACTCATCAATCCATTCATCCGGTGCGATTTGCGAATCGAGCGCCGAGTCGAGCAATGTCTTGAAAGACTTGGGATCGATTTTGCCGGTATTCATGCGGCGCTCTTTGAGAAATTCAGGAATCGGCATCGTGCCGTGCGCAGCAGTGAATACTATGAGAGTGTTGTTCAAACCCACCTTTTGATCGACGACCTGGAACAAACTGGCCAGGGATTGGTCCATTTTGAGGACGAGATCTTCAGCTTCCTGACTGTACGGTCCGAATGCTTGAGTCAAATGGTCGCCGGCCGCCAGGCTGAGGCAGAGCATGTCCGGCTCATTATGCTGACCGAGGAATTCTTTTTCGATTGCTTCCTTGGCGAAATCGCAAGTCATCTGGTTCGCCCAGGGAGTCATGGCAAAAGCATTGTAGAAAGCTTCTGCTTGCCCGCCGATTGTGTGCGGGAATGTCTTCGACCAGCCGTCTACCGCCTTCTCGTAGGGGTAATCGTCGCGTGTCGATGCTCCGTATTCTGTCTCGGGCAGACTTCTCTGCCATGGTTTGCCGTTGTATTTGTCGGCATAGCGCTGGTCGTTAAAAGCTTTCGCCCAGGCCGGCAAATCTACTGAATACTGGGATGAAGTTACAAAACTGCCGTTTGTGCGATCGAACCAGTATGCACCATTGGCGAGAACGCCAGCCAGCATGAGAGCGGACGTGTCGCGCAAAGAGCAGGCGATTACTTTGCTCCTGCCGTTGGTCGCCAGTTTCATCTGGTCACCGATGGTGGTGCCGACCAGACGCATCGAACTGGCCCCCTGCCCTGTTGCACCGACCAGATGGTAGGTATCATCAGCGGTGGCACTTACGACTTTATTCTTCTTCGGAACATACCATTCGTCTGCGACGATTCCCGATAACCATGGGTTGGCGCCGGTGGAGATGGCTGCTTGCCCGCAAGCGTTTTGGGATGTTGCATAGCTGAGTCGGCAATTGGTGTAATTGGCGCCGTGTTCCATCAGATATCTGAGACCGCCGGTGCTCAATTTATCCTGGTAGCGGCTCAGGTAATTGTAGGAAAAGTGGTCGGCGACGATTAGTAGAACGAGTTTGGGTCTGGCGGACTGCGAGGCTTGAGCCAGTGCGGGAGGGCAGATGCTGCTGATGCCCAAACATATCAATACAAGCAGTGTAAGAAATGCTCTCGACAAATGCACGGAGAATACCTCGCTAAAAGTAGAAATCGGCGCCGCTTGCCGTATCCGCGCAGATCTTTGCCGGCGGTCATCGACAAGAAGGTTCTAAAGGAGACTGAATGCGGCGCTTGACTTGCCTTCAGCCCTCCTGCAAGGTGTAATTTTACGGCCCTTGAGTTCAAGTTTTCAGCCGTTTGGAGGGGCGATAGTGTAACGCTTTATATTGATAACTTTGTGAACTTAAGGCTGTTTTGGACTTACCAATCTAAAATCAAACGAATCAGCACCAGACGGGCGATTTAAGTGGAGAGTGGTTATGAGTGAGCGAACAAAATTATTAAAGAAGGCAGTCATGACTGGCGTTGGCGGCGCTACCAATGTAGACCGCATTAAATCGGCTATCAAAGACGCCATGAACGACCTGGTCAAGGTTGGTCAAGATCTTCTCGACGATTTGGAAGAGAAGGGCACCAACAAGACCGATTCGGTCCAACAATTCATGAAAAACCTCAAGTCCGAAACTGAAAAGAAGGGCTTTGAAGTTGAAAAGAAAGTTTCCAGCAACGTCAAGGGTTCTATGAAGAAGGCTGCCAAAGAGCTCGGACTCATTACCCGTGAAGATTGGGAAGAACTTTACGAGCGTATCGCTGCCATCGAAGATGCAGTCGGCGTAGGCGCTGGTGAAGAAGAGTCCGAAGGCAAGAAGAGCCGCAAGAAAAACAAAAGCAACTAGCTGACTGGCGGTTGTGACATTCATTTGAAAGGCGGAGGCTGGCACTCCGCCTTTTCTTTTGACGATTCTGGAAGAGCTCGGATGTCAAGTGGTGACGCTATGGCGAGTCCCCCCTTTGCTAGAATTTTGATGTCGCTTCCTGCCTGCCTTTTGGCGTGTCGTAACTATGGCCAAAATTCTCATTGTCGACGACGATCAGCAAATACTTGATGTCGTGTCAGAGGCGCTTCTGCAGGAAAATTACCTGGTTGAAACTACTCTATCCGGCGAGGATGCGCTGGAACGCATGTTGATCAGCCGTTTCGATGTGATTGTCCTCGATCTGGCCCTGCCCGATTTGAGTGGATTTGAAGTCTGCCGGCAATTCAGAAGCAAAGGACACAGCACACCTATCGTGATGCTCACCGGCAAAACCGATGTAGAAGATCGAGTCCACGGGCTCGATTCCGGTGCCGATGATTATGTGGTCAAGCCGTTTCATGTGGTTGAGCTTCTGGCTCGCATTCGCGCCATGCTCAGGCGCCCCGAGAATTCTTTGTCTTCCAATGTCGTTAAGGTTGGAGATTTGATGGTCGACACGGAGCGCCGCATTGCCAAAAAGGGCGACACGGAATTGCATCTGCTGCCCAAAGAATTTCAACTGCTCGAACTCTTTATCCGCAATCCCGAGCGCCTATTCAGCACGGACGATTTGATTCAGCGCGTCTGGGAATCCAATACTGAAGTCGGTCCATATGCCGTCCGGTCGTCAGTCAAGCGTTTGCGCCAGGTAATCGACGGTGACTCAAAGGATTCGCTCATAGAAAACATCCCAAAGCTGGGCTATAAGCTGCGAGCAAAGTAACCGGGAGCAGGCAGGTATGAGATTGAATCTCACGACAAAGGCGATCATCGTTGTGGTGATACCTTGCGTCCTTCAGTTGGCGCTCCTGGCCGGCTATTCGTCGCTGTTTCAGCGTCTGGAAAAGATACTGGAGAATGAGAGCAATGCCAAGACAGTCAGCGCCAGAATAAATTGGATTGGCTTCGTCTTTGCCTATAGCCTTTTGATTCTCTCCACTGCAAAAGACGGACCGGAAAAAGTGAGGAGCCTGGCTGACCTGGAGGTGATGTCGAAAAATTCGCTAAGCGAGCTTGCTGCTTTGCTCGCCGGGAGTAAAGAG
>JAIETE010000312.1 GCA_019745505.1 Candidatus Obscuribacterales bacterium | reverse complement strand
CGAGCAGGGTCGCATCGTTGAGCCCTACAACATAGATTGGCCAAGCGAAATGGACAAGCCGGTCGAAGCGATTGCTGAGTAGATTGGCACTGCAAGTCCTAAGCACATTGTTCAATTTGTAAATAGCTTCTTTTCCAGCTCCGAGAGTATCGCTTCTTCTTTGGCAATGTTCTTCTTGTCGTTGTTATTCCGATATAGCTCAAGCAACAATTTGTGAGCTTTTCGGTTGACTGGATTTTCGCGCACAACATCCTCCAATTCGGCAATCGCTTTTTTGTTTTGCTGTAAAGCAACGTAGGCCTCCGCACGCAGTCGTTTGTGGATCAGATACCCCGAACCCAGCTCTTTTCTCAATTCAATCAGTCTGGTTTCATCTTTTACGACAACAGTCCAACGTTTCAATTGCCGCGCCATATCTGCGTGCATTGAGAGGACAACATCATTGTTCGGAAATCTCTTTACGAAAAGTTCTGCTTCTTTCATCGCTTCTTCGTATCGACGAAGTTGCATCAGAGGTTTGATTCGCACTCCAATCAAGTTTGGTGACAAGGCCAAAGCTTTGTTCGCGGCTTGCAATGCTTGTTCTGCTTTGTTTTGCCGCATCAGAATTTCTGACTTTGTGTACCAAGCCTGCCCGAATTTTGGGTCAATCGATAGTGCTCTATCTAAATTTCGCAGCGCTTCATCGTAAGAGTTGTCCGACAGTATGTTGCCCTTTAAATAGTAAAAATTGGCATTATTAGGATCTATCTTTATCGCTTCGTCTATTTGCTTAAGTGCCAAAATGCGTTTTGCGGGCTTCAAACTGTTTTCTGACGCCAGCTGGAACAGAATACGCGCTCTCGTTTCATTCGAAGGTCCCGCGAAGGATGCGCTGGAAGAGAGCATCATTGCGAGAATAAGAACGATCAAGGAAAGAGCGAAGACATTCATTTGCTGCGATTTGGCCTGAAATTAGCGCATGGGTGCGCGCAATCTTAGCATGCCAAAGCGCTGTATCGCCCACGGCAAGCTGCTCAGACGATGCTGTCATGAGTTCTGCTTGCTCCCTTTGCAACGTGTGTAATTGTGCGGTCTGCAAGCTCGAAACCGGGTAAAATATATACTTTCCGAGGAATCCAAGGGCGAGGACCTTTGAAGGTGGCATTTAGTTCCGAAGTACTTAGGAAGGGCTCTAGTCTCGTGCGTAGCGCTGTTTTGAGTGGATTGATCGTCGGACTCTTGGTGAGTGGTTCGGTGCAGGCGGCCGCTGCCGCCACTCCATCTAATTGGTCCGACTTCTTTGCAGACGGTCAGCGCGCGCTGGACCAGCAGAGCTTGTCTCTTGCTGAAAGTAAGTTTAGAAAAGCGTATGCGCTGGTATTGAAACAGTCTAAAGCTCCAGCAGACGAAGAGAAGTGCATGCTGAAATTGGCTGCAACGCTTGCTTTGGAAGATAAGACAGGCGAAGCGGAGTCGCTCTATCAAAAGCTATTGAGACTTCTCATCAGTCGATATGGCTCTCGCAGTTCCCAGGTTGCTCCGGTCCTGATGGCGCTTGGTTCGCTCCAAGAATCCGAAGGGGACCATTCTTCAGCGATGAATTACTATCAGCAAGCTCTTTCCATCAACGAAACTCATTACGGACCTTACAGTCCGTATGTTGCTGGTTCGCTTCGTCGAATGGGACGTGCCAGCAAGAAGGCTGGCCGAATCAAAGATGCCGAGACGCACTATCAAAGGGCGATCTCAATCCTTTCCAAAGATCCGAATGCCGATGCTGCGTCTCAGCTTGAAGGCGTAATGCACGACTACGGCGACCTCTTGAAGGGAAATGATACGTCCAATAAAGACCTGATCAAAGATTTCCAAGAAGACATAATGAACAGCAAGAATCCTCCGGTATCGCCGCCGGAAAAGCGCATTCAGGGCAGTGTTCAGAGCGTTCAAACGGACAGTGAAAAGGTTGAACTTAGACAAACAATCGCCCCGCCGAATGCTTCTCAATCTCAGTTTCAGATCGCCAGCCAAAATCAGCTTACCGCTTCGCGCCAGGGCCAAACTGATGCAAACAGCGCTGTCGCGCTCAGAGGATTAATCGATCCTACATCCGACAGAACTCTTGCGCCCGCTTACAAAGTGCTCAGCGATTCAATTTTCAAACAGAATCGCTTTGAAAAAGGCGAGTCCTATTACCAGCGCATGATCGCAATTGATATTGATGCTCTGGGTCCGAATCATCCATCGGTTGCAAATGATCTAAACGGATTAGCGCAACTCTATATAGCGCAGCAACGATACAAAGATGCCCAGCCTCTTTTGATTCGTGCGCTGTCTATATACGATCAAACTTACGGCGCCAACAATTTGCTCACTGTTAATACTAGAGCTTCACTGGCGTCTGTTGAATTGCAACTTGGGAATGCGGACAAAGCCGCAGAGCTCTATCGCAATGCGCTTACACAAGGGCGTACATCCTTAGGACCGAACAGTATCGAGACCGCGAGAATTCTGAACAACCTTGCTTATTCCAAGTATAAGCAGGGCAATCTTGAAGAAGCGCGCACATTCTACGAATGGGCCATTGCCAGCACAGAAGGCGCCGTCGGCGAGAAAGATGCATTGCTTGCGGCTTGTCTGAGAGATTACGCGCAAGTGCTTAGAAGCTTGGGCCGCGTTCAGGATGCAACTGCTGCAGAAAGTCGCGCCGCAAAAATTTTGGCTGAAGCAAAGTAACAGATGGAGCTTGGGCTGCGGGGCTAAGCTGTGTGGTCCGAGCTGTGTGGTCTGAACTGTGTCTGAACTGTGTGGTCTGAACTGTGGGTGCTGATCTGTGGGGGCTGAAGTGTGGGGGCTGAACTTTGGGGGCGATTTGCATGCGCCCTGGAAATTGGGGCGCATGCAATGCGCCCCCACATTTAAGCGCCCCCACATTATTTAAGCGCCCCCACCGTTCTAAAATTGTGGATTAACTTTCGACTGATTGTCGAGTTCTTCGCTGCCTTCTTTGGCTACTAATTCGCCTTCCTTCAGGTCGCCGAACACTTCGACCATGCCGTCCATGAGCTGACCTTTTCTTACAGTCACCCATTCGACGACATTGTCTTTGACTCGGCAGACAAAAGTGTTGAGAGGCGTGGACACTACTGCCGAAACCGGCACAAAGAGGGATGATTCACGCCGGCGAGTCGGCCAGTAGACTTTGCAGAACATGCCCGGAAGGATCTTGAAATCAGGATTGAGAAAGTTCAATTCGACCGGCATGGTTCTGGTGTCTTTGTCGAGATCGTTGCTTATACGAGCGACCGTTCCTGTAAAGCGTTTGTCCGGGAACGAGGAAACGGAAAATTGCACTTCAGATCCGAGCACCACACCGGCCGCATCTACTTCAGGAACCGGAGCAATGATACGCAGGAGGTCGAGCTGTTTGAGGCGGCAAATAGGTGGATAAGCACCAGTTCCATCTGGACCGACGAAGCTGCCCACGTGCATCTTTCTTTCCGTCACATATCCGTCGAATGGTGCCGGAATTTCCAGGTAGGAGGCGAAGTCCGCGAAATTCTCGAATGATTTTTTCATCGCGTCGACTTCTTCTTTTTTCATCGCAACTTCATGAGCTTTGGCGTTGACGCGCTTTATGAAAGTATTGACGTCCTGCCGATCTGCTTCGACTGTTTGCGCCCATTGCACAACGTCGTTATCTGCGATTACGCCGGGAACGAGTGACGCAGTGTAGACGCGCTGATATGTCGATTGGTCGGCAAGCAATGTAGCTTGATGTTTCTTGAGTTCTGCCTGCAAATCGCTCAATCTCGATTCTTCGGCTGACAGAGCAGCCTTGATTGCGGCAACCTTCGCCTGGGCTTCGGTTCTGCGCGCGAGATATTCCGGCGCGTACATCTTCACCATCGGCTGCCCTTGTTTCACAATAGAGCCGCGGTCTACACCGAGCCATTTGATGAAGCCCGGTACTTTGGGATAAATGAGAACATCTTGGTAAGCGTTGATTTCACCGGGCAGTTGGTCTTCTCGAAAAAGTGTTTTCGATATAACTTTTGTGACCGGAACAGAAACTACTGTTTGTTTTTCCTCTGTCGAGACCAGCGGTTGGTTGTGGCGCATCTGAAGCAAGAAGAACGCACCACCTGCCAGAGCGAGAACGATGACGACGAATATCAAATTCTTTGGACTGAAGATTGATGCTTTTCCGGGATGACTTTCCATCAGTTTTTGTCCTTGTTCGTTCCTTAAAGACCGAGATCGTCTGGGTGAAGTGATCTAGATGCGAGGGTCGCCTTATTCTGAATGATTGCAAATACAAGCGGCAGAAGCGTTAGAACCGACAATGTGGACATCGTCAGCCCCCCAATTACCGCGCGTCCTAGGGGGGCGCTTTGAGTGGTTGAAAGGGCCATCGGCACCATGCCTGCCACCATCGCGATCGAGGTCATGAGAATGGGCCTCATTCGCTGCTGTGCACCGTGAATCGCCGCTTCCTCGGCGTTCATTCCCTTGGCGCGGCTTTCTTCGGCAAACACGACCATCAAAATCGCGTTGGCAATTCCGACGCCGATGCACATGATGGCACCCATAAATGACTGGACGTTCAACGTGGTGCCCGTGACCGTGAGCATCGTCAATACACCGAGCAAGATAGCCGGAGTTGTCGACATAACGATCAAGACGACGCGTGCCGCCTGGAAGTAGGCAAGCAGCATGAGGGTGATAACGACAACGGCAAGTACCAATCCAGAGAGCAGGTGGAAGAAAGTATCTTCGAGCAGCGGAACCTGTCCCATTACATCGACGAAAACGCCTTGCGGTGGTTTTCCGGCTCGGCGTACTGCTTCTTTTACGGCATCTCCAACCCGTCCCAGATCGTTTCCTTGCAGGTTGGCTGTCAGTGAGACCATACGCATCATGTTATAACGGTCGAATTCACCATTGGTGGTGCCATACGCAACACTTGCCACATCTTGAATGAGAGGGTGTTGTGCGTAGCGCGGCTTGCGATCCGGATAGGCTCGATTCGTCACTTGATCTTCAAGTTGGTCCTTCCATTCCGACATTTGAATGCGTTTGGCGCTGTTCATAGTCGGGAACTTGGCAATATCGTCTTTCGAGCGAATTTGATCTTGAGGCACCTGGACTTGGACTTGATATGAGAATCCGCTGTCTTTGTCACGCCACAAGCTGAGGTGAACAAATCGGCTGGAGAAATAGGCGGGCTGCAGTGATCTGCCGATGTCTAGCGGTGTTACGCCAAGCTGTCCGGCCAGTTCTCTGTCAATGTCAATTTGTACTGATGGATAGTCGAGCGCTTGACCCCACTGCAAATCTCGCAGCTCCGGAATCTTCTGCATCTCCTTTAGAATCTTGCCTGCGAAGACTTTGTCGGCGATGATGTTATGCCCGGTCACTTGCACCGTAATTGGTGTCGGCGAGCCGAGGTTCATAATCTGGCTGACCAGGTCGCCAGGCTCGAAAGAGAACTTCGTGTCGGGAATATCTTTAGCAAGTCTTTTCCTCAAACGCTCTTTGAAGTCAGACATATTGATCTTCGAGTCTTCCTTCAGCTGAACATCCATAACCGCTTGGTGCGGTCCGCTCGTCCAGAGAAATGCAGAACTGATAACAAAGAATGGAGGCTGCTGACCAGCATAACCGAGCGTTTTTTCGACGTTCTCTTTACCGGCTAATTCTTTGACGATTTCCAGGGTCCGTAAAACGCGTTTTTCCAGTGCTTCGACGCGCATGCCGGTTGGTGCGGAAATTCTCATTCGGAACTGCGAGCTGCCCGAATCGGGGAAAAGTTGCTTCCCGATGTTTCCGTATAGGAAGACAACGATTGTGATGGCGATGCCGACATAGCCGAGCACCAGCGGCAAGCGAAACGGCATGAGAAATTTCAGCAGATCGCCGAGTTTGTCTTTCACACCTTCGATGAAATCCGGCTTCTTCTCTTTGTGCTCACCGCCACTCTCGTGTTCAGGTTTGATTAGCCAGACCCCGAGAATCGGTACGAGGGTTGATGCCAGTGTGGTCGATGCAATCATGGCGAAGCCGACCGCTAATGAGAGCGGGATGAAAAGTTCTCGCGTAATGCCCGTCATGAAAAATGACGGCACGAATACGGCAACTACGGACAACATCGCCAGCAATCTTGGCACCATCGTTTCTACGCAGGCATCGAAAACTGCACGGTGCAACACCACGCCTTCGGCAAGGTGGCTGTGAATGTTCTCGATGCAAACGGTCGCTTCGTCGACGAGGATACCGATTGCCAGAGCCAGCCCGCTGAGAGTTTGAATATTGAAGGTTTGTCCGCAGAGCCACAACCCGACGATTGCAGACATCAATGAAATAGGAATAGTTGTCACGACGATGAGCGTGCTTCTAAAATCTTTCAAGAAGAGCAAAATCATCAGACCGGGCAGGATCGTTCCCATCAAGCCTTCATGAAATACGTCGTTAATTGCCTCTCTGACGTACTTGGATTGGTCGAATTCATAACTGATTTTGACGTCATTGGGCAATACCGCTTGCATCCGTTTCAGCGCTTCTTTGAGAGCATCCACAACAGAAACGGTGGATGCATCCGCGCGTTTAACTGCCGGAATGTACACCGTCTGTCTGCCTTGGAACAACGCGTAGCCGGCAAGGATGTCGGAAGAATCCTGAATTACGCCGATGTCCTTGATAAATATCTGTGGACCATGCCCGGTTCGTATCGGCAAATAATCCAATTGATGAATGTCCGGCAAATCGGTGTTTACCGTGGCGATTCTCATGTAATCATCGGTGCGCACGTTACCGGATGGCAGCACCTGGTTGCCGCCGTTGAGCGCCTCGATAACTTCGTCGCCTGAGATGTTGTAGCGACGCAACTTGTCCGCATCGACGCTGATGACGATACTGCGCACGTTGCCGCCGAAGGGGGGCGGTGCTTCAGCGCCCGGAACCGTTGCCAGCATCGGACGGATACGCGTGTAGGCAAGGTCTTCCAGTTCTTTTACGCTCTTCGTATCGGAGGATAGGACGAGTTGTCCGACCGGCAAACTTCCAGGGTCGAATCGCAGTACGAAGGGGTTGTAAGTGCCTTTCGGCATCAAGCTGGTGGCGCGGTTGCACATGGCGACAATTGCCGCCATGGCGCTAGCCATGTCTGTGTCCGGATGGAAGTAGACCTTCATCAGACAAAGGTTCTGGATCGTTTTCGATTCGATGTGCTCAATCCCAGGCACGTACAAGAAATACAGTTCGTAAGTCGATGTGATGTAGCCCTCGATTTGCTCGGGCGACATGCCGCCGTATCCCTGAATGACGTAAATCGCCGGAATTTTAAGGTCCGGGAAGATGTCGCGCTTCATGCTTGTAATCGCCATTACAGAAATGAGCACGATGCTCAAAACGGCCGCCACAACGGTGATCGGTCGTTTCATTGCAAATGCGATTATCCACATAAAGCTGTTTTATCCCTGATTGCCTTTGCTGTTTCCGGACACGATGTCGACCAACTGTAGAAAAGGTCCCAGGTCTCCTTGCGCGTAGCCAAGATGCAGGATCGATCGCCATACCTCAATCTGCGCCAGGGCGTTTTCGACTTCCGCTTCCGCCAGAGCTTTCTCCGCGTCTGCCAGCGAAACCATGTTGGTCAGCCCGGCGCTGTAGCGTTTCAATACCTTGATTTCTCTAACTCTTGCTGACTCGACGAGTATGGGAGTTTGCGCCGCCACCTTGCGCGTCATCTCCAACTCGATGCGCGCCCGAGCATCTTTGCGCTCCAGCACCTGCATCGCCAGGTCGAAGTCTGCCTTGGCAGCCATCTGGTTGCTGCGAGCCATGTCCTTCTGCGCCTTCAGAGGAAAGTATTCAAGAACAGGGAAGCTGTAAGAGACACCAACCATGTAGTTGAAAACCTGCGGGAGAAAACCGCCAGCCACCGAGCCAATCGGATTTACGGATTTGTCTGCGCCGCTGCCCCGCCCCCACACCGAGGCGTTCAACCACAGGTGCGGGCGCCATGCTTTATCCAGCACGTCCCACTTGGCTTTCCATCGATACATCTCCGCTTCCTTCATGCGCGCCAACGGGTGCGAAGTCAAGTCGACGGCGGATATCGTGTTGACGTAGAGCGGGCTGCGCGTGAGCGGGTCAGAAACGATGTCGATGTCCGTCGACGCTGTGCCCATTTTTTCCGCCAGGTCGACCAGAGCTAAGCGCGTGCTCTTTTCGGCTTTGATAAGTGCGATTTTTGTTCTCGAGACTTCGAAATCCCAATCGGCGGCATCAACGCCGGGGCGCAATCCTTCAGCTACAAGTGTCTTGGCGCGCAAGTTGGCCGCTTCCATGTGCTCTAGCGCGGCGTTAGTGGATTTGATGATTTGCTTGGCTGCTACTGCATCCAGGAAAGCGTCGGCTGCGTGAAACGCGACATCCAATTTTGTCAGAGCGACGTCGGCTCTTGCCGTGCGTGCATCCGCGTAGGCGAAGCGGTCGTTGGCTTTGCGCATGCCGTAGTCAATGAGCAACCAGTTCAAGTTAAGACCTTGCAGGTTGTTGCATTCTGGTGCCAAAGTCGTGCTCTTCGCCGATGGACCGGAATCGACCGGCACGGTATCGAAGCCGGACACGTTGTTCATAACGACGCTGGCGACGCGGTTCGGCGTCACGGCGGATACTTGGGTGTCAATGTTGAGGTTGGGCAAATATTGCGTTTTTGCCAACGCGACATTTGCTTTCGCCGCTCTCAGCTTAAAAAGCTTCGACGTAATTTGAGGATAGTTGCGAAGGGAAACATCGACAGCTTCGCGAATGGTCACGGCTTGAGTGGGGCGAATCGGCTGAAACTGAAAGTCCGGTACTTCTACTTCGCGGCCGGCGGCGCAGGCAGGAAGATTGACGCTTGTCAGTAATACTGCGAGCCAAGCCAGGATAGCTACACAGCTCATTCCTAGTTTCCGCAGGGTCATTTTTTACAAAGCCGAATTATCTGATTGCGCTTGATTCGCAACAGTTGCGACCGAGGCCCGCTGCGAATCAGCGTATATATTACTAGATATTCCGCCCGTCATTCTGATAAGACATGCAGTTCAAAATACTTGATATCGTCTTGCGCAAAGCGCTTGAGTCTCTGCGGTCGAAACTTTTGCAATCAGGGCTTGGGAGAGTAGAATCAGCATCATGGAAAGCCGCAGTCAAGAGATAGTAATCAGCGAACGGGAAGTGATTTGCCGTTCTGTCCTCTGGCGCGGTCAAATATTTTTCTTATCCTCATTGTTAATTCTGTTTGGCACCATCAGCGGTGTTACTGCAGATCCGCTGATAGATGATGCAAATAGCAAGGATGTGGAGACCGGCACACGTCCGGACAAGGGCGGAGACGATTTGAGCCGGGTCGATTATCTGCGTGAAGATGAGCGTGAGCGCAAAGAAATGCGCGACAGGCGCGAGGAAAAACAAGAAGTGCTCGATCAGAGAGCCCGCCAGACAAGAAGCTTATATGATCCATATGATGGCTCGGAGTTCTCGAAGAAGACTTTCATCGATACCGACTTTCGCAAACAGAGTTTTGTCGACCTGGGCGCAGTGAAAAGAAGGTCGGATACTCGCCCGGATGATGATGCCGCGCGTGCCAAAGATCTCTTTGGCAAAACCGCCGATGATCGCACTTCTTATTTCTATGCAAGAGAGAAAATGAAGCGCGACCTGCGTGAAAAACTGCGTGATGACAAAATCAAGAAGGACTTGATGAAACCAAATCCCGATGCCTTGCATGATTGGGTGCCAAGGCCTCCTGATCCGATTCACAACGGTTCGTTTGAGCGCGAGCCGGACAATGGCACTCCGGTTCCATATCACCTGAACGGACATCCTGATTTCGAGCGAAAGCTGCCCTGGGCGGAGTGAATTTTATGCGCGTCTTTTCAGTCAGTATCGCTATTGCTCTGGCAGTTTTGTCATCACCACCGGCGACGGCTAAGGTTAAGCAAACTGTCGATGCCGATTGGCGCACTCCATATGTCGAAGGTGAACGCAAGCTCAAGACTCAAGAATTGGAGGCTGCAGAAGCCGCATTTGCTGAAGCGCTGCGCAACGTGAAAAACAATAGAAATGCATCTGCCGACGACATTGCTCTTTGTTACCAAAGTCTGGCCGGTGCCCATTATCAGAGAGATAGATTCTACGAGCTTGTTATTCCTTTTTACAAAAAAGCAATAAAGACACTGGAAAAGGCTTATGGTAAAGAAACGCCTAAACTTGCGGCGCCATTGACCGCATATGCAGCCGTTCGTGAGGACGAAGGTGATTATAAAGCGGCGCAGCAAATTCTGACGAGAGCAGTGGCTATTGTCGAAAAGTCTGAAGGAAAGACAAGTCTTGCCTATGCCGATCATCTTCACAGACTTGGGCGAGTGACTTTCAAACTAGGTCTTCCTCTCAAAGCGGAGCAAATGTATTTTGCGTCGCTTGGTGTGTTAATGAGCCAGAAGGTTTTGCCGTCGAGTGAGCTGGTCGAGCAGAATCTTGCCGACTATATCGATCTTTTGACAAAGCTGGAGAATCGTGGCAAGTCTTTCAGTTCCGCATTTCAGAAAGAGTTGCTGAAAGATTCACTCGGCTCGGTCGATAGGACGCAGGGTGTCTCTGCTTCATTGTTCAACAAGGAAGTTTCATCCAGATTGGCAGGTTCTGCGGCAGCCGTCGAAGAGAGTCGCATCTTGGAGATTGGATCGCCTCCTGTTGCCGGTGCGGCGATTACCCCGGACAGACAAATGACTGATTTTGTCGCGCTGGAAGAGATCAACAAGCAGCGAGTCGCATTCTACGAGCGCATGATCTCGACTGATATTCTTTCGTTGGGAGCGGACCATCCGAGTGTCGCACGAGACTTGAGTGGTCTGGCTGCGTTGTATCTCTCGCAGCGCAAATTCGATGAAGCCAAGCCGCTGCTATTAAAGGCTCTGGCTATATACGAGAAATCGTATACTTCCGAAGCAAGCATGATCAAGCGGACAAAGGCGCTTTTGCAGCTTATCGAAGATGAGCAAAATCCTCAGTCGCCGGCTAATTCTGCTGTAATCGCTGACTACACTTCCAGCCTGCCGGCAGTTCCCCTGGCTGCGCAAAAGCTGGAAGTAGCGCTTCGTTTGAATAAGCTGGCTTTCATGAATTACTGTCAGGGCAAAATGGCAAACGCTGAGCAGATCTATTCATGGGCGGTTGCGTGCACCGCTAAATCTGCAGGTGAGCAGAGCTTGCTGGCAGCATCATGCCTGTTCGATTTCAGTCGCGTTTTGCGCAGCACGGGCAAACAATCCGATGCTGAAACAATGGACAATACAGCTCAAGCCATCTTGCGTCGCGCCATCTCTCAGAACGCCGCACGCTCTATGCCTTAAGCTCATTGGACTTTGCCGCGCGCCGAGATTCTCCAAACATTTTCGAGTTTGCCGCCGCGATGGCAGTAGTAGTAATCATGCAGATTTACGGTAGTATCGATATGGCTGGGAATTAGTTCCACTCGATCGCCGATATTGAGATTTACCTTGCCACCGCTGCTCTCTAAAATTCCATGTTCATCGCCGGCCGGACGATATGAAATGTCGCCGTGCAATTTCAATTCCGCGTTGCCGCTGTCGGTAGAAAGAGACTTGAAGCCGGCGTCGATTACGCATCTGTTTTCTGCAGGCTTGCTTATGACGGTGGAAACCAAAGTGAGTGCATTTTGGTAGCGATTGCCAATCGCTTTTCGGTAAGCTCCGTCCATGAAGACAAAGCTGCCGGGCTGAATTTCATTGGCTCCTCCGGCAGCACAATATTCGGATGTCCCAGTACCCCCGGTAGTGATTACTTCGATTTTGTGTCCATTCTGTCTCAGCAAAGAAACTGTATTCATAAGCTTTTCCATCGCCTCAACGCAGAGTCGTTGCCTCTCTTCCTCATTAGTCAGCAATTGAAGATGACCTTCATAACCCTGTATGCCGATCAAGTTGAGATTGGGCTGCTTGGAAATTTCGTTCGCTAATATCAGAGCTGATTGCCCGGGCTCTACGCCGGCACGGTTTTGTCCTACATTCAGTTCAATCAGAACATTCAGCTTGATGCCGGCTTGCCATGCGGCATCCTGCATCGCGGTTGCACCGGCAGAGCTGTCTATGACTACCCGTATCCGATCATGTTTGGTAATCAGTTTGGTCAGTCGCTCGATCTTTGGTAAGCCGATAATTTCGGTGGTGATAAGAATGTCTTCAATACCTGCCTCGGCCATAACTTCTGCCTCCGAGACTTTGGCAACGCAAACTCCTGTTGCTCCCTGCGCTAACAGCAATTTTGCGAATTCCGGATTTTTTACGGTTTTGAGATGCGGGCGAACTTTGACTTGCAAATCACGAAACTTGGAAAAGAGCTTGTTCAAGTTGTCGTCTACCAGATCCATATCAACAATGAGACAGGGTGTATCGATAAGGTCTATCGAAATTCCGCTCTCGATTGTGGATGCCGTCATTGCCTGTTTCCTCGAATTGTTTAATAACCCGTGACTTTTTTGAAAGCCAGAACACACTTCAAAAGTTTTGCCGGACCACCGCGATATACGAAGTAGCGTCCCTGCCAAATGGGATCGAATTTCTGTTTGTATTTTTGTAGGCCTTTGTATGAAAAGCCCTTGTTCAAGTGTTCGCAGAGTTGGTAGAGGGCTCTTTCTTTCAGTGATGCGTCGGGGCTGTCTCCCACCCCTGATAGAGCTGCCAAACCAAGATTGAAATATTTGTAGCCTCTTTCTTTGTAAGCCTGCAAGAGTTTCAGGAAAAGGTAATCCATTGTGCCCGAAGGGACTTCGTTGCGATGTCGCATGAGGTCAATGGTGATCTCACCTGGAAAATAAGATTTGGCTTCGTTCACGAAGGCAATCGATTTGCCGTCCGCATTGTCTAGGCAAATGAGCGGAGTGGTTTGTATGTAGGAGCGCTCGAATCTGCCCAGTGTGAAGTAGTGCTCTGAACGACCGGGCAAAGCGAGCCATTCGTTTGAGATTGATTCGACTGTCTCCATTAAATCCTGTGAATGCGGAGGTTCGTGGCGCACCAGGGCGAAACCTTTGAATTTGTTCTCTTTGCCTTTGAAGTCTTTTTTCTTGATCGTTTCGGCAGCGAACTTGTCGATATCGACTCGTGCTTCTTCGCCAATTTTGACTTCTTCAAATCCCAGCGATTTGTAAAGGTTCAAGTACTCCGGCTCCGCTTGCAAGAAGCAGAGGAGCCAACCGCTGTCCGTGACCCAGTCGACGAATTCTTGAAGTGCCGTCTTCAGCTCCTCGTCCGGTCCGACCGGATCTGCAAGCACTACTGCTACGTCGTTGGCGACTGCGTAGGAGACAAAGCAGTTTTTGGACTGCGAGAAGAAAAGAGATTTGTCCGGCATCATCTTGTAGAAATCCATAGATGAGCGCCCATACTTTTGGGCAATGGAGAGAGCCAATTTTCTCTCTTTTTCTTGCGTGTCAAAGTGGTACTTGAGTGGTCGAAAGAGGCTGGTGACGATCAGGAAGATGGTGGTAGCTCCGGCCACATTCAATGACTTGAGAAACCATTTTGCGTGATGTGTAGCCGGCACCAAGTCGGCGTTTCCGATCAGGAAAAATCCATCCAGGGTTCGTTTTATCGAATCGGCCATGCTGAAATCTATGCCGAAATCTCGCTTGTCCATGACAAAGAATCCGAGCGTTCCGTATATCAGCGTCAGAAGAATCGTGCCAAGCGAGACGCAGATACCTTTTGACACGGATTGACGCTCGCTCTTTACAGAGAAGTCTGCTCTGAGCGCAAAAAGAAGGATGGCCAGCCCACCTAGAGCCCAAACGCCTGCGCCGAAGTCTTTGTGGACAAGGTGCGTAACCAGTGAAAGTGTTGTAATCGTTGTGGCTAAGGCCCAGGCGTTTTTCTTGCGCTCGCGCAGATTGACGGCAAGATACGTGAGTATCAGACCGAAGCAAATGATCAAACTCTTGGTGATATGGCTTTCGAGCGGGAGGTAAGACGAGAGCGGATTATCTGAAATGTCACCTTTGATTCCCAGCCAGATATCCAGTAGACCGACGCAGGCTGCGCTGGCCGCCACCAGCTTCACGCCTATGCCCTGCAGCAGTGGTTCTCTCTCATCTTTTGATGCCGACTTGATCAACGCGTCAGAATGACTTTCCTCTGCATCGGCCTGTTCGCTGGTTTCAATTTCATCGTCGGACAAGGTTTTGACCCAAAAGTAAGCGGCTGTATATGCTGCGGAGCTCTTGCGCGAATAATACCCATAACCTGAATCTTTCAGTCAAAGAATAACAAATCTGGATGTAAACTAAGTGTGAGGATGGAGCAAGCGATTGAGACAGGCAAAGACTAAATTGGACTCCGGCGCGCTTGCAGATCTCGCGCTCAGCTTTGCAACACAATTCGTCGATTCTCTAAACAGTAAGTCTCTTCGTCTCGATTGCGATGACGGACTGCAAACGGCGACTCACACTTTCGAGCAGGTTCGCAAATCCGTCATCCGAAAAATCGTTGCCGGTGGCGCTGCGGATCTTTCGTTTCGCCAACTGATCGATGCCTATGAGTTCTTGCTCAATCAGAGGCTCTCTCTCGAGTCTGGTCGGTACAGTATCGTCATCTGCGAAAAAGAGAAACGGCGTCATGGCGTTTTCTACACTCCTGACGAATTGGCTGCGGAAGTGACGACGATGGCCTTGAAGCCGCTCGTGCTCAGACAACCAGAAAGCGATGATCGTGCACTCACTGAAATTCTTTCAGCAAAGAATGCGCTAATTCCGGTTGAAAAGCAACTCGCGCTCAGGATAGTCGATCCGGCAATGGGGGCCGGAACTTTCCTGCAATTAGCTGCGGAGCTGCTGACGAATTGTGTCCTTGCCAAACTCTCCGTAGACAACAATGAAGATGACTGGAATTCGTTATGCAAAAGTGTGGAAGAGCATACCGATTTTCGAGGTGTTGCTGGCGAGCTCAAATCGATTGAGGAAAATGAACTGAGATTGCTGGTATTGCAGGTGGTAGCGCAGCAATGTTTGTACGGGACAGATGTTGATGCTGCGGCCGTAGATCTTGCAAAAGCGGGATTGGCATTGCGCTGCGGCTTGCCTGCTTTTGAGGGCAGGGACTTGTTTCCGTCGCTTCGCTGCGGCAATGCTCTTCTCGGTCTTAGAGACAGTGGCGATAGACTCAGTCTCGATTTTGAATGCTTGAAATATTTTTCTGCACTGCTGGGGGCGCCAGTTGAAAGACAGAATTGCTCGCCGTTTGCCTCGCGGATGAGAGTCTTTCATTGGGCGCTGGAATTCCCTGAGGTTTTTTCCGGTGAAAATCCCGGCTTCGACCTGGTTTTGACTAACCCTCCCTGGGAAATTGAGAAAGCAAACTCCAGGGAGTTTTTTTCGCGATATGATCCCGGCTTTATGACCTTGAGCAAGCAAGCCGCTCTGGCTCGCCAGCGAGAGCTTATGGCGCAGGATGGTGAGCTAAAGCGGGAGTGGGAACAGTATTTAGCCTATCATGAAGGCTTTGGGGCTTTCGTGCAGGCCCATACTCACCACCAGGGAGGTGGAGACTGCAATGCTTACAAACTTTTTTTGGAACTCGGTTACCATCTTCTGAAAGAGGGCGGAGTGATGGCGCAGATAGTGCCGTCCGGCATTTACAGTGACAAAGGAGCCACCGGCTTGCGACGCCTTTTCATCGAAAAGTGCCGTTGGCTTTTTCTGCGCGGCTATCACAATAGAGAGGGACTTTTCTCGATTCACAGATCATTCAAGTTTTGCACCATCGGCGTAATAAAAGGCGGAAGCTCTCATTCGATTGACTGCAATTTCCTCCGCGTTGCGCCTGGCAGGGAAAGTTCTTCATTTACTTACAGAGTAGAAACTTTGAGCACACTCTCCCCGGTGCACCTCGCCTTCATGGAGACCAATTACGCTTCTGATTTGACTCTGGCGGAGCGACTTGCTGAGAGGTGTAAGCCGCTTGGCTCTTATCCTGTTTCATTTCGCCGAGAGTTCGATATGACCAACGATTCAAAGTTGTTTGTCGAGCGAACTACGGCCCAGAAGGATGGCTATGCTCCGGATGTTTTTGGGCACTGGCTGAAAGGAGACTGGCGTTCGGTTGAAATGTTCGATAGCCGGCATGAAGGGGAATTTGTATTGTCTGCCGATCGCCGTATGGCCGTTGCGCTCGATGATATAAAGCATGTGCTCCTGCCCGTTTATGAGGGGCGTATGATCGGTCAATACGATTGGGCGAAGAAGGCCTGGCTGCAAGGTAAGGGTCGCCGCGCCGAGTGGTCGGAATTGCCTTTCTGGCAAAAAAGCATACTGCCTCAGTATTTGCTCGATTTAGACACTTACATAGAGCTGCAACCGGAGCGCGGTGTGAAGATCGCCTATCTGGCCGTCGGGGCTTCTACCAATTCTCGTACTTGCATTGCTGCAATGATTGGCGATTGGCCGTGTGGAAACTCCGTGCCGGCGTTGACCATTGGTGTTGATGATGCGTCCTCTAAAGTCGCGCTGTTGACCGCTCTTTTGGGTTGTATCAACAGTTTTGTGTTCGACTATTTGTTGCGTTTGAGATTGTCGGCAAACAATCTCAATTGGTTCATTTTGAAAGAGTGCCTGGCACCTGATTTGTTGAATCTCTCTACAAATGCTCGCCTGCTTTCGGCTGTCACCGAACTTTGCAGCCACCCGGCGCTGCAAGCCGAAGGAATCGGCGTTGGATTCTCGGAGCGGCCGGATTCGATTCGCCGCATGAAATTGCGCGCGTATATCGAGGCGGTAGTTGCACGAGCCTATCTCGTTCGGGATGATGACTTGCCGGCAATTCTGCGTGGATGCGAAATCGAAGGACTGGAGACTGCGCTGCCCAAGCCCTCTTCCATCGACAAAGGATTTCACCGCTTAGATTTAGAGCTGCAGCCACAGTTGAGAAGCCCGGCACTTTTCCAGCGCGCGTTCAAACTTTTGCAGGAGTATGGCGAAGAGTGGTTGTTTGAAAATTTGAACTCAGAGCAGGTTTTGTTTTCCCTTTCGCCGTCTGATTCTAACAACCGGAAACTGATACCGAATGCGATATCAGTACGTGATTTGAATGCTTTTGCAGCCTCAGGAATTTATACTCAATTGCCGCCCGATGTCTCTTCCGGGTCGCTTGGTTCGGCAGAGCTCTTGAGCAAGGTCCGGAATGCCGCTTCTTGCAGAGGATATCCCCTGAATGGTGCTCGCCACGGAATGGGCAGCTCCCAGTCGTAAGCTTAATATATGGCTTAAAGTCTCTGCCAAGTGGGAATACATAAGAAGCTAATACAGGTATAGCCCCAATTATCTGACGCTTAGCTTGATATTTCTCTTGGCTGGAGACCCTTGGAAGCCAGATGGAGCCTGAAGATAAAGAGTTTTCAATTGAGGAGGACAAAACGCCGCGCGCGGGTCCTCCGCCTTCGGCCCAAGATGTCTCCCAGGAAAAGACTACCTCGGTAGGCTCGAGATCCAAGGGCGAGCCGATGGAGATTATTGCTGATTCGCTGGTAGGAGAAATCCTCGACAGCAAGTATGGCATCGTGAAGCGTCTGGGTATCGGCGGAATGAGCGTCGTCTACCAGGCCAGAGATCTTTCGCTTGGGCGCAACGTCGCAATCAAGATGATGCCGCTGCAGTCCGGCCATACAAGGCAGGATTTGCCGCGCTTTCAGCAAGAAGCTCAAACGATCAGCCGCTTGAAACATCCAAATTTGGTGACGGTATTCGAATTCAACGTCAACAACATACCACCATATTTGGTGATGGAGTATATCGAGGGCAAGTCTCTCGCGGAAGTGCTAGCTTCGGAAGGACCGCTCGGACTGGAGCGAGGCATAAGCGTGTTGAGGCAGATGTGCAGCGCGCTGACTCACGCGCACGAAAATGGTGTGGTGCACAGGGATCTCAAACCAGCTAACGTGCTTTTGCAGAAAAATACGGAAGCTGTGAAGATTGTTGATTTCGGTATCGCCAAAATTGTTCAACAGGACAGCGCTGATGCCCAGAATTTTACGCGTTCAGGTGAGATTCTCGGCAGTCCTCTCTACATGAGCCCGGAGCAATGCCAGGGCAAGAAGCTCGACCATCGCTCCGACATCTATTCCATGGGCTGTGTGCTTTACGCTATTTTCGTTGGCTCTCCGCCATTCCAAGGGCCAACTGCTTTTGAGACTATTCAAATGCACATGCACGAACAGCCTGTCTCAATCAGTTCGCGCAGAAGAGATTTGCCTTATGCCCTGGAGCTCGATTCGATTCTTTTCAAGGCGATGGCTAAGGAGCCTTCTCAGCGGTATCAGACAATCGCCGAGCTGGATGAAGCTTTGTCCAAGATCGGCTTGGAAGATGAAATGGTCGGATTCGGCGCTTTAAAGGCCATGATCGACCTCAATTTCAGCAAAGCCGCTGCAAAGAAGAGCAGAGGTATGTCGGTCAAGCTCTTCTGGCTTGTCACCGTATTTAGTGTCGGTATCGGCTGTATCGGATTGTGGCATGCCCAGGACCGGTATTTTGCCGAAGACAGCGTGAAGAGCTGGCCGGAGATGGATTACAACGGTCAAAAGAGTTTTGACGAAGGCGACTATACGCGCGCCGAAACTTTCTTTACACTGGCGCTTAAGCAAGCCCAGCGTTCCAACAATTTGGTCCGCATCAATGCTTCTCTGGAAGAATTGATTGACTTGAATATGGTCTTGCAGAACAAGCAGAAGGTGGTCGAGTATCAGAGCCAGCTGGTGAGTTCTCCGGAGGAAGTTCAGAGTGGCTTGCGCACATACAGACTTGTCGCAATGGCGCAGAATTCTCTTGATTCAATTGAAAAGCAAATGAAGATTCTCCCTCCTGCCGGCCCACAGCGCAGCAAGCAATCTCTGAAACTGCAGCGCCAATTAGCGGTTGTATTGGGAGACTGCCGGCAGCTGTTGGTGAGAAAGGCGGAGAACCGGCAATTTACTATGATTCACGGGGCGAACGCGATCAGGTGCCAGGAAATTCTCATTGCCGCTCGCAAGCTTTGCAAGCAGCTTACAGGAGAACAGCATGCGCTGTACGGGCGAGTCTTGCATACTCTGGCGCTGGCGTACCTGGCAACATCACAACCGGACCTGGCGGAGAAGTGTTTTGAGTCGGCGGAGAATTTGCTCAAAGATTCGCCGGCTGTTTCACCGTTGGAGCGAGCCGACTATTTGAGCGATGCCTCGCACTTTTTCCAATTGCACGGCAATTCGGAAAAGGCCGTGCTGGCTTTGCAAAAGGAGTTGGAACTGGCTGGTGGTGCTGAATCCAATAGTATTATTGCCGGATCGATCTGTTTTCAGCTTGCCGAGCTTTATAACGCCAGCGGAAATTTTGATCTGGCTGAGAAGTACGCACGACTGTCTCAAGAGATTTTAGATAAGACTCAGGAGAAAGAGCTGGGTGTCACTCGTTCTTACTTGCTTGTCTATATGAAAGACTATAAAGCCGCACTCGAACCGGCCCGAAAGTCTTTGGAAGAGAGCGAAAGGAATGAGGTCAAAGACTACTGGGAGCTGACTTCACTGCTGACTATCCTGGCGACATGCTACAGCCATGAACCAAAGACTGCTCCTCTTGCAATTCCTCTGCTCAAGCGTGCTTCCGTAATCAATCTTAGATGTTCTGAGCCGTTCGCCTATGTCCGTCGATTGCAGAAGCTGGCAAAAGTGTATTCGATTTGCGGAATGCAGCAAGAGGAAGTAAAAACATACGAAGAGACACTTAAGCAAGCGGTCAATTTGTACGGCAGCCGAAGCCCTGCTCTTGCAACTCTCTATAAAGATTATGCGAGCGCACAGCTTCAATTCGGAGATAAAGAAGGGGCGGAGCGGAGTCTGAGTAAGGCGGTTGCTATATTGGAGAATGGCTCTTCCGCCAGTTCTCAAATGAAAGAGGCTTTAACAAAACTTGCAGAAGTGGTTCGTCTGCAAGGCAGACAGAAAGAAGCCGATGAGTACGCAGCGCGGGCTGCTGGCATCAAGCTCGGAACTGGAGCGGTGGCGCCCGAGTACAAATTGGAAGCTGCTCCTAATTAGCGATAAGCACAATCAGCAGTTACTCATTACCGTTGCCGACCTGCGTTCAGGGTTAACCCTATCGATTCTCAGTGCTATTCGCGTTAGATTTGCAACGCTGGGTTTTCCAGTGTTTCAAACTTACTAGTCAGACAACGAGTTCAATTGCGAGCACCTCATTGAGTTGTGTTTTGGCATGCGCATTGCCTGCCGCTTCACTCAATGATGCCGTCTGGACCATGTGTGGAGATAGTCATATGAGTGACGATAAAAGCGAAAGTTCGGACATAGTTCCTGAGAAAGACGAATCCAATGATGTTGACTTGGAGGACGATGAGAAGATTGCTCCGGCGGCTGTTGCTGTAGCCGAACGAAATGGCAATCGTCGCAGTGGAAAAAAACGCAGTCAACAGTCTGCGCAGAGACCGGACAAGGAAGTTCAAAACCCGAGTAAATTGAAAGTCCACTTGCAATGGAAGATTCCTTTTTCTTTCAATGATCTTTGCGTGGTCTCAATTGGAGTCTTGATTCCCCTTGCTGTTTTGTTGCTGGGGGCGGCTTTTGCTGCAAAGCGTTTGACTCTTGTTCTGCTCAATCATCCGGTAGAAACGATCGTTCAATTGCTGTTTGCCGTTCTGATTCCAATTGCCAATTTCAGGTTGTGGAAATTGTTGAAAGCGCAGGATCTTCGATTTTCACCAATCAGAGGACTTATATCGGGGGCTGCGATCGGCTCTTCATTGGCGATTTGCGCAGTAAGCATGGCGGGGATGATCGCGGGCAGCGATGTGATGGAGAGTGAGATTGGAACTACATTCAGCACTGGTTTTACCTTCTTGAGTTCGCTCTCTTTCCTTGCCATGCTGGTGGTAATCTACCAGGTCAATCGTTTTCGTTTGGCTCGCGACTTTCGTGCCTCTCGCGCTCAAGTGGTGATATTTTCGCTTTTTGGAATGCTCGTTTCGATTGCATCTCTCTGTGCCACTGAAGCCTCCTCTTTCTATGTGCGTCTGGCGGAGAAGAGCGCCGTAGCGAATGATAAGACCGAGCGCCAGAGAGGTCTGAATGTTTTGAGAACACTCGGCATTGAAAGGCAATTAAGGATGGAGTGCACGGACGATAGAGCCGCCGGTCTTGCCGGGTTGTTCTTGCCGATCAAGTCATCCACCCAGAAGCAACTGTATTTTGCAGTTACGGGCAAACCATTCAGAGATGTTAATGCCGGAGAATTGTCGGCGATGTCGGATGATTATCTGCGCCGCCATGTAGTCGGCGAGCCTGTTAAGGGCTTGTCGCTGGCCCGCTCGCTCCTGAGTGGTTCCCTCAGCCCCGCAACATTGACGTCCACCGTCAACTGGACGTATGTGTTGAAGAACGAGTCCGCCGGTCCGGAAGAGGCTCGTGCTGAAATTGCTTTGCCTGCGGGAACCGCGATTACGGGCATGACGCTCTGGAAGGATGGAGAGCCCACTGATGCGCGCATCGCCGTTTCGGTCAGTGAACCGGGGCAAGGTGAGCAAAGTTGGGTGCAAGCGGATCATAACTGCCCGGCTATGTTGACTCCCATTGGACATGGACGTTTTCTATTGCATTGCTACCCGGTCGAGCAAGATGAAGAACTGAAGATTCGCATGACCATGGTTGTCCCGCTGAAAGCCGAGAGCGCTGCGCAGGCAACATTGCCGACCCCTCGCTTTGTTGCCGCCAACTTCACTCTTGAAGGCGACAGCAATTTGGTCAAAATCAAATCGCCCCTTTCCCTGAGGGCGCACAGCAAAGAATTGAAGCAATCAAAAAGTACATCCGGACAATACATAATTGCCGGACCGCTGACAAAGGAGGAATTGAAAGGCAGCGAAGTAGGAATTGCAGCGCAATTGCCGAACAAAATGGAACCGGTCGCAGTATTCGACATGATTTCAACAAAGTTGAAAGAGCAGGAGGAGAAAGAAAGGATCAAGAAAAAACGCGAACAAGAGCTTGCCGCGCAGGCTCAGGCCGAGGCAGAAGTAGCAGAGGAGGACGGAAAGCCCCAACAAGTAGTAGTAATGATTGACGGCTCCAGAGGCGTGCGGCAGCAATTGGAGGATGTTGCCCGCGTTCTCAAGCCTGGAAAGGCCAAGAAAAAGGTTATTCAAACTCTCAAGAAAGGACAGGTGGCGAAACGATATGTCGTAGAAACGATCAAGCCAATTTGTGTCAAGCCGCCGAAAAACCTGGTTGTGGTGCTCGATGGATCGGCTGCTCTAGCTGGTCAATCCGAAGAGATAGTCGCAGCTCTAAGAAGCGTTCCTAAAGGCGTGCTCACCTCTGTCATGGTGGCATCGGATGAGCAGCAAAAGAAACTCGAGCCGCTGGAAGTTGAAAATGGTATCAAAGTTATTTCAGAAATGAAATTTGCCGGCGGGCAAGATAATTTGCTTGCCGTCGTAAAAGCCTCCGAGCTTGCAGGTGAGAGCGCAAATGGTGCCGTACTTTGGATTCATGGTCCACAACCGGCTTTCAATCGAGAGATCTACATCATGTCACAGTACTCGAATGTACCTGCTTTCTATGAGTATTCCATCGATAGCGGCGAGACTGATACGCTCGAATTTTTCAAGAATCATGCCGAAATAGGACCGTTCTCTCAGATTCCGAAGAGCGGTTCAATGGGCAAGGATATTGCCCATTTCCTTTCTCGCTGGCGCAGCGAC